>DACO01000174.1 GCA_002508635.1 Methanolobus sp. UBA118 | reverse complement strand
TATAAAAGCATTTAAAGCATATATAAACTGAATTTATCTTGAGGGGATAGATGAAATGCCAGACGGAAAAACACATGAGATGATCAATACGGCAGTATTGATAGTTGCAGTTTCAGGACTTCTGTATCTTGCAACACTGAAAGAAGTAATTCTTATCGCCGGTTACCTGAATACATATACAATAATGACATTTGCCGTTGCATATCTTTTTGCAACATTCTTCCTGAGCCCGGATCTGGATATCGAGAGCAGCTCCTACAAAAGATGGGGGATATTCAGGATACTCTGGTGGCCCTATAAGGTTATATTCAAGCACAGGGGCTTCTCTCACAACCTGATACTTGGCCCGCTTTCCATAGTGATGAACCTTGCATTGATAGCCATACCTCTGCTATTGCTTGCAGGTGTACAACCGCAGAGTCTTCCACCTGACTTTATCATAGCCGCTGTTGCAGGAATGGTGCTGTCCATGGAAGTCCATATAATTTCAGATAACTTCATATCAGGTATAAAAGGAGCCTTCTAGATCGAGTGTCTTCAGTTCTTCGGATCTTTGAAGCCGACTTCAAAGTGGCTGCCATCACAGAATGGCTTATTTTTTGAAGCCCCGCATCTGCAAAGTGTGTAATGATCCTCTGTTTTGGGTTTTGAACCATCGGGGTCATTTAATTTTATCCCGCCGACAACATGATAGGCACTGTCCTTTGAAACAAATATCTCCGGTTCATGTGGATAATCCCTGTAATGTACGTCGCCGATGGTATAGCTCAGAGCCCCTGAAGGACACATTCTGATCAATTTCGCTATCTCTTCAGCGTCGCCACCGTCTGGATCGATTCTCGGTTCTTTCCCCTTCCTGAATACAGAAGGCAGAATCTCGACACAGTGAGCCGCATGGCTGCATACTCCCCTGTTACTGTGAATGGTAATATTCTTCCCATGGAAAGTTTCAATTCTGTCCGGGACACGATCATCTTTCTTTTCCCCTGAGAAATCACTCTTCAGGTGTGAACCGTCGCAAAAAGGCATTTTTTTTGATTTCCCACATCTGCAGAGTGCCATAACCGGACTTGTCTCGATAAAGACTCCCTTTGAATTGCGAAGCGTTTTAAGATCTCTTACAATATACGGCCCGTTCTTTGAGACTTCTATAATCGGCTTATCCTGTTTATCCAAAATATCTCCCCTTTGAGATACTCTGTAGGCATTGGATTTCTAGTTTTGCTCAAAATTATTGGTCCATAGATTCGATTTAGTATTACTATAATTACTATAATCCGTTTTTTAACCCATATCACTTTAACCACAATATATAAGTTCAATAGATTCTAATACATTATTATAAGCTTTAAAACTTATTTCATATAATAATAAGCTTTAAAACTAATACTTTAAATATAATATATATTCATCCGGTCAGGTGAAGCTTTTGGTCAATAGAAATACTTTGTATGCTGTTATAACAGGAGACCTTGTCGGCTCATCCGATATAGATTATGCTTGCAGGAAAGCGGTCATTTCATACATGCATGAGACCTTCAGGTTTCTGGAAAAAGAGTTGAATTTAAATGATGATATTCTCCTGCCTTTTGATATTTTCAGAGGCGACAGTTTTCAGGCCGTGATTAACCCGCAGCATGCGCTGCTGGTCTCTGTGATCCTTTATCTGAAGCTGGGTATCTTTGATATGAAAACAGCGGACCTGTCAGTAAGGATATCTATCGGTATTGGCTCGATCGACTATCTTCCTGAATCCGGAAATATCGGAGAAACAGACGGCATGGCTTTCCGTTTATCCGGAAAAGCCCTGGACAAGATGAAGGAAAAGGATCAGTATCTGCTGATAACCAGTCCTGACCCTGCAATAAACCTGATGTTCGAATCCCAGTGTGCATTCTTTGATTTAACAGCCAGCAGGTGGACGGATATACAGAAAGAGATATTGCTTGGAAAACTCTCAGGCCTGACACAGGAGGAGATAGCGGCCATGAAGGGAAAGACCCAGTCCTCTGTATCACAGAGTCTGAAGGCTGCTGGCTTTGACACAATAAAGACCTTCCTTAACAACTACGAAAGCTTATTTGCGTATCCCGGTATATTCGTACAGAGTGATAAAAATGGACCTGAACACTTTTGACATATCCTTGTTGGCACGACTTATCCTGTCCCATTTGCTCGCTGACTTCGTGTTCCAGACCCGGTCCATGGTGGATGACCGTTTTGAAAACAGGTGGCGTTCACACTGGCTTTACATTCACGGCCTTATTGCAGGCCTGCTGGCATATCTGTTCTCAGGTCATTATGCTTATGCAGGGCTGTTTATTGCTTACACCGTTGCCCATATACTGATAGACGGCTTTAAATCAACCCGCAGTGATGATCTGAAGTGGTTTATTCTGGATCAGACGGCCCATATGATCACGATTATCGCACTCTGGTCAGCAATAACAGGTCCTGAAATACTCCTGACAGGTCTCCGGTCTGCAACACTTAACATCGAGAATGTATGGATATTAATCGTTGCCTACACAATAGCTATCTGGCCAAGCGGTATTCTCATTGGTAAGTTCACAGAGCCCTGGCATCAGGAAAAGGACGGCACGGAAGGTGAAGGCCTGCCCAACGCCGGACTCTGGATCGGTCGTCTGGAAAGATTCCTTCTCCTGACCTTTGTACTGCTCAGCCAGTACCAGGCAATAGGTTTGCTTGTCACTGCAAAATCCATATTCAGATTCACAACTGACAGAAAGGTAAGTGAATATATTCTCATAGGCACATTTCTAAGTTTTACTATCGCGGTTCTTGTAGGCATTATTACAAAATGGATAATTGGCTCTGGTTTGTAGACTTGAGAAAAACTATTGATACTCCTTTCTTTCGTTTTTTCTGATGGTCACAATTCCCAGGTAGCCGTCAACCGTAACTTCGTCTCCGTTTGCGACAATTCTCGTTGCTTCAGGTATTCCGGTTACACAGGGAATCCCGTACTCACGTGCAATAATGGCTCCATGTATCAGCATTCCACCTCTGCGCTCAACTATACCGCTGACCAGCGGAACAACAAATGTCATATTCGGATCAATGGAATCGCAGACCATGATTTCCCCGGATCTGATGTTGAAAAGTTCCTCATTTTCGGTAATAACCCTTGCTCTTCCGGTAACCAGACCCTCTCCTGCCGGCTGTCCCTGGATCTGCCTGACAGTTTTTCTTTGATCAAGAACCACATTCTCCCTACTTATCCTCACTTTCTTTTCTGGAATGTATGCACTGTCCATGAGCGCCTTTATAAGTTCCTCCAGTTCAAGATCATCGGCAGGGTCCAGTTTGTCGGATCTTGCTGCTATTCTCATCTTTGCCTCGTTCAGGCTTAGGAGATACTGATGCTCTATCCTTCCAAGATGTATGTTGTCATCATCTCTCAGGCGGTAGCTGATACGTGCGATTTCAAGCAATTCCTCGGCAAAGCTTTTTTCCTCTTTCTCCAAAGCAGAAATAAAAGACCTTTCCAGCTCACTGATGTCTTTTTGATCTTGCTTTTCCTTTTCAGGATTTGAGGCCAGCTTTATTATGTGGTTGAGCAGGTTTTCCCTGGTCCTGAAAATGCCCGAATGACCAAAATCCCTGAAAAGCTTTTCAAAATCTCCTGCAAAATCTCCCTCAACAGCCCCATTTTTTGCTTTGTCCATGAGAGAAGCATCATTTCTGAGTATACCTGCAAGTCTGTTGATACCTTCATTCCTTTTTATACTCAGCATCTCAGAACCCGAAAGCAGATCCATGAACTCGTAGGGGTTTGACGGTTTAACCCTATCATTGTATACCTGACCGAAGAGTCTCATACCATGCGCAAAGGGGATGAACTCGTCGGTGTAACGTTTATCCCATTCTTCATACAGTTTCTTTCTTCGGATTATCTCCCCTGCAAGCTCATTATCGTCAAGTAATGCAGGGTTTACGGATTGCAGTGCCTTTGCATCACCTATCATGTTAGGGATCAATTTATCCTCAATCTTTTTGCGAAGGGCGTGTAAATTATCAATGTTTCTCCTGAGTGAGAGATACCAGAGTTTTTCCCTGTTCTGAGAGATTGTCACAGGTCTTGACTGCAGCACATATATCTCATCATCCCTTTTAGTCCACTCAATATCCTGAGCCAGCCCGAATTTTTTTTCCAGTTTAAGGGCAATATAATGTATTTCCAGAACATCCTTTTCTTTCAGTGGAATGGTATCTGATAAGTTCTCAGGTAGTTTTTCCAGCGCCGTACCGGTCTCTTTTAATCGTACTATCTTATCCCGGAAGGAAGGGCCGGAATGTTTGATTATGGATGCTTCTTCCCTGTCAATCACCCATCTGTCAGGTTCCACATCGCCATCAACAAGGCCCTTGTTCAAACCATGAACAGCCTCTATCACCATCTGGTTGTTGTTCTCAGGACCCTTGCTAAAAACAATACCCGATACTTCCCCTGCCACAAGTTCCTGGACAAGTACGGCCATACTACTGTGTTTGATATCAAGTCCCAGTTCGTCCCTGTAAAGCAAAGCAGCATCTGACCAGAGGGAAGCCCATACCAGTCTTATGTGTTCCATAATGGAATCAATTCCCCGAACATTAACATAGGATTCGTGAAGTCCTGCAAAGGATGTTTTTTCTGAATCCTCTCCGGGTGCAGAGGACCTGACAACAACAGGTGTATCTGAAAAGTATTTGATCAACTGCTCACGTATGTCCCGGTCAGGTTCTTCAGGGATTGGTGTGTTCAGGAACATATTCCTTATTCTCAGAGATGTGTCCCACATCTCCTCCCAGCGCATGTCCTTGATATCCTTTCTTGAAAGCTCCATTATTATTCTGCCTTTCAGGGAGGTGGATTCAAGATATCTTTCATAGGCTTCCGTGGTGATGCAGATAAAAGGAGGAACCTTCAATTCTTCTCCGGTGATCGTGTGTAATGAAAATGCCTTTGAGCCGATTAGTTTCCCGTCATTTTCCCGTATTTCTTCCATGGAAATGACAAAATCTCTCATCTCATTTTCAACTCCACGACGTTCTGGAAACTACTTGCAATAATATAGCTTCTGACTTCCATTCTCATAAGGGCTGAAGAGGGAGATTTTATGAAATCCCTGAGATGTGGGTGCTTTTCAAGGTAGAGGGACATGACATCATGTGTTTTCTCAATCACAATGACATTACCGTTTGCATTCACAGCCATTGCATCCTTGAAATCATCTTCCTTATTGGATCTGTTATCTATCATCATGGATGCTGTCCCGGAGGAACTGAGATAGGAATATTTTCTTGTGGAGACAGGAGTTACAAAGAAGATATATCTGAGGTCATCACTGGCTGCAAATGCCACCAGATTGGTATATGGTTCATTTTCATGACAGCTTGCAAGAACTGCAAGGTTTTGTTCTGCAAACAGAGTTTCAAGACTTTCTTTCAGATCACCGGCTGACATTCCATACCACCTGTAATTTTTATCCCTTCAATTTCCCCTATTTTCAGATTCATTTTAGTGTATTTATCTTTTCTTGAATTCCAATCTAAAATTATTTCAGTCTGAACTTTCATATTACTATCAGGATTGGGAAATCATGGGGTCTTTTGGAAAACTTGCAGACCTGTATTCTAAGATTGAAAAGATAAGTTCTCACAAGCAAATAGTTGAAACTCTGGCATCCTTTTTGACCGGACTCGAGCCTGAGGATGTCAGGGTTGCCGCTTATCTTGCCCTTGGAGATATTGGTCCTAAGTTCGAGGATATCGATCTCGGACTCGGGGAAAAGCTCTGTATCAGGGCAATCTCCCTTGCATATGATATTCCTGAAGAGGATGTATCCGGTATTTTTTCCCGGCTTGGTGATCTTGGAGATGTGGCTTTCGAACTGGATGAAAGAAAGAGAAGCTCGGTGAGCATGCAGGATGTTTTTGAGCAGATGGTCAGGATAAGGGATAGCTCCGGTCCTGGCAGTCAGGGTGAAAAGGTATCTGTCCTGTCACAGCTTCTTGAGAAGTCCACATCCCTTGAGGCTAAATATGTTGTACGGATAGCCCTTGGGCAGCTAAGACTCGGATTCGGGGAGCATTTCCTCATTGAAGCTCTGGCACTTGCCTTTACAGGCGACAGGAAGAATGCAAAAAAGATAGAGGATAGCTACAATATATGCACGGATATCGGTGAGCTTGCCGGATCACTTGCAGAACATGGGATCAATTCCCTTGGAAGTTTCTCAATAAAACCCGGTAGGCCTGTGAAAATGATGCTTGCAAAAAGAGTGGATAGTATTGAAGAGCTGAACAGGAAATTCCGGGGTGAGATGGCAGCCGAGGAGAAGTATGATGGTGAGCGGGTGCAGATACATGTTGACGGGAAGGATATCATGGCATTTTCCAGAAGGCTGGAAAATATCTCTGAACAGTTTCCCGATGTAATAGAAGCCGTTCGTGAAAGTGTCAGATCCCCGAAGATGGTCATCGACGGGGAGATCGTTGCATACCGGGACTCGAATATACAGCCCTTTCAGGAACTTATGCAAAGAAGAAGGAAACACAATGTAGAAAAATACATGGAAAAAATACCAGTAGCTGTTTTTTGCTTTGACCTGATTTATCTTGACGGCAGATCCATGTTAAATGTTCCGTACTCTGAGAGAAGAAGATTACTTGAGAAGAACCTGCAGGAAACAGAAAGGATAAAACTCTCACGCAGGATAATAAGTTCCAATCTGGGTGAGATACAGGGATTCTTTGACAGAACCGTTGATAAAGGACTTGAAGGTATAATCATCAAATCCGTTTCTGAAAAATCCATATACCAGCCCGGCAAAAGGGGCTGGCTATGGGTAAAGTGGAAAAAAGAATATGCAAAAGGTATCAGGGAAACCTTTGATCTGGTGGTTGTGGGAAGTTATTACGGAAGAGGACGAAGGCAGGGATCTTTCGGTGCACTCCTGTGTGCGGTATTAAATGAAGATGAGAACCGCTTTGAAACTTTTACAAAGGTTGGAACAGGATTTACCGACGAGGATTTTGATGAGATGAACTCACTGCTTGACAAGCATTTTATCGACAAAGCTCCTGCGAATGTAGTTATCAGTAAGGAAATGGAACCTGATCTGTACGTAGACCCGTCTGTAGTTTTAGAGGTACTAGGTTCGCAGATAACAAAAAGTCCGGCGCATACTGCCGGGAAGGACAACAGTGAAAAGGGATTTGCGCTCAGGTTCCCGAGGTTTTTGAGGATCAGGTATGATAAAGGGCCTTCAGAATCCACGACAGTTAAGGAAATAATGGATATGGAAGAGGAATTTAAATGATCAACCGTGAGATCGCAGATATTTTGAACGAAGCAGCGGATATTCTCGAGTTCAACGGGGTTGAATGGAAGCCCCGTGCCTACAGAAGAGCTGCAAGAAAGATCGAGGATCTGAATGAGGATATAAGGAATATCTACCGGAAAAGTGGAAAAAAGGGACTCGAGGAGATACCAGGTGTAGGAAGCGGTATTGCGAATCACATTATCGAATATCTCGAAACAGGTAGGGTTGAAAAGTTCGAAAGGCTCAAAGAGGAATCACCAGGCGGCACCGGTGAGCTGGTGGAGATCAGAGGTCTTGGTCCGAAGAAGGTGAAAAAACTGGTTGAGGAGCTGAATATCAAAACAGTCTCAGATCTTCGGGAAGCGGTGGAGGAACATGAGATCCGGGAACTGGAGGGTTTCGGAGAAAAGACCGAGGAAAATATCCTCAAATCCATCATTCTGTTTGAGAAAAGTCATGAACGCATGCTTCTTGGAAAAGCCATGGGCCTGGCGGAGGATGTCCTGTCCTATATGAAGGAGAACAGCGAGCTTGAAAAGATCGATTACGCGGGTTCCCTGCGCAGAATGAAGGAAACAATTGGTGATATTGATATGCTGGTAATTTCCAGCGATCCCGAAAATGTCATGAAGACTTTTGTCAACATGGAAGATGCCGAAAGGGTGGAATCCAGAGGCCTTACAAGAAGTACAGTGATCCTCAGGGGTGGGATACATGTTGACCTGAGGGTGGTCCCGGCAGAGAGTTACGGGGCAGCAATGCAGTATTTTACAGGTTCGAAGGATCATAATATTGCAATGAGGGACCTTGCCATATCAAAGGGTTATAAACTGTCAGAATACGGTTTGTTCAGGAAGGATTCCGGTAAAATTGTCGAGGGTGCGGATGAAAAAAGTATCTACTCTAGACTTGGTCTGGAGTATATTCCGCCGGAACTCAGGGAGAACAGGGGAGAGATTGCTGCTGCAGGAAGGAATGAGCTGCCGGTGCCGGTAGAGCTCAGCGATATCAGGGGCGATCTGCATACCCACACGACTTTTAGTGAAGGAAGCGACAGTCTTGAGGAGATGGTAAAAGCTGCGGAAAACATGGCTTATGAGTATATTGCGATAACAGACCATTCAAGGTCCCAGAGAATCGCCAGTGGTATGCAGATCGATGAACTGAGGCAGCAATGGGAGGAAATAGACAGGGTCGCGGGAGAATATGATATCCGGATTCTCAAAGGTGCCGAGGTTGATATTCTAAAAGACGGAAGCCTGGACTATCCGGATGATATTCTGGCCGGGCTGGATATTGTTGTGGGTTCTGTCCATTCGGGATTCAAGTCCCCTAAGGAGGAGATGACTGAAAGGATTGTGTCCGCACTCGAGCACAGACATATGGATATCCTGGGTCACCCATCCGGCAGGCTGATAGGTAAAAGGGAATCATATGAGGCTGATTTTGATACTATATTTGAGACCGCAGCCAATAACGGTAAAATTCTGGAGATAAACGCCCATCCTGAAAGACTTGACTTAAACGACAGGATGATACTAAAAGCAAAGGATTCCGGTGTGAAGTTCAGCATCAATACGGACAGCCATTCGATATCCAATCTTTCTTTCATGAAGTTCGGAGTGGGACAGGCACGCAGGGGCTGGCTCACAAAGGATGATGTAATTAATACATATTCCCATGACAGGCTCAGTCAATTGCTTAAAGATATAAGAAAAAGAAAATGAAGATGCAGGAAATTAAAAGATAAAGTTTTGTTTTTACTTCCTGTACCAGTAAATGGCTGACAGTACTCCGAGTCCTGTCAGAATGGCACCGAATCCCGGAGCCTGTTCTTCGGATATCGGACTTTCTACAGGTTCGTCAGTGGTTTCCTGTTCCGAACTATTGTCAACTGAATCGCTTGTGTTTTCAGCAACCTGCTCATCTGCAGGATCGCTTTCATTCACCACAGTCACATCGGATGGATCAATATTCTGTGTTCCGGGATTATCTTCCGGGTCTCCCGGGAATGTCAGAGAATTGATCTCCTCAAGGTTTGTAAAGCCGTCCTCATCGGAATCCAGGCTTTCAATGGAAGCGAAATCCATGCCACTTTCCTGATAGGCTATTCCGTAAGGGTTCCTGGTACCTCCTCCATTAGGATTGACATGACAGGTATTGCATGTATCAAGTTTTGTGTCTTCGGTACCGTATTGATCGTTGAAATTCGCAAGATATGCAGGTCTTGCTGATACGATTAATGAGCCCAGTAATAATATTGTCACTAATAAGGAAACGACAATTATTTTTTTTCTCATAGATCCACCACACTTCCAGTAAGGATAGTTATTCGTTATGTATTTAAGTGTTTTCATCATGTGAATGAATACGCAAAGCTATTAATAAAATTCAGTCACTTTTTTGCTTATGGAGTTTGAGGATGAAGAATTTGAAGAGGAAACATTTGAAGGTCTTGACCTTACAGGCGTATCCTTTAAAAATTCAAAGTTTGTGGACTGTATTTTTAAGAACTGCAATTTATCAAATGTAAATTTGAACAATACCAAATTCCAGAATGTGAGATTCATAAACTGCAAGGTCATGGGACTGGATTTTTCAACATGTAATGATTTCATACTCACGATCGGATTAGAAGATTCCTTCATTTCCTATTCCATGTTCTCGGACATGAAACTTGAAAACACTGATTTTATCAATTGCCGGATAAATGGCTGTGATTTCGTGAACACAGATCTCAAGGGTGCCAGTTTTGAAAATTCGGATCTTGAGGACAGCATTTTCAGAAACACCAACCTAAGTTTTACATCTTTCAGAAATGCAAGGAATTATGATATTGACCCCAAGGAGAATTTCCTTAAAAAGACAAAATTCTCGGTTCCTGAGGTCATCTCTCTTCTGAATTCTTTTGATATCGACATTGTTTGAATTATTTAACAAAAGGTTGCCTTGGGATGGATTTTAATCTCATTTACTTAACTGTGATGCGAAGGCCAATAGTTTTGGCATTTGATGATCTTTTATTTTTTCAGGAGTTTGTAGAAATAGGCCGGAGGACGCAGGCAATCCAGTTCAGTCCCGGATATTCCCTATATCCCTTGGTCCAGCATGCGCCATAGATGTATTTCTGGTCATTGAATTCAAAAATGCCGGAAGCCTTCTCTCCTGACTGCAGAGCTAAAACTTCAGTCGGAAGAGTAAGGACAGAACCAACAGAGAAATCCGCCTCGTCTGTTGTCTCGATTACTTCAGAATCCCTGTTAACGTAAACAGCAACACTGCCGGAGATCACATCTCCGTTCCTGTCCTTGGGAAGACATGTTGACAATATCGTTTTTGCTTCAGTGTCCCAATCGAACAGGATGCCCAGTACTCCAATAGCTTCACCTTCACGGTTGCCATTTTCGCGAATGCCGCCGGCATAGATCAGAGACCGGTGCTTATCCTTTTCCAGAGGGGAGTTCATGACGTCCTGAACAACATATTGATTTGACCGTGAAGTAAGGGCTCCTTCCTGGAACCAGATATGATCTGACACATCAAGTCCACCAAGTTCACTCATTAACTCTGTATCAGAACAGGCCCTGATAATACCATTCGAATCTGCCAAAACCAGATTCCTGTACATGGTATAACTGCCATTGATGACTTTTAACCGATTGCTTGCTTTCATGAATTCCTTTTCAGATGGATTTAGAAGCGCTTTCCAGAAATATTCATCAGTTGACCACCAGCGAATATCAGCCGACCTTTCAAAGAGGTTTCTGTCAATCAGATCGATTGCCTGCTTGGCAAAGTTTTCCAGTGTCCTTAAATTCAATTGCAGTTCGACGGCTGCCATTTCCTGCAGCAGTTCTTCCATTTTCGACGTAATGAAATTGCTGGATTGAGTTATCTGTTTGAAGATTGGTCCCAGCTGTTCACCACGTTTTCCCATTTTTGAGGCATATATGGTCCCGTTAAGCGATATCAATTGAATTTCATTTTTATCATTCTGTATTTTTGCATAGGTCTGCTTGTTTATCTCCGGATTGATATTGGAATTCATTAACTCCTTTGATTCGATATCATATTCATCAGCCTGAACCGTGTCCGCAAAAATATGAGATTTGGGAAGAATGACATGCGAACTCCAGCCAAGCCCGCGATATTCCAGATATCCATCTGTTCTGGATGAAAAGATAGCTGAGTCGACTCCTTCAAAAGCCATATAGGTATTAACCTGTTCGCCATCAGCTAAGGCACGGTTATTTCTGGGGATATGCGCTCTTTTCCCAACCTCGAGTATGTCTTCATCTGTTGAGGCAATAATTTTTCCGTCACTGCTGGTAAACATCGAGTAACAGCCATCCTGCATGATGCCTTCCCGGGTCAAAGGCATATATTCATCCAGGATGATCTTTGCCTCTCCCTGAAAATCAAAAAAGATGCCCATGGCTCCAAGCACGTTACCATTCTCATCGCTGTCTTCGCGAACAGCAGTCGAATATACCAGGGAAAGCTGCTCCTCCACGCTGGACGGACAAATATCCTGGGCAATATATTCTGTTCCGTTATGGGTTTTCAAAGCTCTGGTAAACCAATCTTCATCGTTTACTCTTATACCTAAAACTTCTGATCTTCTAAGGCTGTTAGAATTGGCGATGATATATCCTTCGGAATCGGCAATGACCAGGTCCCGATAAAGTGTATAGGAATTCTTGATATCTTCCAGCCGATAACATGCAAAAGAGATCCTGGAATCCAGGTCCACCAGATTCTGCAAAAAATCCTCCAGATCCTTTCGATCTTTTTCCCCACCCTGAAATTCAAGGCAATGGTGTTTGAATCTTTCGATAAAGTCTTTTAATGCTCCATCTCTTAATAAGCCGGAAAAATTTCTGAGATTATCGACGATTGAAAGAGCGGTATTCTTTCCCTCAGTAGTTGTCGGTTCATGAGCTTCAGACCGATTTGGGTATTCCTCCAGAATTTGCAGAATAGATACCGCGTTTTGTTTGGTATTTTCGTAAAATGAAATACAGTCGCTAAAAGCTGTTTCCAGTGCCCACCATCTCACATCGCAAGTCCGCTCAAGAAGATTCCTGTCAATGGTGTTGATCTTATTATAGGCAGTAGTATGAAGAATCGATTCATGTTGTTCTTCTTTAGCGATATAGTATTGATCAAATAGCTTCTTTGTGATCTGCAATAATTGTCTTGAAAAATTTTCCACAGTTTTCATTAGTTCTGTGATCTGATCCCTTTCAGTTGAATTCTCACTAACCGCAACAGCTATGGCCTCTCCATAAAAACATACCGGAATAATAACATTCAATTCACTGACGATTTCTTCATAGAACTCTCGATGTTCAAAACGTATTGAAGGATCAAAGACACTAAAACTTTTTTTCTCACCAATCTCAATTGCCATGGACATTCACCCCTTTTATTCTTTGGTTCCAGATTTTAGCCTGTTCTTTAAATCAAAGACAAGTATTTTTCATATGTAAAATACCAGAAGTAGCCTTCCTATATATTGTATATAAGTATTTGTATATATTATTTTTGAATTAATTTTCTTCAGGAGGTAGTTGCAAAACCTTTATATTTAGGGAAGGCCTAACTAACTATCCGGACAGGGAGCATGAAAGAAAAAAGAGAGCATTTGTACGTAATTTTTGATAATCTGTTGCGGATTAAAAGTGAATGCTCTACTGAGGTCTTCTCCGGATGCCAGTTGTCGGACATTAGCGTGAAGCAGATAGAATACCTGAAGATTATAGACGAACACGGAAAAGTGACATTCAGCGGTCTTGCGAGGATAACCCGTAATTCCAAACCCACGATCACGGAGATGGTCAACAAGTTCGTAAAAATGGATTGCGTGTATCGGGAGAGATCTCCCGATGATGGCAGGATGTTCTATATACGTCTGACAGAGAAAGGACAGACAATAGCCCGCGCCGAAGAGAAAGCCCTGATGCAGTTAATTGAGAGAATGACAGATTCACTTGACGAAAGAGAAATGGATGTTCTGGTAAGCATCCTGCGAAAAGTGAGATAATTTTTTTCTGTCTATAGTTAGGCAAAACTGAACTAAATATTTACGATAATTACGAGTGACAAATAATGTATACACAAAGAACCACCGATAACAGAGAGAACAAAGAGAATATCGTAACCCCTCTCTTTGAAACAGTGGCATATCCAGGAAGCCAGACTAAATTTATCGCCGATAAGGCCACCGGAGAACTCCTTCTGGATGAAGTAAAGGATGGCGGTCCTGCATATGCGGTCGGGCTGACTGTAAAAAGCGGTACAAAACCTGCTGAACTTTCAGAGGACACGATGTACACAACAGGAAGCCTTTTGAAGGTCATGATGGTACAACCTGCCGAAAAAGGATACATGGTATCTGCAAAGTCAATACAGAGAGTGAAAGCTGTCTATGTGCAGAATAAAGAAGGAATGTTCTACACAGAATATGAAGCGGTTCCTGATATCCGCGATATTGATGAAGATCTGCAGGAAAGTATCAGGAAGGATATTAAAAAGACCATCCATGAGATCAGTGATCGCTTCCAGAGCTCTGAACAGTTTGTAAGGCCGATCGAAAAGATGGACTCCGTTGACCAGATCATAGGTTACGTGATGCCTTTTATCCCGATCGAGCTCAAAGACAAACAGGACCTTATGGAAACCGTCTCTGTCCGCGAACGTTACCTTACATTCCTCTTTGTGCTTACAAAGCAGAAGGAGAATATCAATATCCAGATCGAGCTTGCAAAAAAGGTTGCTGAAAAGGTGAACAAATCACACCGTGAGGCAATGCTGCGTGAGCAGCTCAAGCTGATCCAGGAAGAACTCAACGAGAACGATGACCCGATCTCAGGTGAGGGAGGTTACAGGGAAAGGATCGAGAACTCGGCAATGCCTGAGGATGTCAGGAAGAAGGCACTTGGAGAGCTGAAGAAACTCGAGACCGGAGGAGATCATAACCCCGAAAGCCATGTCATCCGGAACTATCTGGACCTTCTGATCGACCTTCCGTGGGTTGTAGAAGAGAAAAAGAGCATTGACATTGAAGAAGCCCGTGATGTACTTGAAAGTAATCATAACGGACTTGAGAAAGTCAAGGAAAGGATCATCCAGCATCTTGCCGTAATGAAACTTAAGAGTGAGAAGCAGGGCTCGATCATCCTGTTCACAGGACCACCGGGCACCGGAAAGACAAGTCTTGGAAAAAGCATTGC
>DACO01000079.1 GCA_002508635.1 Methanolobus sp. UBA118 | reverse complement strand
AGTCAGGCATTGACAGTATAGAAGAGCTGTCAGGAATAGGTAGCAAGGAGGCCTTTGCTAAAATCCTTCTTATAGATGAGACATCCTGCATCAATAAACTGTACGCTCTGGAAGGAGCTATCAGGGGAATCAGGTGGCATCATCTTCCTGATGGAGATAAGAGCGAGCTCAGGAAGTATTACTCATCCCTGAAATAAGAATCAAGAATCTCAAAAAAGAGCCCCAGATCCTCATATAGCAGGGTTGCATATTCATCCAGAGGAGTTTTTTTGTTATTTACTATCACGAGCTTGCCGTTATTTTCAACAGAATAAAGTGGAAGTAAAGCTGCCGGATGTACTACGAGTGAAGAGCCTATTACCACAAAGAGATCGGCACGGGAACTTTCAGCCATTGCTCTTGTGATAGCTTCATGGTCAAGCATCTCCCCGAAAAAGGTAATATTCGGTTTTATGAGACCATTGCATTCATCGCACCGCGGAATCAGGTCATCTCTTACTATATCTGCGATATGCTCATAGGAAAATGTTTTTCCACATGACAGACAGGTATTATTTTCAGGAGAACCATGTAGTTCGATGACATTGTCCAGTCCTGCTTTCTGATGCAGAAGATCGATATTCTGAGTAATCACGGTTTTTACCATGCCTTTTTTAGCAAGTCTTGCCAGCACATGGTGAATTATATTCGGCTCTTTCTCATGGACGTTGTAGATAAAATCCTTTGAGTGAGAATAGAAGTACTCTGGATCGGAATAGAAATAATCGATATCGAATATCTTATCGGCATCGAACGTCTTATAGATACCATTGTTTCCTCTGAAATCCGGAATCCCGGAAAGCGTGGAAATACCGGCACCACTGAGAAAGACACAATGATCGGATTGCCTGAGAAGATCGATGAATTTGTTCATCAATCTTAGTTGCAGGACAAAGTTTATAGATTTTTCTTTATGAAATGATCCAATTTATCCGATGAGACTTTTCTTCGAGGCCAGATTTCATTCCTTTAATACCATCATTGGATTCCCGACACCTACAACAGTTATCTTTGTTTCAAGGGGAGGATGCGACCAGTTGTCAGGTGAATGGGTCTTTTTTGAAACGCTGATCTTCGTATCCTCTTTGAGTATTCCACATCTTTTCTCATAATCCAGAACAAGCTTTTTACCGAGTTCGGTTGAAAACTCAACTGCCTGTGCATATGTCTCAAAGCGCTCCCTGCCAGCAGGTGAAAATACAAGAAAATCCTCATCCGGGTTCTGTATCGATGCGGGTACGATGGAGATCTCTATCCTCTTTACGCCCTTTCCTGCAAGAGCACCCACTGCATTGCCAACCTCCGCAAACTCGGGTACGATAATTTCGGCATCGATAATCGAGCGCAGTTCATCTGCATATGCCTTTACGGGCCCGCCAAGCAGTACCACAGGAATCTCCACCTTGAATTTTGCAGGATATGTACTGTCCAGCAGATCAGCTATCATAGCCGAAGGATGATGTGGCAGGATAAAAGACATCAGATCCGCAGCCATGTTCTTTGCCACTATTTCTCTTACAGACATGCAGAATTCGTGTTTGCCTTCATGGACATACCTGGAAAGACTGGCAGCTCCCGCCTCCGCTGCAGTGCCGTCCCATTCATTGTACAGGCCGAGCACATGCAGGGCATCGGTGGGTGTAAAACCTACTGCCTGAAGCAGCCTCTTGTTCATGAGCGCGTCCAGAACCTCCGAAGAAGGATCTCTTTTCAGTGATATGGAAAGCTCATTGATGGAGACAGGTTCATCCCCAACAAGTGCAAGGATTTCTTCCTCCTGTTCATTCAGACCCTGGGCTTGATAACCTGTTGCCACAAAGAATTTTGTCGGCTGGTAGTTCTCATTGAGCAGGCTTCTGGAAATGATCCTGCTGCGTTTGAGTTTGTTGCCAAATCCAGGATATATGCTGGCAGCCACACAGAGAGGTATCACTCTTCTCGGGCCGGTATGTATCTTTTCATCCTTTACCCAGATATGACTGTCACCACCGGTTGCAGAGGTTTCCATTTTCATTGCCCTGACCCTTGTCTTCCAGCCTCCTACGACAGCTCCCGAAGAACTTATCTCAGGCACACCATGGTGAAGCATGGAAACATCCGTACTTGTGCCTCCGACATCAATAACCGCACATGTTTCTATCTTTGAGAGATAGGAAGCGCCAAGCAGGCTGGCCGCAGGTCCTGAGAAAATTGTCTCTATGGGTTTTTCAAGGGCATCCTCGATATTATAGACAGAACCGTCACATTTGAGCATGAGCATACGGGCATGGATTCCCCGGCTTTTGATATCCTTGATCACGGAATTTACAAAATGATAGGTAATGGGTATGAGCTGTGCATTCAGGACAGCAGTAACAGCCCTCTCATATGCACCAAGTTCCTGAGACAGTTCGTGCCCACAGACTACCGGCATTCCGGTGATTTCTGTTATGACCTCTTTTACTTTCAATTCGTGTTCGGGATTGCGTGCACCAAAATAGGCCGAGACAGCATATGCAGCCACCCTGTCCTTCGTCTTTATTGCAAAATCCCTGACAGAATCAAGATCAAGTGGATATTCCTCATCACCTCTGGTATCATGGCCTCCTGATATCCATTTAACGTGATCTGTGGGCAGATCCTTCTCGACAATGTGCTCCCCTACCAGTATGAGGCCCACAGGAGCACCTGTGCCCTCAAGCAGGGAATTCGTAGAAAGCGTTGTCGAAACCGAAACCAGGTTAACATCTTTCAGGATTTCCTGATCAAGGGAATCAAGTACCTTTCTTATCCCCCTCTGAAGATCCGGGTATGTGGTAAAGGATTTCTTTGTATCAACAACCGCTCCGTCAGAACCCCGGATGATCACTTCAATGAAAAATTGTATTGAAAATGACCGCACCGGAAGAGCTTCCTCCATTTCAGTCTGGCATTTAAAGAAGTTATGGACAAAACTGTATGAACAAGCCCTTTACGATGTGCTGTTTCTGTAATAGCCGGAATTTTAAGGCCTCCTCATATTTTAATATATTCCTTTTTACGGGATGTTAAAATTGAGTTGATCTTTATTCCTGAGCCTGGTAAAAAGCTTCAAAAACAAAATATATAATCAGAAAGATATATAAACAGATAGAATAAAGCATGATGAGAACATATGGAATTAATCATTATTGATTTATACTTTCACCAAGTACTCAACTACCAAAAACGAAAATGATCCCTATGCATGTAGTCCTTGAAAGCATTGAAAAGATGGAACATGAATACCGACGACAGATAATCCATGCCGCTTTCGGTCTGCTTATTTTTGCCTTTCCTTTCTTCAGCACACTGACACTTATGGTGATGAGTCTGCTTCTGGTAATAGCGCTGGGTAATTTCAGGGATTATCTTCCTGTTGAAAAATACCTTTACAAAAAACCTCTGCCTGGTTCAAGGGAGATGCTCACCAACGGAATCAACGAAGGTATAAGAAGCGCCCAGTACCTGAGCCTTTCACTGTTTATACTGCTATTGATAAGTCTTATACATGAATA
>DACO01000069.1 GCA_002508635.1 Methanolobus sp. UBA118 | reverse complement strand
ACCGATGACAAAGTGGTAGGAGTAGCGAGGATAAGACTGGATGAGGAATGATGTAAATGCTTTTAACCATTAACCTTATTTAATAGTCTACAATCTGGAAGGTTAATTCGAATTTATTATTAACAATTATCAGGATGATATTATGGAACTCGAAAAATTGAGACATGGTACCGAACTTATAAAGCGCGGTTTTGCAAAGATGCAAAAGGGCGGTGTCATCATGGATGTAACAACCCCCGAACAGGCACACATCGCAGAAGAAGCGGGGGCTGTTGCTGTTATGGCACTCCAGGCTGTGCCAGCTGATATCAGGAAAGCTGGCGGTGTTGCCAGAATGGCCGATCCGCAGATCGTTTCCGAGATCATAGAAACCGTTACAATCCCTGTAATGGCAAAGGCACGTATCGGACACTTTGTTGAAGCTGAGATCTTACAGTCTCTTGGTGTTGACATGGTGGATGAGTCCGAAGTACTCACACCTGCAGATAACAAATACCATATCGACAAGACAGACTTCACAGTCCCGTTCGTATGTGGTGCAAGGAACCTTGGTGAGGCACTGCGCAGGATCAACGAAGGTGCGGCCATGATACGTACAAAGGGCGAGGCCGGAACCGGTGATGTGAGCGAGGCCGTAAAGCACATGAAACAGATCATGGGCGAGGTACGTACACTTAAAGGTATGAGCCGGGAAGAGCTTATAGGTGTTGCACGTGCGATCGAGGCTCCGATCGAGCTTGTGGTCGAGACTGCAAATCTCCAGAGACTTCCTGTGGTCAACTTCGCTGCCGGTGGTGTTGCAACTCCTGCTGATGCAGCTCTTATGATGCGCCTTGGTGCAGACGGTGTCTTTGTCGGATCCGGTATCTTCAAGGCAGAGAATCCGGAGAAGATGGCTGTGGCAATTGTCGAGGCCGTGAACAATTATGATAACCCTGAGATACTTGCCAAGATCTCAAAGGGCATAGGCTCAGGTATGAAAGGTATCAGTGTGGATACCATTCCACAGGAGCAGGCCCTGCAGACACGCGGATGGTAACTTAACTATTCCATCCCTTCTTTTTTCTTTTAAAACGTGCTAGTACGTGATATTTATGCGCATAGGTGTTATTGCTATACAGGGTGACGTTTCCGAACACGTGGAGGCCCTTGAGCGGGCTCTTGGTGAGCGCGGAGAGGAAGCCGAGATAGTGGCGATAAAACACAGGTGTATTGTGCCCGAATGTGATGCACTCGTCCTTCCCGGAGGGGAGAGTACTACCCTTGGAAAACTGCTGATACGTGAAGGTATTGCAGATGAGATACAGGAAATGAACGATACCGGCAAACCCATAATGGGAACCTGTGCAGGCCTTATACTACTTGCAAAAGAGGGCGATGAACAGGTTGAAAGAACACACCAGCATCTCCTTGGACTCATGAATACAAAGGTCAACAGAAACGCCTTTGGAAGACAGTTTGATTCCTTTGAGACAGAACTTGAACTTCCATTCCTTGATGGCCCTTACAATGCGGTATTCATCAGGGCACCTGGAATTGTGGATTGTGGAGATGATGTCACAGTTCTGGCAAAAATCGATAACATGATCGTTGCTGCGGAACAGGAAAATGTCCTGGCACTTGCCTTCCATCCGGAACTGACACTTGATTCAAGGATCCATCAGTATTTCCTGGATAAACTTTTCTGAGTATTGTTTTCAACTTACTTCATTTTCTCTTTTTACTCTGGTTTTAAAACAAAACAGTACTGATGAAAAAGTATAAACTTCATTGCTGTGTAGATTTACTGTACTTTTAATTTTGATATGGAGAGGTGAATCAATGGTAAAATTAACTGATGAGATGAAAGAAGAGTTTGCAAAGATGAAGATATTCCCGTTCGCTACCGCTTCAAAGGACGGTGTACCCAACGTAATTCCTATTGGTATGTGCTTCCTTCAGGAAGATGATGAGACCATCTGGATAGTCGATAATTTCTTCCTCAAGACAATGGAGAACCTCAGGGCAAACCCCAAGGGCGCTATCTATGTCTGGGGACCTGAGATAAACGGCTGCTTCCAGATAAAAGGTGATATAAAGATCATCGACCGCGGTGAGGAATACGATGCCATGCGCAAGATGGTAAAAGCAAAGAGCGACCGCTTCCCTGCAAGGCTCCTTGTTAAAATGAAGATCACAGACGTCTTTGAGTGCAAGAGCGGACCTGATGCCGGTCAGAAGTTACTTTAAGCTAACTTCTATTCCTTTTTCTTTGTTTACAATATTTCTCAGTTTTCAATAAGTCTGATCAATATGAAGACCAGTACTCCAAGAGTTGCACCCAGGTAGATCCATCGAATATATTTCCTTGTTTCCTTTTCATCAGATTTCAATAGTCTCGACAATGGATAAATGATCGAGATATCCATTATTGCTATCGGGATGAGATAAACGGGAGCCAACCAGTTCATTATGAATGGAACCGATGTCAGCAAAACAACAGAGAGGAATATGTAGCTACTTATCCGAAGAGCAATATCTTTTCCATATTTAATGGCCAGGGAATTTGAATCTATCAGACTATCTCCCTGAATATCCATGGCATCCGCGGCAATTTCTTCTCCCAGATCTATTAATGCGGCAATCAAAGCAAAAAACCAGACTATATTGTTGAATGGTAATCCGACGGACACACCGCCATAAACAAAGGTCATTCCCACAGAAAGACTTACCAAAATGTTTCCGGGCAAACCACTCTTTTTGTATCTCCTGTTATATAGAAACCCGATAATTGCCAGGATGATCGCGAGCAATAGAGCAATGAGACTTATCAGGTAGCTGAAAATAAGGCCAAGGGTCATGAGGAACAATGAGAATATCAGTGCTTCTGTCGGAGTGACGAGGTTTGAAGGAATTGGTCGGTGGGGTGCATTGATCCTGTCTGTCTCAATATCAAAATAGTCATTTAGCACCAGTATTGAGGCTGAAATTAAAAACACTGACATAAAAGCAAGTATGGTTTCTGAAACAGATGCAAAACTGCCCAGGGCTAAAACCTGTCCCATAATAACACATACTCCGGCGGAGAATGGAAGTTCAACTCTTGATAATTGTATCAGACCTTTTATCTTCTTGTTTACTGGATGCATTTTGCTCTCCGACAGGAAAACAGATGTCCCGGATGGTATCTGTATTTTCAAAAGATGAATATGTATTTTGTAGAATTATTTCCTGACCCTAAAACAAGAATGTGGAATGTGCCATGTCTTCCATTCATAGCACATTTCGAGTAGCAATGTTCGGAGTGTTATGTTTTGTTATACATAACGATATTTCCTATGCTTTTTGGATATAAGTAATTTTCTACAATCCATAAACGGCAAAAAAAGAAGTAATAGGTGAAAAACTATAGTTCATTCATTCAAGCCT
>DACO01000066.1 GCA_002508635.1 Methanolobus sp. UBA118 | reverse complement strand
CATGTATCTCTCAGTGCAAGGAATCTTCTGCTCAGGGAATTCAATATCAGGTAAACAAACATATTGTTGTTATATCATGAAACGTGCTATTCTTGTTAAAAGGAACGATCCCCGCAGCGAGGACCATGATAACGAACTTCGCTTAAGGGAGCTTGAAGAGCTGGCAGGGTCCGCAGGTTATACCGTGGTCTCTGAACTTACACAGACAAGACATCCTGATCCCAAGTACCAGGTCGGAAGTGGAAAAGTGGAGGAGCTTGCCCAGCTTGTTCAGGATGTGGAAGCTGACAAGATCATCTTTTATAATCAGCTCAGTACAATGCAGGTCTACAACATATCCGAGATATGTCGCTGTGAGGTAATCGATAAGTTCCAGCTTATTCTGGAGATATTTGCAAGCCGTGCCACAACACACCGCTCAAAACTACAGGTCGAGCTTGCGAGACTGGAATATGAACTGCCAAAGGCCAGGGCAATAGTATCTATACTGAAAAAGGAAGAGCGCCCTGGTTTTATGGGTCTTGGAGGTTATGAGGATTCCTATGCACAGGATGTTAAGAATCGCATAGCACGTATAAAGGATGAGCTCAGGGATGTGGACCGTGACAGGGATTCCCTGCGCACTTTTCGCCACTCGAAGGGCTTTTCACTTGTAGCCCTGGCAGGTTATACCAATGCC
Organism: Methanolobus sp. UBA118; assembly: GCA_002508635.1. Taxonomy (GTDB): domain Archaea; phylum Halobacteriota; class Methanosarcinia; order Methanosarcinales; family Methanosarcinaceae; genus Methanolobus. The sequence goes on along the minus strand of DACO01000066.1, from coordinate 8,120 downwards.
GGCAAAAGCACCCTGTTCAATATGCTTGTTGATGAAAGCAAGACCGTAAGGAATATGCTGTTCACAACCCTCGTTCCCACGACAAGGTCCTTGACAGTTCAGGGCAGGGAGGTCCTGCTGACTGATACGGTGGGTTTTATAGAGGATCTGCCACACTGGATGGTGGATGCCTTCCGTTCCACTCTCAATGAGATTTTCTTTGCGGATATTGTTCTCCTTGTGGTGGATTGCAGTGAGCCCGTGGAAACTATACATCGTAAACTCTCCGTGAGCCATGAGACAATGTGGGAGCAGTTGCAGGAAGTGGAGATAATAACAGTTTTCAATAAAGCCGACCTGCTCACGGAAGAAGAACTGGATGACCGCATGCTCAGTCTTGGATACCTTGCACCGAATCCTGTGGCAGTTTCCGCAAAAACAGGTTTTGGAATTGATGCATTAAAGCAGGAAATACGCAGGCATTTACCAGAGTGGGATCGTGTGCAGCTTTCTCTGCCCCTGTCCGAAGAGGGTATGTCCACGCTCTCCTGGTTGTTCGATGAAGGTGTTGTTCACAATGTTGATTACGACGATTCGATAAATATTGACCTCGAAGCCAGAGAAAGTATCATTAGCAAAGCAAAATCTTTTACAGGAAAAAAAGTAAATCAGTGATAAATTATATAAGTTTCCGGTATACGTAACATATAAATACGATAAAGTTGTTTGTAAACATGCGAACGGGTAACTTCTCTAATGTACCACCAATCCTATCCAACCACCCAACCAACCACAAACTTCTATTTTCCCGTTCGCCACTACTTTTCTACTAATCCTCCATAAAAATCCTTATAAGCTCTCAGCCCTTAGATTCTCCTATGCGATTCGATCTCCATGTTCATTCTGTTTTTTCCAAGGACAGCTATGCAGAGCATGATAAAATACTGGAATATGCTGCAAAGAACGGTCTGGACGGATTTGCAATATGTGACCATGATTCCATTGAAGGTGGTCTTGAGTGTGCCAGAAGGGCGCTTGAGATCGGCTCCGAACAGATTGTTATCCCTGGTGTGGAGGTCAGCTCATCAAAAGGACACATACTGGTTTTAGGTGTTAAGGAAAAGATAGAACCGGGCTTAAGTCCTGAAGAGACTATCAGAATAGCGCATGAACAGGGTGCTGTAGTCGTGATTCCACATCCTTACAAGGTAACTTCCCATGGTATAGGCTATCTGAAGGGCCTTGATGCGGATGCTGTAGAGGTCTTGAACTCCCGCTGCATGACAAAGGGACCGAATAATAAGGCAAAAAAAGTTGCGGATGAGCTTGGTCTGCCCCATGTTGGAGGAAGCGACGCACATGAAGCCCGTATGGTCGGCAGGTCATATGCGGAAATAGATGCCTCTGAACGAAGCGTGGATGCAGTTCTGGATGCCATTCGTGCAGGCAGGACAAGTGCCGGTGGACGTCTGACCCCGGCTTCATATGTTGTAAAGCAGATGTTTGCAGGTCACTTAAAAAAGGCAAAGACCCGGCTTAGAAGATCCAGAAGATCACATCGCTCAAAGAAGGTTTAATATGTCTTCAGGTTGCTCGAGAACAGTTATTCCTTCAAGTTCCCTTACCATTTCAACATTTCTTGCATCTATGTCCCTTACTTTCAGTGTAACAGGTCCACCCTTGATAGCATCGAACTCACATAGTTCCTTGCATATGCCGCATCCGCTGCATTTCAGCAGGTCTATCTGATTAGCGATGGCCTCGTTTGGACATGCTTCCCGCGGAGGGCATGGATCACATTTGCGGCAAATTTCCCTGTCAATCCCGAAGGGAAGTTCTGATACCACAACTCCTGCAATGTCCACAGGTACCACATAGACGGGCACACTCCCCTTTACAGCCTGTGCCACGGCATTGCTGACAAGTGAGTCTGCAGTACCGCTTGCTATTTTTGATACGGTATTGGATGTGGCGGGAGTCACAAAAAGCGCATCATATTTGTCAAGCAGGAAACGACCGGTTTTAGGCCAGCTCTTGCCCTGCTGTGTTTCTGGAAAGATTTCTTCCAGGTATTCCCCGCAGGATATTTTTTCCAGCTCTTTTTCAAGCCCGTACATCCTGACAACCTCTTCGGCTGCACTGGAAAGAAAAGTGTTCACTCTGATATCATGTTCCTTTTTTATCTGGTCGAACACCTTAAAACTGGATGTAAGGAAATGTCCGGCACCGGTGATGCCCCATGCGACTGTTTTTCTCATAGCGTTCACAACGATTTTTTCCAGGTTATATTTTTCCACCCGCTTTTCTAGAGATACTCGTAGATAAGCTTCATCGCTTTTTTCTCAGCTTCCCCGCCGCATTTTTCCACAATGTCACCATATGCCTTGATCAACTTCAAGTATTTGTCATCTTCTTTAAGCTGGTATCTGGTAGCATGTATGCAGGCTTCTATCACACCGTATAATCCACGATTGGGAGCCCGTATCTTACACTTGTTCACATGTGCATAGATTGGTACTAGCTCAGAAACGAAAGCTTCACTTGTCAGTTTAGAATTGACGCACTCAAAGGCAACCCAGCACTGTGCTTCTTTTAATGTGGATATCGTTAAGCTGTTGAAGGTCTTTGATTCGAATTCAGAATCATCCAGTTCAGTGAATGTGGAAAGGACGAATAGTATGGGATCACATGTGACGTTTGCAACCAGCTTCTTCTCGGCCAGCACATTCTCATAGGTGTTAGATCCCTTGAAGAGCCTGATAAAGAGCTTGTCTTTCTTGCGTATGATTCCCATGGGTGCTGCGTTTGGTGTCCAGCCCTTGTTAGTTGTAACAATTGTTTCGGATATTCCTTCATATAGTCCGAAACTGTCAAGATCAAAATCCTTATCCAACATCAATATCTGACTCCTGCAAGTAAAGCAATGAATATGCCGGCAATTACTATATCGGCAGTGGATCCCGGATTGATTTTCTTTTCCAGGAGTTCTGCGTCCATTTTTTCAATTGAGGCTTTTATATCAGTAAAATTAACTTCTTTACTATATATATCTTGTAGCAGGGACTTTGCCTGGGATGAAACTTTGAGGGCGGTTACACTGTCAAATTTGGTGGTAATGAAAGTATCTTCATTCTCCGACAGTATCTTAAGAAAAGCGTAAACAACCACATCATTGATATCGGCATTAAGCCTGCCCGGAAAAAGTCTGTCCTGCATTCCCCCGATGATGACCTGCGCACAGTCTGAACATCTATTAAAACCTGATATCCATTCATTTGCTATCAGGTCGTAATCCTTTGCAATTTCCATGAGCTCATAGAGACTGACTTTTTTTTCTGTAAGCTCATTTGTTGCCCCTTCATCCTGCAGGCTGAACTCCTCCACGGGATTTACCTTTACACCGGCAGCATCAAAACAACTGTAAAAATCAACGGAATCAGATGTGTCTGTACCTTTCACTATACTATGGGCACATTCTGTAAGCTCATCGATCGTGAACCTATCCTTTTGACCCAGGACCTTTCCTGCTGCCATGGCAAGTGGTACAAGCAGTATAATTGCACCGAAGTGTGTGTTTCCTCCCTTCTGCCAGCTAACGCTTTCTTCAACTGCATTTTTTATAAGCCTGCCAGCACCATGTGAACTTTCAGCGGCCTCCTCTATTACGGGATACATACTTATGGCGGATACCAGAAAATGCTCGTAGCGTGTATCCTCATAGTCATCGTGCCGGTCTATATTTCCTGGTTTCGGGGAAGCCGACACTTCAAGACACATGGCAAGCTGGGCACAGCGTGCAATATATGATTTCAGGGGATAGCTATCCCTTCTGACAGTGAAGCTTTGCTTTTGGTTCATCTATCCGATATGGGTATTTTACCGGTCTTTCGAGTTCTCAAGTATATGGTCTGCAAGTTCTTTTTTCAGGCGCATATATTCAGCATCGGAAAGTCCAAGAGTTTCCAGCACGCCGTCCCTGAGGAAGCATGGTTTTGAGATCTTACAGCACCATACGAGACTGCCAAAGCACGTGCTGTCTCCGTACTCCAGCATTGTGCCCTTTGCAAAGTCCATTTTCAGATCTGCAAACTCCTGTGCAGTAAACCCGAGCTTTTCTATCTTTCCATGCACTGGACACTGTTTAACAGGCAGACAGCAGAATGTAAGTCCTCTGAGATCGCCTTCTCCTCTGCATACATGTTTCGGGGCATTGTACCACCCCATGTCTTCATGGAGCATTGTAACGTTTTTGACAAGCTGGCCTATAAGTGCAGGCTTGTCCATAACTCCCCTTGCAACCGAGACCATGTCAGCACCCCTTGAGAACATATTCTTGGCCGTTCCAAAATCGGTTACTGAATTGTTGCATATAAGGAACATTGACGTGGAATCACGTACGTTCTTGATGAGCCTGAGGTCCGCTCCTGCTCCTTCCATCATCGCATCCAGATGCAATATATCAGCACCTGCGGACTCCAACTCCTTTACAAGCTCTATGTCGTTGACCACATTTCCCCTGACCTTTACGGAGAGGACGACTCCGGTCTCCTTTATCTTCTTCACGAATTCGGTTAGCCTGGGTATGTCTTTTAACAATGCCTGTCCTGCACCTATGGAGGTCATCTCCTCCTGTCGGCAGTGGGCATCCAGTTCGAGGATCGCACCTGCATCCTTTACCAGTTTTGCAGCTTCAATGAGTGGTTCCATAGTTGCACTTCTGACATTGACTCCTGCAACAGGTCCTTCATTTACAGCTTTAATTTCAGTTTCGATAAGCTTCAGGGGATCTTCAGACACAAACTCTTCTCTTCCCCTTGCTAGCATATCAGATGCAGCCTGCTGTGTTTTCTCATCAAGGTTATATCCTCCGAGTACCACAAGCCCTGCGTCGGCTGCATGCTTATTAGCAAAATCACTATCTGTTATACCTCCCATTGGGGCTAATGCAATGGGATTTTTAAAATTGACATATCCTGCTTTAAGATTAAAAAGATCATCAGACACACTTTCACCTCTGGTCTGTGTTTTGAATTTTGACTATGTGTGCTGCTCAATACTGGTTGGTCCGATATTAATATAACGCTGCGGTATATTCTCGCCGGTATTGAAAGTGGGATCGGGGTTTAAGATCAGGGCAGCTTTATACTGCTATACTCAAGAACTAAATAGTATCAAAACACACATTTAAAATAACCATTGATTCACAATGGATACAAAAGTGGAGGTTAATTATGAATTGTATTGTATGCGGAGCTGAAAGTAACACAAGATATTGTAACGATTGCGGAAAGGTTATGGACGAACTTATCAGGAGAGTGGGTGAGGAACGCTGGGCTGCTATGGATGACTGCTCTTACATCTATCCCATGGTTCTGAGGGTTGCCAGAGGGGAGCTTACCGTAAATGATATCATCCAGGCCATGGAAGTCGAGGATTAAAGACTTCCGGCAATTATTATTTTTAAAAAGTAAAAAAGGAAAGTGAGCGTTGCTCACTTATCCGTCAAGTATCTCTTCTGCAACATCTCTGTAGGCATCCATTACGTAGGATATGCCTGATACCTTTGCGGCTTCCTCTGTAAGTGCCATGAGATCCTTACGCTGGAGTGTCGGAAGGCTGAACCTTCTGGAACCTGCCATGAGCTGCTGGAGTCCAACCCTTGTCTTCTCGGCATATGAGTGTATACCTATTGCACCAAGCGGGATGTCCTTGATATCGTTGCCATAGCGCTCTTCGAGTTCTTCATAGTGGACAAAGATCTCTTCAGGCCTGTGTCCGAATTCGGATACTGTCTTCGGAAGGTTGCCTTCTTCAAGCCACTTGCCGATATTCTTGCCCACCATACCCGGAATCATAAGGCCACGGCCCATACATACTGCCTTGAAGTAAGGTGAACCCATTGCAAGTACCTTGTAGATACCGTCCTCACTTGAGAAACCTCCTGCCATTGCAAGGTCAGGTACTCTCTTGCCCTTTGCTTTCAACTTCTCTGCGAACTCGTATACAAGTGACTGGAGATAGAAAGTCGGAGTTCCCCATTCTTCCATCATTGGCCATGGGCTCATACCGGTACCTCCGGGTGCACCGTCGTATGTCAGAAGGTCGATTTTGGCATCAGAACTGTACTTGATTGCCATTGCCGTTTCTGCCATGGAGTATGCACCTGTCTTCAGGGTAATACGCTTGAAACCGAGGTCTCTGAGCCTGTCACATTCTTCATGGAATCCTTCTTCAGTTACAAAGCCAAGTCTTGAGTGTCTCTCGAACTCCCTGATGGCGCCCATCTTGAATGCTTCCTGTACGGATGCAAGTTCAGGGTCAGGGGTCACGATGTAACCTCTCTTCTTGAGTTCAAGTGCACGGTCGAGGTCTCTTACCTTGATCTCTCCACCTATGCATTTTGCACCCTGGCCCCATTTCAGTTCAATGGTGTCCATTTCGTGCTTGCTGGAAAGGTATTCCGCAACACCGAGTTTTGTGTCCTCGACATTCATCTGAACTAACATTTCACCGTATCCGTCATGGAACTTATTGTAAAGTTCTATCCTGCGGTCCATCTCAGGTGATTCTGTTACAAGGCCGTCGTTTCCTCTTTTAAGTCCGGGGTCAATACCACATACATTCTCTCCACAAACGATTGTAATACCGGCAATAGCCGCACCGATTGCGAAGTGTTCCCAGTTCTTTCTTGCAATATCTGTGGAGCCGAGTGCTCCTGTGAAGATTGGCACTCTCATCTTTACTTTCTTATCCCAGCCGTACTCTGTTTCTGTACTAACATTCGGGAACCTTGCGGTTTCAGGACTTGGCTCCATGTCTTCAGGCATACCGACAGCTCCGACGGCATATCCCTGAATGTTGATGTGGGAATAGTCTATGGGATAATTCTTGTCAGCACCGGCTGTGACCTCTCCAAAAGGTCCCGGGTACAGGACTTCACGTCCTCTGAAAGAAGACTTGAAAATTTCACAGTTTCCGCGGCATCCGTCCACACAACGTGTACAGATACCTGACATTGGTACAACACTCTTTGACCTGTTAAAGGTCTTTGTAGCTTCATTTGCATTTGGTTGCCTAAGATTTACCATGCGTATTCACTTCCTCTATATCGAAATACTATTTTTCAGGCCGGTTATCCTACTTCCGGCCTATTCCTAAACTAGGTTAGCAATAGTAGGCTAGCGGTTGTCTTCAAGATATATTTATATTTTTTTGTTATTTCTTCATTTTCGTTCTTTTAATGGTATATGCGGAATCCGATTTCTTGTTTATAGTTATAAGATTTATCAAGGAAGTAGGAAATCGGCTGTAAATCACTATATATATTTTATTGTTGATTTTATGTGATAGTCTTTACAATAGTAAATAATTGATCTTCATTAAACTGTTATTTCTGGCTAAAAACAGAGTTACCTCAAATCTGACATTAACAGTTTGTTTTAAATAGAACATTGCAGGTATTTGGGTCATGATCCAGGACATTCTGATTCCTTTTTTGCTGGTAGGACTTGCTGAACTGGGTGATAAGACCCAGCTTGCGGTGCTGATACTGTCCACAAAGACCCGGGCATACCTGTCTTTACTGGCCGGTGTTATGCTGGCATTTGTCCTGACAGACGGTCTCGCCATATTACTTGGAAGTTTTATAAGTGAAAGGGTTCCCATGGATTATGTGCAAGTAGCTGCGGGACTTATATTCATACTGTTCGGTATTATCACTCTGGTTAAGAGGGAGGAAGAGGATGATGAGGGCAATTATGAGTTGAAAAATCCTTTTGTTTCAGGTTTTGCTCTGATACTCGTCGCTGAGATGGGAGATAAGACCCAGCTTGCTTCTGCTTTGTTTGCTACACAGTATGAACCGGTTCTGGTTTTTATAGGTGTGGTTGCTGCTCTGTTTATACTCTCAACTGCTGCCATCTTCCTTGGTAAGCTGATAATGGAGAGGATCAATAAAAGGACCATATCCCTTGTGGCAGGTGCTTTGTTCATACTGATTGGTGTATCTTTCCTGTTGTAGTCCGATAATATCGCCTAATAAATCTTTTTTTAAACAAGATTAATAAAGCATTAGCATTTATTTTAAGACAGGGAGGTTTTATCATAGTCCATATACTAAAATGCAGGGATCTCGGGTTCAA
>DACO01000112.1:1747-4726 GCA_002508635.1 Methanolobus sp. UBA118 | reverse complement strand
ATTGTTTTATTTTCATTGGTAATGTTCAAAGTAATTCCCAATGTGGTACTAATTTAAAATTATATAATCATATCGAAAATTTATATGTGAACATACAATTTTATAATCATGTATGGTAAGGAATCCATTTCTTGAAATGCAGTTTTCAAGTTGCTAGTCGAATTCTAGATCTAAAATTCAATTTTGACTGCAAATTTTGCCGGATTTTGTCTTCAGACGTTTTTTTTAAACAGATTTATATAAACATTTAATAAGCATGAACGCATATATGGGGGCAGAGATTTTTGTTAAGAAAAATGAAACAAGAGAATTGAAACAAATCTTTCTTAGACTGAGTTTGAGGGAATGAACGAGTACACATTTTGAACGTAATTAACGCATGTTTTGATAATTTTCTTCAGGGAGACGTAGTAGATATGGTAGAAAAACAGGGCTATGATGCAAGCAATATCCAGGTCCTAGAGGGACTCGAGGCTGTCCGCAAGAGACCCAGCATGTATATAGGCAGTATCGATGGCAGGGGCCTGCATCATCTGGTATATGAAGTTGTAGATAACAGCATCGACGAAGCACTGGCAGGATACTGTTCCGAAATAGAAGTAACAATAAATCCCGAAGGTACTGTCACGGTCCGGGACAACGGCCGTGGTATTCCTGTGGGCATGCACTCAAAATACAAGAAATCGGCACTTGAAGTTGTAATGACAGTTCTCCATGCAGGAGGAAAGTTCGATAAGGATACCTACAAGGTTTCAGGAGGTTTGCATGGTGTGGGTGTATCTGTAGTCAATGCGCTTTCCGAATGGATGGAGGTCGAGGTCCAGCGTGATGGGAATGTCTATTTCCAGCGCTATGAGCGTGGAAAGCCGCTTGATGAGCTGATGGAGATCGGTGAAACAGATGGTACAGGTACCAAGATAACCTTCATGCCGGACTCCCAGATATTTGAGACCACGAATTTCGTGTACGAGACACTTGTCACCAGGCTTCGTGAACTTGCTTTCCTGAACAGGGGAATCACAATAAATATTTCCGACATGCGTGCGGAAGAACCACAGCAGGAAACCTTCCATTACGAGGGAGGTATAATGTCATTCGTGGAGTATCTTAATCATAATCGCAGTGCACTCCATGACTCTCCTATCTACTTCGAGCGCGAGAAGGAAGGGACGGCTGTTGAGATTGCCATGCAGTATACTGACAGCTATACAGAATACGTGTATTCGTTTGCAAACAATATCAACACACACGAAGGTGGTACTCACCTGGTAGGTTTCAAGGCTGCCCTTACAAGGGTTGCCAACGACTACATCAAGAAGAACAATATGACCAAGGGTGATAACAAGCTCTCTGGTGAGGATATACGTGAAGGTCTTACAGCTATTATAAGTGTCAAGCTCACCGAACCCCAGTTCGAAGGACAGACCAAGACCAAGCTCGGGAACAGTGAGGTCAAGGGAATTGTGGAATCAATGGTCTCCGAAGGTCTTTCCGAATATCTTGAAGAGAATCCCAAGGTTGCTTCGGCAGTTCTCCAGAAGGCATTGGATGCCCAGCGTGCAAGGGAAGCCGCCAAGAAGGCAAGGGAGCTTACCAGAAGGAAAAGTGCCCTTGATGTGAGCACACTTCCCGGAAAACTGGCTGATTGTTCCGAGAAGGACCCGTCCCTCTGTGAAATATATCTCGTGGAGGGAGATTCCGCAGGCGGTTCTGCAAAGCAGGGCAGGGACCGCAAGTTTCAGGCAATATTACCCTTCAGAGGTAAGATCATCAATGTTGAAAAGGCTCGTCTTGCAAAGGTACTGAAGAACAATGAGGTTCTTTCCCTGATCACTGCAATGGGAACAGGCATAGGCGACGAATACAATATTGACAAGGCACGCTATCATAAGGTCATAATCATGACCGATGCAGATGTGGACGGAGCGCATATCCGAACTCTCATCCTTACATTCTTCTTCAGGCACATGAAACCCCTGATCGATGCGGGATATGTGTATATTGCCCAGCCACCCCTCTACCGCATAAACAAGGGTAAGGCTGAGCATTATGTTTATACCGACAGGGAACTGGACCGCAAACTTAAGGAGATAGGAGAAAAAGGCGTTGGTATCCAGCGTTACAAGGGTCTTGGTGAGATGAATCCCGAACAGCTCTGGGAGACCACCATGAACCCGGATACACGCACACTTCTGCAGGTAACCATGGATGATGCGATTGCAGCAGATGAGATGTTCTCCGTTCTAATGGGAGATGACGTGGCACCACGTAAGAAATTCATTACAACGCATGCAAGGGAAGTCGCAAACCTGGATCTGTGAGGTTAGGAAAAATGGCAGATAATATCGATAACGAAAATGTTCAGGATGCAGGTTCACCTGACGAGCCGGAAGATACGCTTCCTTTAGACATCCAGCCCACGGATACGGGGGAGAAGATCCTTCCTGTGCTTATTGAAGATGAAATGAAGAACTCATTCATGGATTATGCAATGAGCGTCATCGTAAGCCGTGCACTCCCGGATGCAAGGGATGGTCTCAAGCCTGTTCACCGAAGAATTCTCTATGCAATGAAAGAAGCCGGCATTACCCACGACAAGGCTTACAAGAAGTCTGCCCGTGTAGTGGGAGATGTGCTGGGTAAATACCACCCTCACGGTGATACTGCGGTCTATGACTCACTTGTGAGAATGGTCCAGGAGTTCTCCCTGCGCTATCCGCTAATTGACGGTCAGGGTAACTTCGGATCCATTGACGGTGATTCCGCTGCTGCCATGCGTTATACTGAAGCGCGTATGGATAAGATCGCAGACGAGATGCTCATTGACATTGATAAGGAAACGGTATCTACCAGGCCCAACTATGACGGCTCGCTTGAAGAGCCGGTGGTGCTTCCCGCGAAATTACCCAATCTTCTGATCAACGGTTCGACCGGTATTGCGGTTGGTATGGCAACCAATATGGCACCCCATAATCTCAC
>DACO01000112.1:0-1462 GCA_002508635.1 Methanolobus sp. UBA118 | reverse complement strand
TCAAGGGACCGGATTTCCCCACAGGTGCAACAATACTCGGAAAACAGGGCATAAAAAGTGCTTACGAGACCGGAAGGGGACGTGTACAGCTTAGGGCAGTGGCCGAGATCGAGGAGATCAAAAAGGACAAGTATGCTATCATTGTCACTGAGATACCTTATCAGGTTAACAAATCAAAACTCATAGAGGATATAGCTTCACTGGTGCGGGATAAGAAGATCGTAGGGGTTTCAGACCTGCGTGACGAATCCGACCGTGAAGGTATTCGTGTGGTTGTGGAACTTACTCGCAGCACAAATCCCAATGTTGTGCTCAACCAGCTTTACAAACACACCCAGATGCAGACTACCTTTGGTATAATCAATCTTGCTCTTGTGGATGACATCCCGAGAGAACTGAGTCTGAAGGAAATGCTGCGCATATATCTCGATCATCGTATAGACGTGATCCAGAAGCGTACCCGGTACCAGCTAAAGAAGGCCGAGGACAGGGCACATATCCTGAGAGGTCTGAAGATCGCTCTGGACCATCTGGATGAGGTTATCTCTCTTATCAGGTCTTCCAGGGATGTGGAAACCGCAAGGAATGGCCTTATCGAGAACTTCGGTCTTGATGAGGTGCAGGCACGTGCAATTCTTGATATGCGCCTGCAAAAGCTGACGGGCCTCGAAAGACAGAAGATAGAGGACGAGTACAACGAACTTATTAAGCTCATTGCAGAACTGAATGAGATCCTTGCAAGCGATGAAAGGAAATATGAAATCATTGTATCCGAGCTTAAGGACCTGAAGGAGCGCTTCGGTGATGAGAGGCGAACCTCCATAAACGGAACCGTAGAAGAGCTGGAAGATGAGGATCTGATCCCTGATGAGGAAGTGGTTGTGACCATTACCAATAGCGGTTACATTAAGCGTCTTCTCCTGGATACTTATTCCAAGCAGCGCAGAGGTGGTAAGGGAATTATCGGCATGGATATCAAGGATGAGGATTTCGTCACTGATATCTTTGTGGCATCAACACATGATTATATCCTTTTCTTTACCAATCAGGGAAGAGTACACTGGCAGAAGGTATACGGAATCCCCGAAGGCAGCAGGCAATCCCGTGGAAAGGCCATTGTCAACCTGCTGGAACTTGGTGAGGGTGAGGTAGTTACCGCCATGATCCCTGTCAGCGAATTCGTTGAGGATAATTATCTCTTCATGGCAACCCGCAAGGGTACCGTTAAAAAGAGCCAGCTCTCTGACTTCAGTAATCCCAGAAAGGGCGGTATCATCGCAATGAAGCTGGATGATGATGATGCGTTGCTGAATGTTACACTTACCGACGGCTCCAGGGAACTTGTTATGGTTTCAAGTCATGGTAAGGCTATCAGGTTCTCCGAAGAAGATGTACGTTCCATGGGAAGGACCGCTCGCGGTGTCCGGGGAATGAAACTCGAGGCCGATGATTCGGTGGTCAG
>DACO01000091.1 GCA_002508635.1 Methanolobus sp. UBA118 | reverse complement strand
TTAAGTCCCTTGTATACCACCTTTTCCCGGATAGCCTCAAGCCATGCGATATGAGACTGATTGCTGTCAACCGAGAGTCCGAGTAATTCAGCATTCAATTCCCTGAATTCCTGCTGCATGCTGGCAAATCTTACGAATTCGGTGGTACATACCGGAGTAAAATCTCCGGGATGGCTGAAGAATATCACCCATTTTCCCCTGTAGTCATCCGGGAAATCAACCATCCCCAGGGTTGTCCTGGCTCTGAAAGAAGGAGCATCATCCCCGATCAATGGCATCTGTACCGACTGACATTCGTCCTCTGGCAAATCTGACTTCTCCCACAGTTAATTAAAATTACTAATTGTCAGGTATCGGGCAGCAATATAATTTAAGGTTTCGGCCTTCATTAAAAAATAGATTGATAAGTATGGATATCAAAACAAAAGTATCAAAAAAGAAGAATAAAAGGAACTTTAGTCGGTGATAGAATGATCGGGGTCGCAGGCATCCATTTCCATCTCGGACGAAGATGTGTCAAAGACTATCATCCCTGTCTTGAGCTCCGCAGCTTCCTCCGGATCCAGGGTCCTTGATACCGCCCTGTCCGAGATAATAGCGCTGTTACCCATGGGATCCTCGATTACAACGGTCAGTTCCTGTTTTCCATCCATCGCATCCCTGAGCATCTGCTGGATCTCGAGACCCTTGGCAGTTCTGTCCTCGTCTCCATCTTCCTTAGCCCACTTGGTTGCGGTGATAACCACATCCAGTATCCTGTCCATTATACCTTCTATATTGGTCACATATGACTCGGATACCGAACCGGGTTCCACATCAATGCCCAGCTCAGGTATGCGGATTGTCCCTGAAGTGGATCGAACAACCCTGCTGCTGAGATCTCCTAGCCCTTCCACCTTTAGCTCATAATGTACCGGATCGCGCTGTGTCAGGATCATTGTATCGGCGAACCTGAAACTACAGTCACACCTTGCGGTAATGTACATTATCTCACCAAAATAAGGAATATCATCACCCTGCCAGTTGATGATCAGCTCCTCATGACAAAGCGGACAGGAAATGGTGGTTACAAAATTGCGGCAGGAACTCTCTTCACTCAATATCTTCCACCAAGGATCTTTGATCTGTCGATCTTGATGCCTGTTGGCGTTACAAGAACCTGGTCATCCTTAATTCCTGCAATATCGCCGTGAACGTCAGTGACTACTTCCTTGAGGTCCTTTAATGCACGGTCAAGCAGAAGTTTATCAGCCTTAATATTTGAGATATCGATCATCACGATGTTACCGTCATATATCTCTCTTTTAAGTGATGTCAGCTCATTCAGGTTTGTCAGCTCTGCTACCCTGATATAGGTTTCTGCAGGTTCTTCATCAAGCACTTCTTCATACTTGGTGAGATCCAGTTCCGTGTATTCATCCTCAACGGTTGTGGGTTTAGCACTGCCGCCAAATATTTTATTCATGATCTTTGCCATAATGCGCCCTCATGTATTCAAAAACATTGATGCTTATAATAATATCGATACTACTTAAATTGTTACCGGACAGGTGCTTCAGACTCTTGCTTTAATTATATTCCCTGTCATTGTATATTAATTATTTCTTTCAGATGTCAAGGTTCCACAACTTGTCACCCACATAGTGAACAGATTTTACAGCCTTACCGGAACTTGCATTCATCTGAGCTCCCGGCATCAGGGCGGTACCTATTGCAAGTGGCTTCTTGTGGGTTTCTTCTATTATTATCACAGGATCGTCGGGCTCTATGTTATCATCCGCAGAGACGATTCCGGGACACATGACATCGGCACCATTGACAACAAAGCGTACGGCTCCGGCATCCACAGTAACAAGATTGCTCCTGAGACCAAGCTGGAGTACTCCCTTCACAGTCGGGAAATAAGTATCACCTATTTTAAAAAGAACCACTTCCCCTTCTATCATTACAATGGGTATATCGTCAGCCGTAGCCGTTTCAAACCTCTTGTCAGCAAAGGTATCTACCGCATCACCAAAAGTGGATCTCAGTTCCTTTAACAATTTGTTCTTTTCCGATTTCCTTATTTGCACCCTGGATTTTACTTTCAACTAATCACCTGGAAGCAGGATATTGTAACTGAAATTGACTATGATCGCGTGAGTTTTAAAGTTTGCGCGGAAGAGACACGGATCAATTCCGTGCCTTTCCATCTTCAAAAGTATTATCTTACGATCACTACCGGGACACCGCTGACATCAAGTACATCAACGGATCTTCCCGCGGAGACAACTTCCTTCTCGATCTCCACATGATCGGGTTCAAGCTCTATGAGCTCACCGTCAACATTCACAGTGATCTTACCCTTTGCAACCTCATCGGCGATCTTTTTAGGATTCTCATCTGCCAGAGCATCGATAATGGCCTTGGCCTTACCTCTGAAAAGAGGACCGATCTTGCCCATATTCGGTTTTACATTCACAGGCACATGCTCGAAGTCAGGCTCTCCTTCTATCATCTCGATAGGAGAATTTGTCACACCCGTAAGATCGCTTGTATCTGTAATGACACCGTATATCTCGATCTTCTCAAGTGCTGTGTTCAATGCCATACCTTTCTCTGACTTGTATCTTCTGACGTTGCTTGCAACATCTTTAATGAAATCACCAGAAAGCTCGATATCCTTATCGATAAGCTCCTCTCTGACCTGTGGCCATGACTGTAAATGTATGCTTCCTTCACCCAGCCTTGAGAACATCTCTTCGGAGAAGAACGGAGCAAAGGGTGCCAGCATCTTTGCAAGGGAGTCCATGGTCACAAAGAGAGTGTACTTTGCAGCCTTCTTTGCCTCTTCATCGTCCCCGTACAGACGAGCCTTGATAAGTTCGATATAGTTGTCCGCAAGGATATCCCATGTAAATCCGCGTATTGCCTTGAAGGCCTCATCGAACTGGTAGTCATCCATGCTGTCGGTTACGGATCGTATGAGCCTGTTGAGATTGCTCAGGAGCCATCTGTCAACGACTTTCAGTTCATTGATGTCCATTTCAGAGTGTTCATAATCCTCAAGATGGCTCATTGCGAACCTGTAGATACTCCATGTCTTGGTAAAATACCTGGAGGCTGAAACCACATCCTTCCAGCGGAACATGACATCGGAGCCTGGTGAGCCGCCTATTGCTGCCCACTGTCTGAATGAATCGGCACTATAATCCTTGATTACCTCTTCCGGAGAGATAACATTGCCAAGGGATTTGCTCATCTTGTGGCCGTCCTCACCCAGAACCATACCGTTGATGAGAATCGAGTCCCACGGCCTCTTACCTGTAAGTGCCATGGAACGCAGTATTGAGTAGAATGCCCACGTACGGATGATATCATGACCCTGTGGACGCAGCTGTGTGGGCAGCCTCATTTCGTGATCAGAGAGCCATCCGGAGACGTGCAGTGCTGTAATTGAGGAGTCCATCCATGTATCCAGTACATCTTCCTCTGCTTCGAAATCCGTACATCCGCAACTACATTCTACCGGAGGCTGCTGCTGGGTCGGATCGATAGGCATCCATTCTTCCTTTGCAACAACAGTATCGCCACATTCCTTACAATACCATACCGGTATAGGTGTTGCGAAAAGTCTCTGGCGGGATATACACCAGTCCCATTCCATAGTCCCGATCCAGTTCTCAAGTCTTACCTTCATGTATTCCGGAAGCCATTTGACCTCATCCGCAACCTCTGCAACTGCATCGGTATCGATCTTGACGAACCACTGTCTTTCGGAAAGTATCTCGATAGGAGTATCACATCGCCAGCACATACCTACATTCTGATCAAGTGTCTTCTGCTCGAAGAGATAGCCTTCTGCCTCGAGATCCCGGATAATCGCATCCTTACACTCGGGAATGGTCATTCCCTCATACTTTCCGGCTATGGAGGTCATCAGACCGTTCTTGTCAATAGCCTTACGAAGCGGGAGTTCGTGTTCCATCCACCAGCGAACATCCTGCTTGTCACCGAAAGTACAGATCATGACAACACCGGTACCAAAGGCAGGATCGACTTCCTTATCACCGATTACCGGAACCTCATGACCGAATATCGGAACTTTGACACTGCTGCCTACATGTCCGCTGTAGCGCTCATCCTCAGGATTGATGGCAACCGCCACACATGCAGCAAGCAGCTCCGGTCTTGTTGTTGCTATTTTGACTTTGTCAAAATTCAGGAAATTCAGTTTAGTATCCCTTGCCTCATACTCGACCTCAGCAAAGGCAATTGCTGTTTCACATCTGGGACACCAGTTAACAGGATGCTCCGCCTGATACACACGGCCCATATCATACATCTTCCTGAAAGACCTCTGGGTCTTGGAATAGTACTCAGGCTCCATTGTGACAAATTCGTTGCTCCAGTCGGTGGAGAAGCCGAGATTCAGCATGGTCTCACGCATCTTCTCGATATTTCCTCTGGTAAGTTCCCGGCACATACGCCTGAACTCTTCCCTTGGGACCGCATTTTTAGTAATTCCGTGGATCTCCTCGACCTTTACCTCCGTGGGAAGACCATGACAGTCCCATCCCTGGGGGAACATGACATTGTACCCGCACATTCTTTTATAGCGTGCGACAAAATCGATATAGCACCAGTTCAGGGAATTTCCGATATGGAAATTACCGGTCGGGTATGGAGGAGGTGTATCTATAATGTACTGGGGTCTTGTACTGTCATTCCAGTCGAAATGGTACATAGACATATCCCATGTCTTTTTCCATTTTGGCTCGATCTCATGGGGAATATATTCTTTGGGAACCGTCATTAGAACTCTCCGATAAATATTATATTGTGATAGTGTTTTTTATCCTACAGTGGTCTAAGATTATTTAAACATATGGTTAAATGTTTGCAGCTATTTTGCTAGCAGGATACCAAACTGGCAGTCCTTTTACACAGGAATGTACAGCTCACCATATGCTGTATAGAACATATATATTTCAGTTAAACGGCTTAGGGCAGCCACCATTAAAAAGTCCCAGCTACGGGCTACAGAGAACACATGCCTGTACGAAAGATTGTGGTCAGGAAGTACAGCTTGTGTACCTTTTCCAGGAGCTTTGCCCCGGTGGAGTCAATAGCAAGCAATTGGTGTACGAATGAAGCATGCTGAATTGGATGGCAAACAGATACTGACATTTAACTACTGTAATCCTAACACAGGCAGGCATGTGCCTATTTGTGGGTCATACGCCATGCTATATTAATTTTGCGAATCTTACTTTAATTAACAGGGAAATGGCAGGAAAAGGAGACTAAAAGAAGACTTCTACAATAAAGTCAGATACCGAAAACACTTTATGTAAATCTATCTAATTGAAGACAGGGGCGTTCTGGATTTTAAGTCCACAGGTGACGGATTGTTGACTATACGACAATGGCATCGGATAGAACCGGATACTGAATCTCTTAATTGTAAGTATCCCGGAGATCATGCCATAAGACGTTACAGCTTCTATCAGAACGATTGCCAGACAATCTATTATTTAAAACAGTTTCAAAGGAGGAGTGAAATGATAAGTGAAAAAATGACCAGTGCTTTGAATGAGCAGATCAACAAAGAAATGTATTCGGCATATCTTTACATGTCCATGTCCGCACACTGTAGCAATGTCGGACTTGACGGATTTGCAAACTGGTTCATGGTGCAATACCAGGAAGAGATGACACATGCAATGAAGATATACGATTATCTTAACGAACAGGGAGAAAAGGTAATACTCGAAGCTATCGAGAAACCGCCATCCGAGTTTGGAACTGTGCTGGAGATGTTCGAAGCTACCCTTAAGCATGAGCAGTTCATCACAAGATCAATACACGAACTCGTAGACCTTGCAAATGAGGAAAAGGATTATGCTACACAGATCTTCCTTCAGTGGTTCGTAACAGAACAGATAGAAGAAGAAGGAAACGATAATGAGATCATAGCCAAGTTGAAACTTGTAGGAAACGAAGGCAACGGGCTTTTCATGCTTGACAGGGAAATGGCAGCAAGAACATTCAACGAACCAACATCAGAAGAATAAACACATAGAGGTAAAACAATGAATTTCGGAGAAATACTCAAAGGAAAGGAAGAAGAAGGTAAAGAGAAACATGTCCCTGAAATAGAGATTATCAGAGGACATGGAAAAGCAAACGCTGATTTTGTACGCGTGGTAGTCGGCAAAGAGGTCCCGCACCCGAATACCGTTGAGCACCATATTGAATGGGTAGAGCTTTACGGTATCACAAAGAAGGGTCAGACCATTGACTTTGGCAGGATGAATTTCGAACCTGTGCACACAGAGCCTGTGGGTACATTCCACGTGAACAACATTGATGATTTCAAGGCATTCTGCGCACTGGAATACTGTAACATACACGGTGTATGGCAGAACTGCATTGAAGTCTGAACAGGATTCTTTTCTATATGGCACGATCGGTGCCATATCACTTTTATATTTGGACAGGCCAGCGTTACTATTGTAGTTTACTAAAACCACAACAGGAAGTGAACGCAATGCTGGTACAACTCGCCATGAAACTGGCGCTGCTTGCTATGATAGCCGGTACGCTGACGTACGTATATCTCAGCTACATGGCACCATATATGTGAATTCAGAAAAGTGAAAAAAAGAAAAAGGGGTTATTTATTTTCACTATACCCGATCTCTTCATCGCTCAGATAACATGCAGGGTCATCAGCCCAGATGTTATTATGCACAGCCTCGGCTCTGACACGGAAGTTTCCGTTGCAGACGTCAAACCATTTACAGTTTGCACATCTGTCAGCATTGGACTTGATCAGAGGCTTGCGGTCCTTCAGACCTGCCATCAGGGAATCGGATGTATCAGTCCATATCTCACTGAACTTTCTGTCTTTGACATTGCCAAAGCTGTAGTGTCTCCAGAACTGATCCGGGTGAACCGAACCATCCCATGAAACACAGCCTATGCCAATTCCTGTTGAATTGCCACGATTCATCTGAAGCAGTTCAAGGACCTCTGCCGCACGCTCCGGATCTTCTTTTAAGAGGCGCAGGTAGATATAGGGCCCATCACAATGGTTGTCAACTGTGAGAACCTCAACCTTTTTACCCTTTGCATGAAGTTCTCGCGTCCTGTCTATTAAAAGATCCACCGTTTGCCGGGATTCTCCAAGGGATAGATCCTCTTCTTTCATATCCGAGCCCCTGCCGGAGTATACCAGATGGTAGAAACAGATACGAGGAATGTTCTCTTTTTCAAGCAGGTCGAATATCTCAGGAATATCCGCTACATTATGCCGGTTGATGGTAAAACGCAAGCCAACCTTGATACCCGCAGCCTGACAGTTACGTACCCCCTGCAGGGCTTTATCGAAGGCTCCCTCTACTCCTCTGAACCTATCATTCGTCTCTTTCATGCCATCAAGAGATATCCCTACATAGGATAGACCTATTTCCTTAAGCTCACGAGCTTTTTCCTCGCTTATCAGAGT
>DACO01000087.1 GCA_002508635.1 Methanolobus sp. UBA118 | reverse complement strand
ACCAGTGATACCACCGGAGCAAAGCTCAGATCCTCAAGGTCCATGAGCTCTATATGTTCCTTGATCTGCATTGGGAAGGCAATGCCGGTTGGTTCAATGATAACGATATCAGGATTGTATTCCTCCACCAGGGTTTGCAGCGTGAATTCCATGCTGATCCTGAGTGAACAGCATATGCAACCACTTGTCAGCTCTTTTGTAACAAGACCAGAATCGGAGATAGTCTCTCCATCTATACCCACTTCTCCTATCTCATTAACTATGATAGCTATCTTGTGTCCCTTAGAAATAAGGTGTTTTCCAAGGTTTCTTAAAGTCGTGGTCTTTCCGCTTCCCAGAAAACCGCCAATGATTATAACTTTCAATTATATCAGCCTCGATTGCAATAAAATGAATATAGAAAAGGTGCCGGTGATTTTATATCATTTTGACGCCTGGCTGAATCTGTCCATGCCTTCCATCACAAACTATTCTTTACTGTCAGATGAGTCACTGTTTTTCAGGGGCAGTAAAATGTGGAAAGTACTTCCCTCTCCTTCCTTACTCTTGACCCAGATGCTGCCTTCGTGATCCTCTACGATCTTTTTGCATATATACAGACCAAGACCGGTTCCACCGTACCTCCTTTTTACCGAAGCGTCCACCTGGTAGAATCTCTGGAAGAGATTTGAGATCTTGTCATCGGGAATACCTATCCCGGTATCCCTGACATATATGTGCAGGGAACTGCCATCCACTTCCGCACCAACATCGATCCTACCACCCTGCGGAGTGAACTTGATCGCATTATCGATCAGATTGATCATTACATCCGTCAGTTTGTCTTTATCTCCCCTTATAGGGGGCAGGTCATCTGCAACATACTTATTGATCTCGATGTCCTTTTTCTCGGCTTGTAAAGACAGATCCTGTATCGAATTGTCAATAACATCGGATATCATGAGATCGTCAAAGGAATAGGAGAGCTTACCGGCCTGTGCCCTGCTGATATACAGGAGAGAATCCACAAGTTTGCGGAGACGTTCGGAATTGCGGATAACGGTATCAACTGCTTTTTTCTGCTGTTCGTTCACCGGGCCGAGCGTACCGTCCCATATTAACTGACTGTAACCCTGTATGGATGTTAGCGGGGTCTTGAATTCATGGCTCACATTGGACAGGAACTCATCCTTCATCAGGTCAAGGGATTTTAATTCCTCGTTAGCCTGTGACAGTTCGGCATTGGCCTTTGAAAGGTCCCTGTTCGCCTGTGCCAGCTTGGAAGCAAATTCACGAAGAGTATCCTCTGCCCTCTTTTTCTCCATCATCTGCCACATTCCTTCCATAAGGAGTGTAAGCTGCCTGACATCAGCCTGATCGTAAGGATCTTCTTTGTTACCTACACCGGCAACACCCACCACTTTTCCGCCTTCGATGATTGGAACGCTCATATAGCGTTTCATCTTTATATGACCCTTAGGATAACCACGTTTGAACTTATTGGAAGCCTCGTAATCGTTGACTATGATCGGATGTTTCTGACGGACAGGTTCTCCCCACAGACCGGTGGAATCAAGAAGATAATCAAACTTCTTCTCCTGTTTCACATTGCAATCCGTCATCACGTTCTTTGACCAGGAATATATGGACAGTACAGTTCCTTTCTTATTAAGGAAGGCAAGATATCCCATCCTGCTCTGTGTCAGTTTCACAGCCTCTTCCTGTACGAAATCGGCTATTTCCTTGAAGGTTTTATCTGTCATCTGGTTGAGCCTGAGAAGGGTTTCAAGCCTGGACTCGTCAAGACGTAATGCCTCTTCAGCTTTTTTGCGGGCAGAGATATCTGCAAAAATACCTATGCCACCAAGGAAAGTACCATTGTGCGCAATATTCGGGCTGTAGTCAGCCTTGATGAAGACTTCTTTGCCACTGATGACTGTATGATACTCACCCTCGAAGTGACCGGCCTTTCTTGAAAGAACATCATTGATCGCCTTTTTCATCTTTGGGTCTTTGATCTGTGTGACCATATTGAAGCCGATGATATCTTCTTTGTCTTCCAGGCCTATAATTTGTAAAAACTTCTCATTGCAATGGGTTACCATTCCATTCTGATTGAAATTGAAAATACCCAGAGGGGAGTTCTCGAATATAAGACGGAATTTCTTTTCGGCTTCAAGAGCAGCTATTTCAGCTTTTTTACGCTCAGATATATCTTCAAATACCCCAATTCCGCCAAGAAAAGTACCGTCATCTGCTATATTCGGACTGTAATCAGCCTTGATATTGACAGTAATATCGGTTGAAACTGTATGATACTCACCCTCAAAATGTCCGATTTTCCTTGAAAAGACATCTTTGACTGCTTTTTTCATCTGTTCATCTACGATTGAAGCAACCAGATTGAAACCTATGATATCTTCTTTCTTCTTAAGTCCCATTATTTCCAGGAACTTCTCATTACAGTGTGTTAGTATGCCCTTTTCGTTGAAATGAAAGATGCCAAGAGGAGAATTCTCGAAGATCAGGCGGTATTTTTTTTCATTTTCAAGAGCAGCTTCTTCAGCTTTTTTGCGTTCAGTGATATCCTGTAATGCTCCGGTGACACTCACGACCTTATCATTTTTAATTACTGGATTTCCGATAGTCCTAACCCATTTATGTGTACCTTTAGCTGTGATCAATTCCAATTCAATGTCGTAAGGTTCGCCTTTTTCTACAGCATCATTGACAGCTTTTTCAATAATTTCTCTTGACCCCGGGGGGTAGAAACTTAATCCAAATTCAACATCTGTAGGTGTTGAAGAGTCTAATTCATGAATTCTTGCAATTTCAGGTGTCCATGTCCCCTTGCCAGTTGGTGCATCAAATTCCCAGCCTCCTATTTTTGCAATCCTGCTGACCTCAGTGAGAAGAGCTTCACTCTTGACAAGTTTTTCTTCAGCACGTTTGCGCTCAGTGACATCTATTATTATACCCTGATAGTAGGCAGGCTCCCCGTTCTCATCCCTTATAAGGTAGGACCTTTCGGTCACCCATCGCGGCTCTCCTGACTTTGTCAATAGGCGGTAATCCTTTGAGTAATAGAATTTCCCTTCAATCTCCAGTTGTTCAGCAGAAGTCTTTACAATATCAAGATCATCAGGATGGACAATATCCGCATAGGTCAGTTCTCCGGATGTGAAATTCTCAGGGATATAACCGAACTGAGCTATGTTCTCGGATATGAACTCTATCGGCCAGTCTTTTTCCGCTCGCCAGAGAACAGCAACCACCGGACTTCTCTTGTATATCTCTTCCAGTCTTTCAATGGATTTGAACTGGTCTCTCAGTTTCCTGTGGCTTATCTCCTGCTGGGAGGTCTTACCAACTGTCCCGATCATCCCGGCGTATGAGCCATTTTCATCGGTCAGGGGTAGCAGGACCCCACTGTGATAGACATACTGACCATCCGGTTTTATGAAAGGGAAGATATCATAACTTTTTGAGCGCAGGTTTTCCTTTGCAAGATTAAAAAGCTCAATGAAGCTCAGTTCCTCCTGATTTACCTGTCTTGGTACGAACTTGTCCAGTTTTTGTCCCAGAACATCGTCCTTTGAGAAGCCGGAGATCGCTTCCATACCTTTATTGAAATATACTATCCTGTCGTACCTGTCAACAGCCCAGACACCGGTCCATATATCTTCGAGTATGTTCTCAGGAAAACGTCTTTCACTGACAAGGGGCTTGCATGTGGAAGAGCTCTGGAGAAGGGTCCATATGCCTTTTTGTTTTACTACCGTACCGTCATGCATCTCTATAATATCAAGTATCTCGGACCTTGTACGGGCCTCAAGAAGGAATGCGAACAGAGCAATGATATTTTTTCTGCGTATGATATCAATGCCTTTTTTCTCGAATTCCATAAACCTCTTCCAGGAGTCCTCACCTACTATCGTGAACTTATCGGCGATCCTGAGACCGCTGAATCCCCCGGACATGGCCGTGTCATGTATTTCCTGCCACTTCTTAAGGGTTCTTTCGGATATGGGACCTTCGTCCGCAATATAGCATTCCGTACAGGG
>DACO01000021.1:4946-5215 GCA_002508635.1 Methanolobus sp. UBA118 | reverse complement strand
TACTGGGAAGACCTTAAGGAAGTTGCAGCCAGGGCAGGCTTCAGGGCCAGTTGTTGCGAGCCCCTGATAAGTTCGAACAATGAGGTCTTTGGAACCTTCGGAATGTACTTCCGCGAGCCGCATAAGCCTACAAAGGAAGAGATCGATATCCTCAAAGCAAGCGCCAATCTTGCAGCTATCGCAATAAACAACAAGATGGTATTGGATAACGCTCTTGAATCTGAACGGAAACTCAAGATCATTCTCAACAATGTAAACGATCAGATATA
>DACO01000021.1:588-4702 GCA_002508635.1 Methanolobus sp. UBA118 | reverse complement strand
ATTAGCGAACTCAACGGGAAAACTATCGCTGTGAACCAGGCTGTAGTCGATACACTGGGTTATAGCAGAGAAGAGATGTTAAGTTCATATCCTTCCGACATCGTTCCATCAAAAGATGTACGCCGCATATCAAAACTTATGAAGGAGATCGAAACTGACGGAAGAGCGATATATGAAACCGAGGCGATACATAAGAAGGGAAGGAAGATACCGCTGGAAATCAGTGCACGATTCATAATCTATGATGGGAAAAAAGCCATCCTGTCCGTTGCCAGAGACATCAGTGAGCGCAAAAGAGCCGAAAAGAAGCGCCGTCTTGAAGAGGAGAGGCTTGAAGCTCTTGTTAAGCTTAACCGTATGACAGGTGCATCATTGGATGAGATCACAGACTTTGCAAGGGAAGAAGCCGTAAGACTTACTGAAAGTTCACTTGGATACCTTGCATTTATGAATGCTGACGAAACCGCACTCATTATGCATTCCTGGTCTGAAGGTGCCATGAAGGAATGTGGTATCAAGAACAAACGCTTCGTATATCCCATAAAGACCACCGGTCTGTGGGGTGAAGCAGTAAGGCAGCGCAGACCCATAATAACAAATGATTATTCTCTCCCAAGTCCTATGAAAAAAGGATACCCGGAGGATCATGTCAGGCTTACAAGACACATGAATATTCCGATCTTCGATGGTGATCACATCGTAGCAGTTGCCGGTGTTGGAAATAAAGAAGAGGATTACGATGAATCAGATCTGCGCCAGCTTACCTTACTGATGCAGGGTATGTGGAACCTCATTCAAAGAAAACAGATCGAAGATGCCTTAAAACAATATTCCGATGAACTGAAGGTGGCAAATGAGGAACTAAGGTCTGTCAGCATAATGAAAACAGAATTTATCGCGGAAAGGATGGGACTTGAACACACACACGAACTCCCGGAGTGCAGTATCCTTCACGATGAAATGATCCGAGCCATTGATGACCAGCAGGCCAAGTCCATCAATTCTGTATTGCTAAACTCTGAAAGATTAAAACGAATGGTAAATTCACTTATTTATATGAGTCAGGAGCAGGCAGGAAAGCTAAAATATGATTTTTCCCGGATACAACTGAACAAACTGATATCAGAAGCTGTGATGGATCTTATTTTACTGATAGATGAGAAAGGAATCGAGCTTGAAGTGAATGTACCTGACGGACTGCCACCGATAAGAGCTGATAAATCTAAACTGACAGAAACATTGATTATCCTTATAGATAATGCGGTCAAATTTACTCCTGAAGGTGGAAGGATAAACATTGATCTAAGTGAAGAAAATGACCATCTGCACCTGAGGATAGCTGATACGGGACCAGGCATACAGAAAGACCTTATACCACATATTTTCCAGAAATTCTATCAGATGGAGGATGCTATGAGTCGAATGTACCAGGGACTTGAGTCCGGCCTGTACATCTGTAAGGATATAATCCTTGAGCATAAAGGCGAGATATGGATCGAAAGTAAAAAGGGTAAAGGAACAACATTCCACATAAGACTTCCAGTGGAAAGTCAGGAAGAGGATTCCTCACGAATTTCCAAAAAATGAGATGATAAAATGAAATTGGCTCTGTTAGGTACTCTTTTTCTATCCGATAAAAGAAAAGATCTGCTCATCCTGCTGATAGAAAAACCGATGAATATCGATGAGATCAAAACTACACTTAATGTTACTTCCAGTGCCATGATGACACAGATCAAGATTCTCATCGATCAGGGCATAATACTTTATGAGGATGATCATTACAGGCTCTCAAGCTTTGGTGAGGTGATCGTAAAGAAAATGATCCCTCTTTTAAACACCTTGATGGTCTATGAAGATAACAAACAATACTGGGAAAATCATAAAGTGAACGGAATTCCGACACATCTTCTTGAAAGAATAGAAGAACTGGGGGTCTGTGAACTCGTTGAGCCGGAACTTAACCGTATGTATGAACTCCCTAAAAAGCTAACTGACAATCTTGTAAAGTCAGAATACATAAAAGAAATCTCTTCTTCTTTCAGTCCGGCTTACCCTTATAAGTACATTGAACTTGCCAGAAAGGGCGTCCGAATATCACTCATAATTACAGAGCCTGTATTTGAAAGATTTGAAACGGAGTATTCTGAACAATTAAAGGATTACATCGGAATGGAAAATACCGAACTGTTTGTATGCAAAGACGATATCGGTTTTGCGTCCGGTGTGTTAACAGACAGATTCCTTTCATTGACCCTGTTCTATAAGAACGGGATGTTCCACAATCATGCCATGATGAGTTTTGAAACGGGTGCATTGAAGTGGGGAGAGGACATGTACCGCTTTTACAGGAACACATCACAAGAAGTAACAGATATCTGAAATCCGGCTATCATATCAGAGATGTTTTAACTTCAGATATAATTTTATTTTTTTGACCTCAAAGTATCTTATTTTACTGTGTTCATTTTCGCGTTCATCAGATTAAAGCCATTAATTTGATTAAAGCCATTAATCTTGTTGGAGATCTTTTCTTTGGTTAACAGCGTTAATTAAAAGGCGTTCATTCATAAGATTGCGGTTCTGCTCAAAAAGAAACCCGGTTCATAATATTAACACCGTTAATAAATAACCGGAGGTTATGCTATATACCTCAAGTGAAATACTCCTCCTTGTTGACAGTGAAAAATGGAGGTTCACTGTTTAAAATAAAGCATAATACTTTGGAGGATAGTATGAAAACATCAATTTTGAACCAATTAGCGGAATCTGTTGTCGAAGGTGACGACGATTTAGCAGAAGAACTTGCACAAAAAGCCCTTGATGAAGGTGTGGACCCTTACGAGGCCATAGTTGACGGACTCGCAAAAGGAATGATCATTGTAAGTGACAATTACGAAAAAGGTGAAGCCTTTGTGCCACACCTGCTCATCGCATCCAGTGCCATGTATGCCGGTATGGACATACTGACACCTCATATGAAACTTGAAGAAGGTGCCGGAAAGCGTGCCGTAGGTGTGATCGGAACAATCGAGGGAGATGTACACGACATCGGAAAGAACCTGGTCAAGACCATGATGTCTGCATCAGGCTTTGATATGGTTGATCTGGGCCACGATGTACCGGTAGAGAAATTCGTAGAGGTGGCAAAGGAGAAGAAAGCTGACCTGATTTCCATGAGTGCCTTGATGACCACTACCATGACCAACATGGAGAAGGTAATCGAGATGATGCAGGAGGAAGGTATCAGAGATTCCCTTATAGTCATGATAGGAGGAGCACCTGTTTCACCTGAATTCGCGGAACAGATCGGTGCAGACTCCACACATCCTGATTCCATGTCAGCTACGGAATGGGCAAATAATGAGGTACGCAAACTTGCTCCTGCTGAAGAGAGATGGAGTGAGGAGAAGATATCACTTGGTAAGGTCAAATACAGAGAGATACTGTCTAAAAAGAAGGTTAAAGGAAAGACAGACATAGGCCTGGAAACTGCAAAGCAGATCATTGCAGACTTTGAGAGCGTTGGCGTCAAGACAAAAGAGGAAATGACCCATATGGACAGGACGCTGGCATCGATGGCCGACAAGAAGGTCGACAGATTGCCGGTATATCCGCTTGCCTGTGGTGTTTTGAGAAAATTCGCTGATGTCAGCTACAAAGAGTATGCTACTGACATTAATGCGTTTGTTGAAAGTGCTTACCTGGGATCCAAATACCTGGACACGGACATGTTCGTAGGACTCATTGACCTTTCTGCAACATCAGCTGACTTCGGATGTAAGATCAAGTACCCTGAAGATGACACACCTTCTTCAGAAGGACACCTTGAAGATTATGAGAGTATAGAAGTCCCTGAGGTCAAGGAAGGTACCCGTGCTTATGAACTTATCATGGCTTCCAAGGCAGCTACTGAGAAACTTAACAAGGAACTCAACACACCATTTGTCGGATTCCATGAAGGACCACTTCTTACCCTTACACAGCTCATGGGTGCAGACCGTGTCCTGATGGATATGAAGACACATCCTGATGTGGTACTTGAAGCAGTCCAGAAATGTACGGATTACATCTGTCAGGTATCCGAACTGTTCTTTGAAGAAAATGCCTGTAA
>DACO01000021.1:0-252 GCA_002508635.1 Methanolobus sp. UBA118 | reverse complement strand
CCTGCCGATCTTCAAGCAATACGACCAGCCATACATTATACACAATTGTGCGGATGCAGTACACTTTGACACACAGATCAGCAAATTCGGAACTCAGCTGTACAGTTACGCATACTATCCAAAACTCAGGAGCAAGGGCTCACAGAACTATGCAGACCTTATTCCAAAGTATGGACAGGAATGTTGTATGATGGGAGAGGTCAACCCGGTAGAGTTCATGGACAACACACCTGCAGGTGTTCAGAAAGTAAA
>DACO01000020.1 GCA_002508635.1 Methanolobus sp. UBA118 | reverse complement strand
CGTGAAGGACTGGATGATATGCATATGCATGTATCAGGAATCGAATATGGTGAAAAGGGAGAGAAGAATCATCTGAATCTTGAAGATTCCGACCTGGAATATGCGGAACTTATGAGGGCACTTAAGGATTTTAATGTAAAAGGTCTTCTGATATGCGAAAGTCCTGATAATGAAGGTGATGCACTCCTGTTGCAGGATACTTATGGCAATATTTGAATTTTCTTTTTGCTATTGAACTTTAAAAGACTCTCTTCTGGTCTTTCGGCTCAGCCTGCCATGCTTTCGCTGACATCCTGCTTAACCTGTTCCCCGTTCCCGGGATTAATGACACTCACGGGGATATTGATTCCACTTTTTTCCATATATGCCTTGATCCTGTCCATTGCATGATAGACCATTCCGCCATGGGTCAGGATAAGGCACCTCTGTCCTGCCAGTGCATTGAGTATTGAGCGGTCGATGACACCTGCTGTCACGTGAAGATAGATATCATCCTTCTCTGCCAGGAGCTTGCTTTTCTTGCCCATGGCGCCCACACACTCGATACCGTCACGCTTCATGATCTGTACAACTTCCTCTCCGGAATATCTGGAAGTGTCATATATGCCGATTGAACCTGCCCTGAAGGCCTTCCTGTCCATTTCTACAATAGCCAGACCATCATCATGTATGTGAAGGACCTTACAGTTCGCGGCTTCGTAGGGTGAATTCTGGGCGTATTCCCCATAGAATATACCAAGATTTACGTAGTCTCCTTCCTGCACTTCCGGCGGGACATCCACCCATAAGAGGTGCTGGGAACGCAGTGAGTGGACAAGATCAGGTATATCTCTCGGGCAGCAGTTATTCCTTGCAAGTCCGCGTCTTTTTATCTCTTCATATATTTCCAGGGTGGCAGGCCTTCTCAGGTGTGCAGCCTTTAGCTTGTCAGGCTGCATGAATATTTCCTCAGGTGTCCCTTCACTGATGATCTTATGCTCACTCATAAGGAAAACATAATCAGCCCAGCTGTATGCCAGATCCACATCATGTGTTGATATGATTATGGTCTTCCCGAAGTAGTTAAGCTCGTTGAGCAGGTCCATTACCTCATCCGCACCTACCGGGTCAAGATTGGCAAGGGGCTCGTCAAGAATGATTATCTCGGGGTCCATTGCCACAATTCCGGCAATCGCAACCCTTTTTTTCTGTCCTCCGCTCAGGTGGTGGGGTGGCTTATCCTTCAGGTGCATGAGCCCAACATATTCCAGGGTCTTGTGGACGATCTCATCTACTTTCTCTTTTGAGTAATCCAGGTTTGTGGGTCCGAAGGCTACGTCCTGGTAAATTGTAGGGGCAAATATCTGGTCGTCTGAATTCTGGAAGACAATCCCTATGTTCTTCCTGATCTCCCTGAGGGATTTAGAATCATACTTCATGGGTTTGCCATGAAAGAGTATCTCCCCTTTTTTCGGTCTGTGGGTACCGTTCATTGACAAAAAAAGTGTGGACTTGCCTGAGCCGTTGCGTCCGACGAAAGCTATCTTTTTACCTTTCTCTATATTAACGCTTATATTGTCCAGGGCAAGTGTGCCGTCGGGATAGGAAAAACTAAGATCTTTTGTTTCCAGTATCGTCATTTTTTCACCTTAAAAGAGGACAACATCTCTTGTAAAATAGAATATTGCTATTACTAATGTAAAAAAACTAAATGCTAGTAAGATTTCTGGTATTTCTATGGATCTTTTTTCATCATACATAACTAGTTTACCTTCATAGCATCTTGAGTTCATTGAAAGATAGAGTTTCTCGCCCTGTTCCCACGATCTGATAAAAAGATTAGCTCCTAGCATTACTAAAGAACGAAAAGATGTTTTGAAATCTCGATATCCTAGCCGTACAGTTTGGGCATATTTGATTCCCATAGCAACATCAAGGAATACAAAGATGTAACGATACATCATCATTGATATTTCTATAAGTGAATCTGGTAATTTTGTCATTTTCAAAACCGCAAATAAGTCTATCATAGGTGTTGTAAGAGCAAGGAAAAATAAGCATGCTGTACCTCCAAAGCTTCGGGAAAGTACAAGGATGGCCATATTAAGTCCTTCTTTATTAACTCCAAATGTATGTCCAAAAATTTCAAACGAAAATAGGTTTTGTCCACTTCCCGATATAAATGCAATTATGATTGCACTGGTAATTACAAAACTTGCAGGTATAGTTAATATTTTCAAATAGGTCTTTATAGGAATTTTTCCGAAAAAAATAATTGAAAAGCTAATGATTGCAAATATAAACAAAGGAGTTATGGGGGATGAGGATAACAATCCCATAAAAATACCAAAGCTAGCTATGGCTATTTTTAGTAAAGTATTCTTTTGTCTCAAAGGACTAGTTATCGCATAATCATCTAAAACTTGTACCATTGTAATAACGACTACTCTTAATTAGTTTGCAATCACTTCTTCAGAAGTATCCGAGATAAGAAATATCCATTTGTACATAAGATTTTCGTGAAATTTACAGCATTGGTTTAACAGACATTTAAATAATCAAAAAAGTAGTACATTTCTGGTGTTGTAAAAGTATGATAAAAGCGATGGAGTGAATACTCCATACTCTAATCTGACTCACTTTTACCTTTGCCTTTATAGTAACCAAAAGTATAGCCTATGATTAAAGAACCGATAGCTGCTTGGAGAGCAAAAAGTAAACTTTCTGTTTCTCCTCCTGGTGGTTCAAATAGTGCCCATTCAAACCATGGCTCATAAGATTGACTATTTACTATAGCTTCTTCAGCAGCACCATCTGCGCCTCCAAATTCTGCATCAGGTGCTATAATAAGTCCGTAGAAAAACTGCACTGCAAAAAGTAATATTACCACAGATACTATGTACTCAAGTTTCATTCCATTGTCTCCTTTAATCTAGTAACTGCTGAAGCTGATAATACTTTTAGGTCAATTAGTGTGTCGCTTTTAATCTGGATGACGTATTTCATTATAAGGGCTGTAAGTGCACCTTCCATTATTGCTACAGGTATTTGGGTCAAAGCAAATATGCCTGCAAAATAAGCAAACGATTCTAAGTAACTTCCATAGTCTCCGTGGTATGCGAGAGCTAATTGTAAGGATGTTACTATATAGGTTGCTAAATCTGCAAGTGCTGTTGCTAAAAAAACGTTTAGGTAAAAATTCATTCCTGCTTTTGATGCTGATTTATAAAATATGTATGCGATAAAGGGGCCAATTATTGCCATTGATGCAGTGTTTGCACCAAGTGTTGACAATCCTCCATGTGAGAGCAAAAGTGCTTGATACAAAAGGACAATTACTCCAAGAACAGATGTAATAGCAGGTCCAAAAAGAATTGCCGATAATCCGGTTCCTGTTGGGTGTGAAGAACTCATTGTTACAGCAGATGGGAGTTTCAAAGATGAAAGTACAAATATAAAAGCACCTGCAACTGCTATTAAAGGTACAACTTCACGTCTTTCTGATACTAATTTATTAAGCTTATATATGCCGTATATGATAACTGGTATTGAAAATGCAAACCAAAATGCTGACCATATAAGTGGTAATTGACCTTCCATAATGTGCAACTGATATCACCTTCTATCTAATCATGAACCCAAATCAACTGTAATTGATTTTTACAAATTGTTGTAATATGTTATTGCATATAAAGATAACGATTCGCACTAAAGATAATTGTTGTTAGCTAAAATAGTAACACTACTATTCTTTAATGCAATTAATGTTTTAGGTATCCAATACATCAATAGAAACTAATTGATTATATATTCAGAAAATACACCGGATTAGGGCAGATATAATTATAAATGCGTAAATAAATAAGTAAATTTACTTGATATTACCTGGTAACCAGCAAGCAGTACATCTTTGATGTGTTTGCAGGGGGTTCAGCTGTGCTGCCACAAACCGCTCTCTCATCAGGGTAGCCGATATTCTCATAGATACAGATCCTAGCATGTATGTTCATGTCCTTCAGGATATCAGCAACTTCCGCGGGTCCGAATGTGTCGGCAGGAAGCATGAATATATTCTTACCAAGTTCCAGCTCGCGTATCAGCGCTTCCTTTGCAGGAGCAGGATCCCTGCCGTGGGCTGTTATCATGGCAAGGTTTGACATCTCAACATGAAAACGAGCACATGCAGCCTGTATTGATGATACTCCCGTAATCACCCTGTCATTCTCTGATGCGAACTTCCCGAGTCCTGAGAACATTGGATCTCCTGTGGAAAGTATGACCGCGTCAGCAGGCAGGAGGTGGAGATTCTTGAAACTCTTGATGGGATGGGCTTCAGACTTTATATGGTCCTGTGCAAGTTCGATGGCCCTTTTGGAACCGTACACAACAGGGGCGTTGCTGATTGCCTCAATTGCTTCCTGTGTAAGCATCTTCGGACCGACACCCACGCCCACTATTATCATTCTTTCTCACCGCTGTCCATGAGCACCGTGCCGTCCCTGTGAACGATCACAATGCGTGCGCCATTTCCTTTTTCAACCGCCATGTTGAAGGCTCTTTTAAGACGCTCATTTTCAGGGTCAAGTTCCAGCATTTCCACAACAGTGGCATAACCGCTGTCTTTGAGCATGTCAGGATCTCCCCATTTGAGAACAAGTCCCGGAAGACCACATATCACAACGTCGCCTTTTGCAGCTTCCAGTGCCTCGCTGATACGGCTGCCGGCAAGCACGACGGTATGGTCCGGGAACAGCATGGTAGAATAGCGTATTCCGATCCTGCCGGTTGTGAGTACCACTTTATCGGAATCCCGGATGAGATCGCCTTTCATCTCTCCCAGGTGGTCGTTCCATGGCTCGACAAAACCGGTGGTCCCGAGAATTGAAATCCCGTCAATAACTCCTATGCGGCTGTTGAGTGTCTTTTTAGCGATCTCTTTACCTTCCGGAAGATAAATTGTAACCTCGGCACCCCTTAAGCCCAGTTCCTCCACAGCCTCTTTAATAGATGCCTTTATCTGTTCCATGGGGCGCGGATTGATTGCAGGGTGTCCTTTTTTGGATTCAAGGCCGCTTCGGGTAACAATACCTATGCCCTGACCCGCATAGACATTTATCTCATCCGCTTCCTTTGCATCGGCTACGAATTCAAGACCTCTTGTAATGTCCGATTCATGATCATTATTGATCTTTTCCACAACCGCATGCCCGTTGTTTGCCCTTACATTAATTTCGGCACGCAGTCCCACTGGTGTGGGTACAGAGACATGTTTTATGTCCTTCTTAAGTGACATTACCGCTGCCTTTGCAGCCAGTGCCGCGGTTGTCCCGGTGGTATATCCTCTCTTCAGAACAGAGCCGTCGCTCAGCACAACAAGCATTCCGCTCCTTATGCCGTCTTCAAGCTCCTTGCGGGGCATTTTTGAGCGATCTAGCCATTCATCTGGAATCTTGGATTTGTTTACCGGGTCGATCATCTCAGGTCAATTGTACTCCATACTTTTAAAATTTACCGACCTTATCCGGTTCTTCCGAACATACGTCCCAGTTTGTCTTTCGTGAAGGATATCATGGTTGGTCGGCCATGCGGACATGTATATGGATTTTCACACATCATAAGCTGTCTGATAAGTTCCTGCATCTGCTCAGATGTGCATTCTGCCCCGGCCTTTATTGCCGCCCTGCAAGCCATGGTGCTGCAAAGCCTTTCATAAATTTCAGTATCCTCCTTTACCCTGCCCTGTGAGAGCAGATCGGATATTATGTCATGAACTACCGTTGTGTCCTCGACTTTTCCGAATATGCTGGGGGTAGTTGTAACCACATAACTGTTCTGCCCGAACTCGGATATTGCAAACCCCATCTGCTCCAGTGACGGGATATAATCCTCGATAATGGTCTTCTCCTTTACACTGAGGTCAAGGGTCACGGGGGTTATCAGTTCCTGCCAGCCCAGCTCTTTCATTTTCAGCACCTGCTCGTACATTATACGTTCATGTGCGGCATGCTGATCGATCAGGATAAGTTTGTCTTCACTTTGCACTATGAGATAGAGGTCTGAGAACTGGCCGTATATACTGACATCATCTGTATTGAGCGGGCCCTGTACATCAGAAGCTTCTTCGCTGTCATGCTGAACCTGCAGCCTTTCGCTTTTCTTCAATCTCCTCTGTGTATCTTTAAGGGGGTAGTGGTATGCTTCCTTAGTTTCTTTTACAACTGATGGGCTCTCCCTTACCTCTGCTTCCGATGTGTAGCTTTCAGTCTGCTGACTGTCATCAGCATTTATGCTTTTTGA
>DACO01000097.1 GCA_002508635.1 Methanolobus sp. UBA118 | reverse complement strand
ATATCACTTTTCTCAACGCCCGGCAGTTCTGCTACTACATGCACCATATCATCGATCTCAAAGATATCGATTAATGGCTGTGTTTGTTCAATACGGACCTGATGTCTGTTTTCCGGGCTAAAATCTTCTTCGTTGTCCGGCATGTTACCGAACTCCCTGATCTCAGGCTCTTCCCCTGGACGTTTAGATACGGAAAAACCATAGACAAAAGGCTGTTTAGAAATGTCGTCCAGATCCAGCCCGAACTTCTCCATCATGTGTTCAATGATGTCTTCTATATCTCTGAAATCCTCATCATCCGGGAACTTATCAAAAAATCCTCGTCTTTTTCTTTTGTCCGACATTGAAACACCACGTTGATTTAGGAATAAGCCAATTAATTAAATACTCACAACTATTTTTCTCTTTTTGTATCCTGACTGAATTGTAGAATAGGGCATCCCATATAAAATGACTCATTGAAAAGTAATGATCCATGTATTGTTCCTGAACTAAAGGATGAAAAAAAGCTTCGGAAGAAGATATTCTTATAAAGGATTGGATAAGCATATTTTATATGGCACAGAGTCCCGCCATCCCGGCTAAAAACGGGAAGGAACTCTTTCCACTATACACAGTCACGTTCATTGGTACCCTCGGCTTTGGTATAATACTTACCTTCCTTGTATTCCTTGTAACAGAATACGGAGGCAATGCATTGATCTACGGACTACTTGCCTCAACCTATCCTGCCTTTCAACTTATAGGAGCTCCCATACTGGGCCGCTGGTCCGACATCCATGGCAGGAAAAAGATATTACTTTTAAGCCAGATAGGAACACTTGCAGCATGGATCATCTTCCTTGCGGCCCTGTTCTTGCCGGTTACCGAACTGATAGATGTGAATTCAGATATACTTGGAATCTTTACGGTTACCCTGCCCCTGCTTGCAATGTTCTTTGCAAGAGCACTTGACGGGGCGACCGGTGGTAACGTGTCGGTCGCAAATGCATATCTTGCTGACCTGACATCAGAAGAAGAAAGAAACAAGAACTTTGGCAGGATGTCCGTTGCATCAAACCTTGGTTATGTGGTAGGACCTGCTCTTGCGGGAGTCCTGGGTGCGACAGTCTATGGCGAGATCCTGCCGGTGTCCGCGGCACTAGTCATTTCAGTTATCGGTACATTCATAATCATATTCTTTCTTCCGGAAACATCGGCATGTACAATGGAAGAATATCCTGAGACAGAAAGTATCAGGAAGGTGCTCGGACAAGAGCAAAAGGAATGTTTTGAGGTCGAAAACGGGAAGGACATAAAACTGCGGGACGTATTCAATCTTGAATATATCCCTTTCATGCTTATGCTGTACTTTTTGATATTTCTGGGCTTCAACATATACTATACAGCCTTCCCCGTATATGCCGTGGATCTTCTTGAATGGAACCCGGCTACCCTGGGAATTTACTTCTCGGTCATCAGTGCCATGATGGCATTCGTACAGGGACCGATTCTCGAAAGACTGACACAGAGATACATGGAATCTGTCCTGATAGTTGTCGGTGGTTTCGTACTCGGATTACAATTCCTTCTAATAATTCCCGGTAACATATATCTGATCTACCTTGCAGCCATCTGCTTCGCATTCGGTAACGGAGTTATGTGGCCCAGTATCCTGTCGGTACTTTCAAAGTTTGCGGGAAAGACATACCAGGGATCTGTACAGGGTTTTGCTATGAGTTCCAGCAGCTTTGCCAGTATACTTGGACTTCTTGCGGGAGGACTGCTTTACACCCAGATCAAAGCCTTCTCCTTCCTCATAGCAGCAGTCATCATTTTTACCGTGGTATTCCTCTCATTCAGACTTATAAGGCTGGAGAAACAGAAAGAATGAGAAAACGTTATTGGGACAAAAACAGATATCATTTTACTGAAAAGATAAAAGGAGAATATACATGGTTGATCTCAAAGGTATGTTTACCAACGAAAATGTGGGTGGTCTTGACCTGCTCATAAGAGCTTTTTTAGGAACGTTTGCTCTCACAGCCCTGGCAGCAGGTATACTTAATGACAGCAAGCTGAAGTGGCTGCTGGCAATAATAGGATTTGCAGGGGTCTTCACCTCCCTTACAAGGCATTGTACACCATATAACCTGCTTGGAATCAACACTGCAGAAAAGAATGAAAGCATATGCCAGACCATAGAGAAAGCAGAAAGTGAAGAATAATTAACTGTAAACCTGCAGATCAATCTAATTCGACCGTATCCGTGGTTTCAAATGACAACAGCCTGAAAGACATCAGGAAAGCTGCATAGACGATAACAGCTGCAATAATAAAGGTCCAGACCCCGACCTGGGCATATATAAAACCGCCGAACACAAGACCTACAATACTGGCAATACTTGTAAAACTGGAGGAGACACCCTGCACCACACCCTGATGTGTCCTTCCCGCAAGCTTTGACAGTATCGACTGGATCGAAGGCCACATAAAGCCGTTGCCGATCGCAAAGAGAACTGCAGAAGCGTATGCCAGACGGACATCACTGAAAGCAAGCAGAACAAAGTTCGTTCCCAGTATAAGGCTGCCTATGATCGCCAGCCTGCTGTCTGAAAACTTTTTTGAAGCTCTGCTTAACACCGGACCCTCAACGATAACAAGCAGAAAGCTCAGCAGAGAAAAGAAAAAGCCCATTTCTGCAACGTCCCATTCAAGCCTGTCTATGGCATATACCGGAAAAGCCGCATAGAACATATTAAAGGCAATGAAGAGGAGGAAATAGATCAGAAGCATATAAGGTATATGTTCGATAGCGAATGCATCCCTGAAACCTGATCTCTCTTTTCTGTCAGAGCCTGCACAATCCTTGTGCTCATTTACAAGAATCCTTTTTACATTGGATTTGCCCCTATCAGGATTTTGCACACACTTCCGTGATTCAGGGACAAAGAAGGCGATCAGCAAAACTCCTACCAGTGATATTATGATGGCTGCCAGTACCGGTAGTTTTTCCCCGTAGACGGTTACACTCAGAAGGCCGGCAAGTGCCGGACCCGCTATGAATCCAAGGTTCATTGCCACTGACATACGGCCGAAATTCTTACTCCTGTCCTTTTCCTCGGTAATATCTGCAACATATGCGTTTGCGACCGAAACATTACCCCCGGTCAGGCCGTCAAAGGCCCTTGCAATGAACAGTAAGATCAATGGAATTGTTATTACGAACTCACCGAGAAGGTTCGAGTCCACATCCCGGAGTGCCACGACCGGGATAAAGAGAGCCAGCATGAAGATCAACCAGGAGAGCAGAGTGCCTGCCTGACTTAAAAACAGGATCTTCTTCCGGCCGTAGGTATCGGACCATTTGCCCAGCAGTGGAGCCCCCACAAGCTGAAAAGCAGGGTACATGGAAGCCAGTATACCATAGACAAGTGCATTCCCACCAAACCTTTCCACAAGGAAAACCAGAAATGGAAGTACAAGACTCAAGCCCAGAGTGCCGATAAAATTCACGGAAAGGATCGGATAGATGGAGATCTTGCTGGAGTTGTCTTCTGGCATTATCGGTTTAGATTAAAAATGAATACTATTTGGTTTTTTTGTACAAAGATGGTATCCTGCTCTGGCCAGAATGCCAGGTAAAAGATATATCTAAGGTGAACCCTACCCGGAAGGTATGGAAGAACTATACCTAAAGGACTGTTACCTAAAAGAATTTGAAGCTACGGTTGAAAGCGTGAAGGATGATAAATTCGTGGTGCTGGACAGAACCGCCTTTTATCCGAAATCAGGAGGCCAGCCGCATGACACAGGAGTTCTCGTGCATGACGGGGAGGAGTTTCCTGTTGTCTTTGTCGGCAAATTCGACGGAAAGGTAAGCCATGAAGTATCAAAACCTGGTCTCAAAGAAGGAGACAGGGTGAAAGGTATCATAGACTGGGATAGAAGGCAGCTCTTCATGAAATACCATACCGCCTGCCATATACTCAGTGCGATAATCCATGATGAGACAGGTGCTAAAATAAGCGGCAACCAGCTCGCTGAAAATAAGACAAGGGTTGATTTCAACCTGGAGAACTTTGACAGGGAGCAGATTAAGTCCTACGAATCAAAGGTCAACCGGATAATAGATATGAATGTCCCGGTAGACATCAGTCTTCTGTCAAGGAACGAAGCTTTCAGCATCCCTTCGGTGGTTAAGCTCAAGGACGCATTCCCTCCTGAACTGGAAGAAATAAGGGTTATAAGCATAGAGGACGTTGACAGGCAGGCCTGTGGAGGAACACATGTATCAAACACGGGAGAGATTCCTCATATCGAGATATTCAAGGCAGAGAATAAGGGAAAGAACAACAGGAGAGTATATTTCAGATTCAGGGACGAATAAGAACTGACACTGCTTCTGAGAGAATCTGCTCTTAAGAAAGCTGATCTGCCAGAGCAGGTTCTGCAATTTCCTCATTTTCCACATATACAGGTAAAAGTATATGGACATCAGTTCCCACTCCTTCGGTGCTTTCGATCCATATCCTTCCTTCGTGGACCTCAACTATGTTCTTTGAAAGATAGAGGCCAAGACCATTACCACCATAACTGCGGCTCATGGAACCGTCAACCTGATAAAAGCGTTCGAATATGCGTGAAAGATGGTTCTCAGGTATGCCAACACCATAATCCGAGATCTCAATGTGCATCCACTCGTTCTCCTCGGACACCGATATTTCCACCTTCCCCGAATCGGTGGAGAACTTTATGGCGTTATCCAGAATATATACAAAAAGCTGTTTCAGTATCTCCGTATTGCCGTAAACAAAACGCATGTTCTTTCCGAATTTCCTGTCAATGGAGATATTCTTATCCTCGATCTTGAAGGAGAGACTGGCAATGGCATTTTCCATGAGGTCGGTCAAACAGAGGGGAGAGAATACATGTTTTTTCTTGAACTGAAATGAATTCATGTGCAGGAGCGATTCGATCAATGTGTACAGGCGTTCGGAATTCGAGACAATGACCTTAAGACCATGCTTCTGCTTCTCGTTAAGTTCACCCAGCATGCCTTCGTACATGATCTCACTGTATCCTTTGATGGATATCAGCGGGGTCTTGAGCTCATGGGTCACATTGGATACGAACTCATCCTTCATCTGGTCCAGCGATCTGAGTTCTTCGTAGGATCTGGTCGTCTTTTCCAGAAGTTCTATGTTCTCAACAGTTATTCCAGCAAGTTTACCCACGCTCTCAAGAACATACAGATCCTCCTCATCCAGGTAATAGCCCTGTTTTATGGATAAGGTGAAAAAACCGATTATTCTATTACGCGCAAGCATCGGGAAAACAACAAAATCCCCATTCTGGCCTTCGGGGAATCCCGGATCTACCGTGGTGGCAAGCGATCCGTCTCTCTCACCGGATATCTTATCGTTTTCAAGGATGGCGGATACGAACGGATGGTCAAGAGAGATATTGTCCACATGTTTTTTAATCCTGGCAGGAGCACCTGCATTCGCAACCATAACAGCCTTGCCTGCATCATGTCTGATCATATGTATAAAACCGTAGTCTGCTCCCAGGTAGGAAAGTACTTCATTTAACACATCATCTAAAAAAGAGTCACCATCAAGAGAATTAGCGGATATAGAAGTTGCTGAGTGCAGGATCAACAGGTCCTTTTCCTTTTTCGATGCCTTTTTCTGCGCAATATCACACTTTGCCGACATGCCGGCAACTGTAATACCAGATAGCATGAACACCAGAAAGATAAAAGATGGAAGGTAGAGCTCACTTGAATATAGCTCTGTGAAACGGCTTGGAATACTTCCATTTTCAATAACAGGGTTATTCAAAAAGTCAAAGCAAAGCAGCACAAGAAAGGCAAAAATCACTGAGACCAGAATAACTGAGAGTTTTTTATTCATGCACCACCTGTGAAAAACAATGCTGGCTTTCTATAAGCTGTCATTGTTCTTATTCTAAATATATAAAATCCACCTATATACCATATATATGTTCCGATTATGAAGTTCCTCCACGCGGATAGATAGTACATACAGGTCTGCTACGTCATCTGATGCTTAACTTTTTAAGTAGTTAGAGATATCTAAAGTTGCTATCTCAGAGCCGATGAGCGTGAGATAAAAACGTAAGGCTTATGGGCAGCTTGCAGACAATTATAATACATATGGTTGCTTAGTTCCATACCATAATGCAGAGATAATTATCATCAAATACATAATAATTATATTGATCTTGTGGAGATAAACATAATGAAAGTATTGGTCAGCGATCCGTTATCAGAGCAGGGATTGACAAAGCTCAATGAGCATTTCACAGTTGACGTATTAACCGGTCTCTCAGAAGAAGAACTGGTGGAAAAGATATCTGATTACGAAGCTCTTGTTATTCGCAGCGGGACACAGGTTACAAGGAAGGTAATCGAGGCTGCGGACAAAATGAAGATCATCGGGAGAGCAGGAGTCGGAGTCGACAATATTGATGTAGAAGCTGCTACTGAGAAAGGAATTATTGTTGTTAACGCTCCGGAGGGTAATATGCTCTCGGCTGCCGAACACACCGTCGCAATGATGCTTGCACTTTCAAGGAATATCCCTCAGGCCAATTCATCATTGAAGTCCAAGAAATGGGAGCGCAAGAAGTTCATGGGTGTTGAGGTCAATGGTAAGACCCTTGGTGTGATCGGACTCGGACGTATCGGCGCAGAAGTGGCAAAGAGGGCACAGGGGCTGGAAATGGACATTCTGGCATATGATCCTTTTATATCAGAGGAAAGGGCCAAAGAGCTTGGTGTCAAACTTATGAGTGTGCAGGAGATCGCAAAGGAAGCCGACTTCATCACAGTCCACACACCACTTACAAAGGAAACAAGGAACATCATCGATAAAGAAGAATTCGACATGATGAAGGACAATGCAAGGATCATTAATTGTGCACGTGGAGGCATAATCAATGAGGAAGCACTGGCCGAAGCTCTCAAGAACGGTAAGATCGCAGGTGCCGCAGTGGATGTGTTCGTAAACGAACCACCCTTTGACAGCTCCCTGCTCGAATGTGAGAATCTCATAGCTACTCCGCATCTTGGTGCATCCACACAGGAAGCACAGATAAACGTTGCAGTCTCCGTTGCCGACGAAGTCATCTCGGTACTCAGAGGAGGAAGTGCAAAGAACGCACTCAACATACCATCTGTAAAGCCGGAGATAATGACCATGCTTGCCCCATATATCCAGCTTGCTGAGACCATGAGCAGTGCCTGCGCCCAGTTAATGGGAAAGAATTACGAGAGCATTGAGATCAGCTACCACGGAGAAATTGCGGAAAAGGATACAAGACCTATGACCGTTGCGGCATTAAAAGGAATGCTCCAGGTAGCTCTCGGATCAGGGGTCAATTATGTCAATGCACCTTCAGTTGCAAAATCCAGAAAAGTCGAAGTTATTGAAAGTAAATCCGAAACCTCAGAGGAATATGCTTCCACCATAGGAATTAAGATCACAAAGGGTAATGAATCCGAATCAATCATGGGTGCTGTAATAGGTGATGCAGGCAAGATTATCAGTATCAATGGAGAGCATGTAGATATAGTCCCATCCGGGTTTATCGTTGTTGCAAAGCACATCAATAAACCAAATGTCATAGGTCCTTGCTGCATTGTGCTTGGTAAGAACAATATTAACATATCAGGCATGCAGGTTGGCAGAGTTGAGGTCGGCGAGACAACCATTATGGCATTAAATGTTGATTCAGAGGTTTCCGAGCCAATACTCAAAGAAATGAGGTCAGTAGAAGGAATTATTGACGCAAAACTGATCAGTCTCTGATTACACCTGTAGTAATATATTTAGCATATAGTCAGCAATATAATTACAAAGGCGGAAGATGATCGTTTAAAATGATGCGAAAGCGAATATACCACCGGTTTCCCCACAGAGAAGTAGAATTCGAGCAGAAGTACCGCTATCACTCGGATCTACCCTTTTTTACAAAGGTCATGGCGAATATGGATGGCAAATTCGGAATGTTTGTCACCGAATCCGTGTCCCAGCGAGGGCACAGGATACAGGCCAAAAGGGAAATTCGTGTGGAGATCGTGACCAACGGCATAGATTTCGCCCCTCTGAGCTATGAGAACGTTGATGAGATCATCGCGACCATAGAACAGGAAGGGATTCTCGATTTCAGGATATCCCTGAATTATAGTTACCTGGACGGTAAATATAACAGAGTGCCTTTCAGAGGTGACATCTACCTGGTGCGCGCAATCCTTGAGAATGAGCTACTGGTCCTTCAGATAAACCATATAGACGGGCAGAAGCGCACGGAGTGCGGCAGGCTTGCGGATACGATCATCGATGAGCTAAGACGCGGATCATAAATGGATGAACTTAAACTGGTTGTTGCAACCCCCTTCAAGAAAAAAGCAACATCCTCCCTTTCAATAAAGGATTTCGAGTTTGCACTCTCCTTTGATCTGAAGTGGATGGCCCCGGATCTTGCATCAAAGGTACGGGACAAGGCCATCAGCTCCCGACTCCTGCGGCTTGAGGGAGACAGACTCATACCTTCTTTTGCAGTCGATAAGATAGAGATACCACATGGTTTCAGGCCATCGGGAAATGTCTTTGCCGAGAAGAGCACGATAGAAGAACTCATTACCATGATCTCAGCAAAGAGCGGCAAGAGTGAAAAGGAAACCATTGCCGGAATAAATACCCTTCAGGAACGCTTCGGGGACCTGGTGGACATTGAGATCGCGGCACTTATCCTTGCAAAGGAAAAAGGTTGCGATATCGAGAGTATCTATCAGAAAGTCTATGACAAGTTCATGGATAATGACTGAATACATAAGCTTTATGTACTAGTAATGTTATTCAGAGTCACGAATCTATCCATGATAGATTACATGTTCTTACTTTACTGGCACCTTACGGATGTTCGAACGCATTGAATGCGTGAGTGAGACAATCTTGCGGAGGAACATTATGAGCAAGAAAACATATGTTAAAATAGTTAGAAAGACAAATCCAAGGATACCAAAGTTGATTGAGAATCTCAAGCAGGTATCCCGTGATAATGATGTGCTCATCTGGAAAGATGTAGCAAGCAGGCTTGAAAAACCAAGGCAGAACTATGCTGAAGTCAATCTCAGTAAAATAAACAGGTATGCAAACGAGAATGAAACTGTTCTTATACCTGGTAAGGTCCTGGGTTCAGGAGCCATCGCT
Source organism: Methanolobus sp. UBA118 (assembly GCA_002508635.1). GTDB lineage: Archaea > Halobacteriota > Methanosarcinia > Methanosarcinales > Methanosarcinaceae > Methanolobus. Next base: position 19,012 of record DACO01000097.1, on the reverse strand, counting down.
AAGGCAGCAAACGTTGTTGCACTGGGCTTTAGCGCAACAGCAAGGGAAAAGATCACCGACCTTGGCGGAAAGTGTTTGACGATCGAACAGATTCTTGAAGAGAATCCAAAGGGATCCGGCATAAGGATTTTGCAGTGAAGGTGATCAGAATGACAATAATTGATGCAGACGGACTCATTATGGGAAGGCTTGCAAGTACTGTTGCTAAAAGATTGCTTGATGGCGAAGAGATAGACATTATAAATGCTGACAAAGCAGTAATATCAGGTTCCAAGCTCAGTACCATAAAAGAATACGACGAGATGTTGAAGATCGGAAGTCGCGAATTTGGACCGTATTTCCCAAGAAAGCCAGACAGAATACTTAAAAGAACTGTCAGAGGAATGCTACCTTACAAACGTTCGAGAGGAAAGGATGCAATGGCACGCCTTAAGATCTATATGGGTGTCCCTGAGGAGTTCAAGGATAGGGAAATGACCACTGTTCCGGAAGCAGACATGAACCGTCTGAGCTCAAACAAGTACATAACCCTTGGAAGAGTCAGCAAAAAACTGGGTTCCAAATTCTGAGGAGATAAGAAATGTCGACTAAAATTGTAACTACATCCGGTAAAAAGAAGACAGCAATTGCACGCGCAACTGTTAAAAAAGGAACAGGAAAAGTGCGCATTAACAAGAAACCTCTTGAGATATACGATCCTGAATTTGCCAAACAGAAGATAGACGAAGCAGTCATGGTCGCAGGAGAGACTGCATCCACCCTGGATATCGATGTCATTGTCAGCGGCGGCGGAATAATGGGTCAGGCAAATGCTATCAGAACCGCTATCGCAAGAGGCATAGTAGATTGGACAAATGACACTGAGATCCGTGACACCTACATGGAGTACGACCGTAACCTGCTGGTAAACGATTCCAGACAGAAGGAAACCAAGAAGTTCGGCGGACCTGGTGCACGTTCCAAGTATCAGAAATCTTACAGGTGAGCTTTAAGAAATGATTCCAATCCGGTGTTTTACCTGCGGAAAGGTAATTTCAAACTGTTGGGAAGAATACAAAAGACGTGTTCAGGAAGGAGAAAATCCCGGCAATGTTCTTGATGACCTAGGGGTCACAAGATACTGCTGCCGCAGGATGATCCTTTCACATGTCGAACTTGTAGACACGCTGGCTCCATACCAGTAAAGGGACCGTAGGGTAGCCTGGACCATCCTTCGGCGTTCGGGACATGAAGATATCATGCGGATCACGCCGGTACCTGAGTTCAAATCTCAGCGGTCCCATACCTTTTAAGGTAAACACTGGGGAGCCTGCAGCAAGCCATGAAACCACATTCGGAGGGATTCCGAATAAAAATCATTCAAGTTAATTAAGACCATAGCAGGGTTGATTACAAGAGACTGTTTTGATGCTGATAGTGACTATGGTCGACTTATTTTAGTTATTATTGTTACGGAATTGTACGTTAGGTGATCGATTGAACACAGAACACTATACAAGGTATGAAAAAGCAAGGATCATTGGAGCCAGGTCATTACAGATTTCAATGGGAGCACCAGTGCTGATCGATGATCAAAATACAAATTCCCTTTATCTTGCAAGAAAAGAGTTTGAACTTGACATAATCCCGATTACTGTTAAAAGAGATAATTCATAAGGTGATAGTATGGATACAAATGAAGATATCAAAATTACTGAAGATACTAATACAGAAGTAGAGAGTGAAGAAACAGCCGCAACCACCGAGGCAAAAGAAGCAGGAGAAGCAGAGAAGACCACATCACTTGTCCCGATCGACGAATATCTTGCCGCCGGAGTACATATCGGTACCCAGCAGAAGACCGAGAATATGATGAGGTTCGTATACCGCGTCAGAACCGACGGTCTCTATGTACTTGACATCCAGGCTACAGACGAGAGAATCAAGTTAGCTTCAAACTTCCTTTCCGAATATGACCCTGCAAGGATACTTGTGGTATCTGCAAGGCAGTACGGACAGTTCCCTGCAAAGATGTTCGCAAAGGCTATCGGAGCAAAATCAATGGTAGGAAGGTTCATCCCCGGTACACTCACAAACCCTACGGTAGAGAACTTCTTCGAACCTGATGTGGTTATTGTAACTGACCCGACCGGCGACGCACAGGTCATCAAAGAGGCAAACGATATCGGAATACCTGTAGTGGCACTCTGTGACACTAACAACATGACATCCTTTGTCGATTTTGTCATCCCTACAAACAACAAAGGTAGGAAGGCACTTTCACTTGTCTACTGGTTGCTTGCAAGAGAGGTTTCAGAATCAAACAATTCAGTGTTCAACTACGATCTTGAGAGTTTCGAAGCAGGCGTCTGAGCCTGCCATTTAGCTGTACAGGCATACTACAAATATAAAAAACCCGTATATCCCAGTAGGGGTGAAGAGTAGTATGAGACAGACAACAGTTGCCGGCCAGTTTTATCCGTCGAATCAGAAGAGCCTTAAGAAAGAACTTAGCAGATGCTTTAGGAATGTAGAGATCCGGGAAAGGGACATCACAGGTGCTGTGATTCCCCATGCCGGATATATCTATTCGGGAGAGGTTGCAGCACATACATATGCAGTACTTCCGAAAGCGGACACCTACGTATTCTTCGGTCCCAATCATACGGGATACGGATCTGCTATCGCTCTTTCACAGGAAAGCTGGTCAACTCCGTTCGGAAAAATAGAAGCCGACCAGGAGATGGGAAAACTCCTTGCCGGAACTATCGTGGACTATGACGAGCTAGCACACAGGTATGAACATTCCATAGAAGTACAGCTACCTTTTCTCCAGTACAGATTCGGAGAAGGTTTTAAGATACTACCAATCTGCATGGGACTTCAGGATGAGGAAACCGCCGTGGAAGTAGGACAGGAGGTCGCACGTGCTGCAAAGGCAAGCGGTAAGAAAACCGTCTTCATCGCATCCAGCGATTTTACACATTACCAGCCTGCACAAGTGGCAGATGATAACGACCACTACCTGATAGATTCCATAATAAAAGGAGATATACCGGAATTCTACAGAAGACGTGAGGAGAGAAATATCACAGCCTGTGGTTTCGGACCCATCGCAGCCATGCTTACCGCATCAAAAGAATTCGGAGCAGAAAAAGTCAATCTGCTAAAATATGCAAACAGCGGAGATGTAAGCGGAGATTATTCACAGGTTGTAGGATATGCAGCACTGGTGGTTGAATAAGATATGCGGATGGATCTGGAGTTAATATGATAACGTGTTCTGCACCCGGAAAAGTGTACCTGTTCGGTGAACACGCAGTTGTTTACGGGCAAAGTGCCATATGCTGTGCCATCGACCTGCGTACAAGGGTGCAGGCAGAAGAACATGACTCCATTGTTATCGAATCGGTACTCGGGACAACAGGCCTGGATCAAGAGGTGCATCCCTACGTCTCCAGAGTGATCGAAAAGATGAAAACATTCGGAGATATCCGAGGTGTGAGAATACATATCGATTCAGAACTTCCCGTGGGTTCGGGTCTCGGATCTTCCGCAGCTGTCACCGTGGCAAGCATACAGGCTTTGAACCAGCTTTATTCATGCGGACTGCAGCTTGAGGAAATTGCTAGCATGGGACATATCATCGAAAGGGAAGTGCAGGGAAACGCAAGTCCAACCGATACCTATGTGAGCACCATGGGCGGAGTGGTGATGATACCGGAGCGCCGCAGACTAAAGGGTCTGGAATGCAGTATTATTGTCGGGAACACAGGAAAGTTCTCTTCAACCAGGGAACTTGTGGCAAATGTCGCAAAGTTAAGACAGGAATTCCCGGATATAATCGATCCCATATTGAATAACATAGGCAGGATGTCCCATCTGGCCGAGGAGCATGTCAACAGGTATGACTATGAGACCATGGGTAAGCTCATGAATGTCAACCAGGGTCTTCTCGATGCCATCGGCGTGGGAGGAGCTGAGCTTTCAGAGCTGGTATATGCAGCAAGGGATGCAGGTGCGATCTCCGCAAAGATCACAGGAGCAGGCGGAGGAGGATGCATGGTTGCACTTGCCAGTAAGCAGGATGCCGGAAAAGTTGCCAGTGCGATCAGGAACAAAGGAGCCGAGGCAATTCTCACAAGTAACACGCAGGAAGGCGTCAGACTGGAGCCATAGTATGAAAAATAAAGGTATTACGATTTTAAAGATAGGCGGAAGTGTCATTACCGATAAAGGAAAAGATGAAGGCACTGCCAGACCTGAAGAAATAGAACGTATTGCCGGGGAAATATCAGGCTGTGATGCAGGACTTGTTATTGTACATGGAGCAGGCTCTTTCGGACATCCACAGGCAAAACGCTATGATCTTAACGCAAAGTTTGACCCGGAAGGAAGTATTATTACACATAACTCGGTAAAGAAGCTGAACAAACTCATTGTCGATGCTCTAAACGATGCCGGTGTCAACGCAATTGGAGTACATCCCATGAACTGCATTGTTTCAGAGGACACCAGAATAAAGGACATGTACCTGGAACAGATACAGGCAATGATCGCCAGTGGTTTTGTTCCTGTCTTACATGGCGATGTGGTGATGGATAGAAAACTTGGTACATCGGTCCTTTCGGGAGATCAGATCGTTCCGTACCTTGCAGCTCAACTGAAAGCAGAACGTATCGGCATCGGAAGTGCCGAGAACGGTGTGCTTGACGCAAACGGCGGCACCATCGAAAGGATCACACCAGGGAATTTCGACCAGGTCAAAAGCTTTGTCAGCGGTTCCGCAGGTACCGATGTGACAGGCGGAATGCTGGGAAAGGTACTTGAACTGTTAAACCTAAGTGATTCATCAAATATTACTTCATACATTTTCAACGCAGGTCAGAAAGGAAATGTCTCTGGCTTTTTAAACGGAGAGAATATTGGCACTGCTATTTCAAAAGCTTAAGATCAGGGACCATTATTATGACTACTTCACAGAGAAAGATCGAACACCTTCATTTATGTGCTACGAGTCCTGTTGAATCAAGAAGATTGGGAGCGGGATTTAACGATATAATGCTTGTACATCGGGCTCTTCCGGAGATTTCAATGGACGAGATTGATCTGTCCGTGGAGTTCCTTGGAAAAAGGTTAGAAGCACCTTTCATGATAGCTTCCATTACCGGAGGACACCCCGGCACCACACCGATCAATGCAGCCCTTGCAGGTGCAGTTGAGGAGCTTGGTCTGGGGATTGGAGTCGGCAGCCAGAGGGCAGCCATAGAGGACCCTGCGCAGGAAGAATCCTTCAGGGTCGTTCGTGACGAGGCACCAAACGCATTTGTGTATGGGAATATCGGTGCAGCCCAGATAAAGCAGTATGGCGTTGAAGGTGTGGAGAAACTTATCGAGATGATAGATGCCGATGCCATGGCAATACATCTGAACTTCCTGCAGGAAGCAATACAACCGGAAGGTGACAGGGATGCCTCAGGTGCACTGGAAAGCATCAGAGAGATCTGTACACTCAAGACCCCGGTCATTGTTAAGGAAACAGGAGCCGGGATATCCCTTGAGGATGTAAGGCTCTTAAAGGAAGCGGGAGTTTCCGCCATAGATGTAGGCGGGGTCGGAGGAACCAGCTGGTCAGGTGTGGAAGTATACCGTGCCAGAGACAGGGAGGACATTATGTCGGAACTGCTGGGTGAGCTTTTCTGGGATTTCGGAATACCCACGGTACCGAGTATAATCGAATGCAATACAGCACTTCCGGTTATTGCCACCGGCGGTGTGAGGACCGGTCTGGACATGGCAAAATGCATGGCTCTGGGTGCATCTGTTGCAAGTGCTGCACTCCCCTTTGTTGAGCCGGCCATGAAAGGAAAGGCCGAAGTAGAAGAGAGTATCATGCGCATGCTTGATGAGCTTAAAGTGGCGATGTTCCTCTGCGGCTGCGGAGATATTAAAAAACTACATTCAGCGCCTACTGTAATTACAGGATGGACAAAGGAATACATTGAACTTCGGGGCTTTGATGCAAAAGAGTTTGCATTGCGCTCTGAGAAGAGTGATTTCCAGATAGTTTAACTGTCATCTATAAAGGATTAATAAGATAAAACAGACATTTTTATAAATATGAGAGGATAATATATGACTGAAATAGGTATAATCGCTGTTGGCGGCTATAATGAAATGGGCCGCAATATGACTGCGATCAGGATAAATGATGATATAATAATCATTGATATGGGTCTTCGCCTGGACAGGGTCCAGATACATGAAGATGTGGACACAGATCGCATGCACTCCCTTGAACTGATAGAAATGGGAGCTATTCCGGACGACACAATAATGAATGAGGTTAATGGAAATGTGCGTGCCATAGTCTGTACTCACGGACATCTTGACCATATAGGTGCGATCTCAAAACTCGCACACCGCTACACTGCACCAATCATCGCAACACCGTACACCACCGCACTGGTTAAACATCAGATCGATTCCGAGAGGAAGTTCGGTGTCAAGAACAATATCGTTGCATTGAAGGCAGGCGACTCAATGGAGATCACAAAGGACATATCTCTTGAGTTCGTGAACGCCCAGCACAGTATCATCGATACGGTATTTGTGGCAATACACACACCAAGCGGATCCATCATATATGCATGTGACTTTAAGCTTGACAGGACACCAACTGTCGGCGAACTTCCGGACTTTGAGAGGCTCAAGCAGCTCGGACAGGAAGGCGTTATAGCATTGATCACCGAGAGTACCAATGCTGGCAGGAACGGAAAAACTCCTTCCGAGATGATCGCACACATGATGCTAAGGGACGTGCTTCTGGGTACCGAAGAAGCGGATGTGGGTATGATAGTTACGACATTTGCATCCCACATTGCCCGTATGAACTCCATTGTCAAGTTCGCTGGTGAGATGGGAAGGATACCCGTACTCCTTGGAAGGTCCATGGAAAGATATGTGGCAACCGCCCACCAGCTCGGATACATTGACCTGCCCGAAACCGTTGAGATATACGGAAACCGCAGGGATATTGACAATGCACTGAAAAAGATCATGGATAAGGGTAAGGACAAGTACCTGCCGGTCGTAACCGGACATCAGGGAGAACCCGGTGCAGTACTTGGAAGGATCGCAACCGGAGAAACACCCTACAAGATCGAGACCGGTGACAGGATAATCTTCTCTGCAAACATAATTCCAAACCCTATGACACAGGCAAACCGTTACTCACTTGAGACAAAGCTCAAGATGAAAGGAGCCAGGATCTACGATGATGTGCATGTTTCAGGACATGCATACAAAGAAGATCACTGGGAACTGCTTCGTATGCTCAAGCCCGAACATGTGATTCCTGCACACGGAACCATACAGATGCACAGCGAGTACATCAAGATGGCAGAAGATGCAGGCTATTCACTTGGCGATACACTGCACCTTCTAAGGAATGGAGAAGAACTCTACATCGAAGAAGAGTAATCATATATAAAAACCAGAAAAACAGTGAGAATTAGTATGGACTTAATTGGAGAGATAAAAAAAAGGTCTGTGCATGTTGATAAAGGCATCGAGGACTACCTCCCTGTCTCCAGACCCATAGAACTTTACAGGGCAGCCCGCTACCTGCCGGATGCAGGTGGAAAAAGGCTTCGCCCTGCCATTGTGATGATCACTGCTGAAGCGGTGGGTTTTGACCCTGAAAAAGTGATCCCTGCTGCCGTAGCCGTGGAACTGGTGCATAATTTCACACTGGTGCATGACGATATAATGGACAGGGATGATATCCGCAGGGGAATGCCGGCAGTACATGTCAAGTGGGGAGAGGCAGCTGCCATACTTGCCGGAGATACGCTGTATTCCAAGGCTTTTGAGATACTCACACACGCAGAAGGAGACCCTGACAGGATCCTGAAGTGTATCGACATATTGTCCAGAACATGTAGGGATATCTGCGAAGGACAGTGGATGGATGTCGAGTTTGAGGAGCGCATGGATGTGACAGAGGAAGAGTATCTTGAGATGATCGAGAAAAAGACCGGTGTACTCTATGCTGCCTCATGCCAGATAGGTGCGATCCTTGGCGGAGCATCCGACGATGTCGCAGACGCTCTTTATGAGTTCGGGCGGCTGATAGGTATCGCATTCCAGATATATGACGATGTTATCGACATGATCACCCCGGAAGAGGTACTTGGCAAGGTAAGGGGAAGTGACCTCATGGAAGGCAAGAAGACCCTTATAGCCATCCATGCCCTAAACAGTGGTGTAAAGCTTGACATATTCGGCAAAGGAAATGCCAGCAATGAAGAGATAAACAACGCTGTTCATGAGCTGGAAGAATCAGGATCCATAGCATATGCAAGGGATCTTGCACTTTCATACATAGCAAGAAGCAAGGAATTGCTAGATGTTGTGGATGATTCCGAATCAAAGGACATACTACGGGCAATAGCCGACTATATGATCCAGAGATCGTACTGAACCTGCTGTTGAAAGGCAGGTTTTTCTTTTTTTAGTTCAGCTTTTTATCTTTTAAACTTAGTTCGTGACCTCACGGTCCATAAAATAGTAAGAACTACTAAGTGATAAGTTTATAAAAATCATATACGACCACCGGAATTTAAATGCCGGATGGCCGTTAGAATAAAAATGATACGGAGAAAACCGTATCAAGAAACTATAGAATTATTCTTCCTCATTTTCGATTACAGCCTGTGCCGATGCAAGTCTGGCTATAGGCACACGGAATGGAGAGCAACTCACATAGTTCAGTCCGATACCGTAGCCGAACTTAACAGAACTTGGTTCTCCCCCGTGCTCACCGCAGATACCAATCTTGATATCCGGCTTTGTGGAACGGCCTTTTTCAATACCGATCCTGACAAGCTGACCAACTCCCTCCTGATCAAGAACTGCGAACGGATCATTCTCCAGGATGGAGTTTGTAACATATGAAGGAAGGAACTTACCTGTATCATCCCTGCTGAAGCCGAATGTTGTCTGTGTCAGGTCGTTAGTACCAAAGGAGAAGAAATCAGCTTCCTCTGCAATCTGGTCAGCTGTCAGTGCTGCCCTTGGAAGCTCGATCATGGTACCTACCAGATAGTCCATCTTGACTTTCTTATCATTAAGAACGGATTCAACAACATTTACAATATGCTCTTTGACAGATTTGAGTTCGTTTACATGACATATCAGCGGGATCATGATCTCAGGTACTATATCTATACCCTCATGTTTGAGTTCACATGCAGCTTCAACGATTGCCTGCACCTGCATCTCATATATCTCGGGATATGTGATACCAAGACGGCAACCCCTGTGACCGAGCATGGGGTTGATCTCTGTAAGGGATTCCACACGTTCCATCACATCCTTGAGATCATTGATCTCATTCATGTTGGCATCCGACATGGTAGCTTCTAGTTCCCTCAACTTTTCAGCCAGTTCATCATATTTTGGCAGGAACTCGTGAAGTGGCGGATCAAGCAGGCGTATGGTTACGGGATAGCCTTCCATTACACGGAAAATACCTATGAAATCCTCCCTTTGCATTGGCAGGAGTTTATTGAGAGCCTTCTTTCTGGTCTTTTCATCTTCCGCAAGGATCATTTCCCTGACAACAGGTATCCTGTCATCTCCAAAGAACATGTGCTCCGTTCTGCACAGGCCGATACCTTCTGCACCGAATTCCCTGGCAACAAGAGCATCGTGAGGAGTGTCGGCGTTTGTCCTGACTCCCATCTTTCTTACTTCGTCGGCCCATGTGAGCAGGGTTTCCAGTTCCCCGGTGACGCCAGGAGTTATGAGGTCCACCTCTCCCTTGATGACACATCCTTTTGCACCATCAATAGAGATGAATTCACCCTCGCTTATCTGGAGCTCATCAATGGTAAAGACCTTTTCAGTCATATCTATACTCACAGCACCACAGCCTGCCACACAGGGTTTTCCCATACCCCTGGCAACAACTGCAGCGTGTGATGTCATACCGCCACGAACCGTAAGTATTCCCTGAGCCGCATCCATACCTCCAATATCTTCAGGAGAGGTTTCAGCCCTGACCAGAATTACTTTTTCTTCCATGGCAGCCATTTCCTCTGCATGCTCGGCAGTGAAAACAACCTTACCCACAGCAGCACCCGGCGATGCAGGCAGACCTGTGGCAATAATCTCATATTCGGACTCCGGATCGATCATGGGATGTAAAAGCTGGTCTATCTGCTCAGGTTTTACCCTTGTAAGAGCTGTTCTTTTGTCAATGAGACCTTCATTGACCATGTCCACAGCAATATTTAAGGCGGCAGCAGCAGTCCTTTTACCAGTCCTGGTCTGGAGCATGTACAGATTACCTTCCTCGATGGTAAACTCGATATCCTGCATGTCCTTGAAGTGATTCTCAAGTTTCTGGTAGATGTCGACAAGCTGTGCATAAGCATCCGGCATTGTCTGCTTGAGGGTGTCAATGGGCTGCGGGGTCCTGATACCTGCCACAACGTCTTCTCCCTGTGCATTGATCAGATATTCACCAAAGAATTCCTTCTTACCTGTTGCAGGATCCCTTGTAAAGGCAACACCAGTACCGGAAGTCTCACCCATATTCCCGTAGACCATTGACTGTACGTTGACAGCAGTACCCCAGTCCTTAGGAATATTGTTAAGTTGTCTGTATTTTATGGCACGCTGGTTGTTCCATGAATTGAATACCGCATCAATTGCCATCTGAAGTTGTTCACGTGGATCCTGGGGGAAATCATTACCCGTCTTCTTACGGATTATCCTTTTGAAATCTTCCACCAGTTCTTTGAGTGCATCCACTGTCAGTTCCGTGTCAAGATTTACATTGAGCTGTTCTTTCTTTGTCTCAAGGACCTTTTCGAAATTCTCATGTTTTATACCCAGCACCACATCTCCGAACATTGCAAGGAATCTGCGATAACTGTCATATGCAAATCTTTCATTGCCTGTTTTTTTTGCAAGACCTTCAACAGTATCGTCATTAAGACCCAGATTAAGGACAGTATCCATCATACCAGGCATAGAGACACGTGCACCTGACCTTACCGAAACCAGTAAAGGATTATTCACATCCCCGAACTTCTTACCTGTTACCCTTTCAAGGTTCCCGATCGCGTCATTGACCTGATCGAGTGCACCATCAGGGTAAGCTCCCTTTTCAAGGTAGAGCACACAAACCTCAGTTGTGATAGTAAAGCCCGGAGGAACCGGAATTCCCAGGTTGGCCATTTCTGCCAGGTTGGCACCTTTGCCGCCCAGCAGATCTTTCATGCTATTTTTACCTTCTGTATCTTCGTTCCCGAAAAAATATACGAATTTTCTATCTGCCACCGAATTTCCTCCATGCATAAGGTATATGATGGATCATTAAAGTATAATTCGTGCCAACATAGACCTGTTATAACTTTAAACTTGTGGTCTGCTACGACATATCAGGGCTTGACCGGTGATTAAAATGCCCGGAATTTATCCGGAAAAACAACGATATATTTTTGTATAGATTTGCTTATGATATTAAAAATCCTGCGCAAACTATATATAGAATGGGGATAAGATAGAGACCACATAAAATTAAGGAAACAATATTCTAAATACTACAGACATGAAAAGACTGGGTAAAATACTACATATATCAAAGCAGGATGATATCATCATCAGAGGGAATGAAAAGAAATACTCCGGATCCATAAGAGATATGCCTAGAATCAACTCTTTTGTTCTTGATAAATCGATAAAAAGAATAGGGAAGATCTCCGGAATCTTTGGACCCGTTGATTGTCCTTTTTTTATTGTGAAACCGAACAAGGGATTAACCGATCCTGACCTGAAGAATCTGATCAACGACCGGGTATACGTTCAGTGAGAGTAAGGTAGTTTTGGATATTGAAGATAGCAGCTTGATTGAGAAATGTAAAACTTGGGGAATATATTTTATATCTATGATGAAAGGTGATTGAAATGGTCGAAGTCGAAAGAGTACGTTATTCTGATACCTCCGAAAGGGAGAAAATACGTGCAATGATCAAAGCACGTAAAGAAAAAGAAAAGGACATGGAAGTCGAGAAGGCAAAGGTCCAGTGTCCAGAATGTGGGAGCCGCAGTTTAGTACAGGACTACGAGAGAGCGGAACTCGTATGTGCTGATTGTGGGTTGGTAGTTGACGCAGAATTCGTTGATGAAGGACCTGAATGGCGTGCATTTGACCATGACCAGAGAATGAAGCGCTCCCGTGTGGGTGCACCTATGACCTACACCATCCACGATAAGGGTCTCTCCACTATGATAGACTGGAGGAACCGTGACTCTTATGGTAAGTCCATCTCATCCAAGAACAGGGCACAGCTTTACAGGCTGAGAAAATGGCAGCGTAGGATACGTGTAAGCAATGCAACCGAACGTAACCTTGCATTCGCACTTTCCGAACTTGACCGTATGGCATCAGCACTCGGTCTTCCGAGGACGGTACGTGAGACCGCTGCTGTGGTTTACAGGAAAGCGGTCGACAAGAACCTTATCCGTGGAAGGAGTATTGAAGGTGTTGCAGCAGCAGCACTGTATGCAGCGTGCCGCCAGTGCAGTGTCCCGAGGACACTTGACGAGATTGGAGAAGTATCAAGGGTAAGCAGGAAAGAGATCGGAAGGACATATCGTTTCATCTCAAGGGAGCTGTCCCTCAAGCTCATGCCAACCTCACCAATTGACTATGTCCCGAGGTTCTGTTCAGGACTGAACCTTAAAGGTGAAGTGCAGTCCAGAGGTGTTGAGATCTTAAGGCAGGCTTCCGAGAAAGAGCTTACAAGCGGACGTGGTCCAACCGGTGTGGCTGCAGCGGCCATCTATATTGCATCCATTCTTTGTGGCGAGCGCCGTACACAGCGTGAAGTTGCCGATGTTGCAGGTGTGACCGAGGTCACAATCCGTAACAGATACAAGGAACTTGCAGAAGAGCTCGATATCGAGATCATTCTCTGAGCATACAGATAATTAAATACAACAAACAGGGGAACAGCCATGCTGCTTCCTTTGTTCTGATCCTTTTTTGCCAAAGCTTTTTTTAACAACTGATCCGATTAAGCAGTGTAGACTATGCTGGAATTATTTGAGATGCTGGCCATAGGTTTTGCTGTGGGAATGACAGGTGCACTTGTACCCGGTCCGATGCTTTTTGCCACAATAGATACATCCTTGAAAAAGGGATGGAAAGCAGGACCGGAACTGGTCCTTGGTCACGCTGCTCTGGAGCTGGTGATCTGCATACTTATACTATATGGGATCACAGCCGTAAGTGACAGCATCATCCTGGCAATTTCCATTATAGGAGGAGCAACACTGGTTGTTTTCGGAATTCTTACGATCAGAGGTGCAAAAAACGTGTCTGATCCGACAAACGAACATACAGGAACCAGTACAAGTCCCTTGATTGCAGGAGTTATTACTTCAGCTTCAAATCCATATTTCTGGATATGGTGGCTGGCTGCCGGCAGTGCTCTTGTATTGCGAGGACTTGAGATCAGCATCTTTGCCGCTGCAATGTTTGTTATTGGTCACTGGCTAGCGGATCTTGGTTATTTCACATTTGTGTCCGCATCCTTTAGCAGGGGAAGGAAGCTCATGTCACCAAAACTTTATGAAAGGGTACTGATGTCTTGCGGGCTGTTCCTTGTCCTGTTCGGGTCATGGTTTATCATAGGTGTATGAACATGAGGAAAACGTGTATCAGGGTTTTGAAAAAAGAAGGCGAGCCGATCCGCAGGGAATTAATTGAAAGGGAGATACTGGACAATTCCGCACGCATCAGCTCCGAAGGAGAGTACCTGTTCCTGCCTCTGACAGAAGAAGCAGATTCAGAGTCCCTTGAGGATATGCCCGGAAATTTCAAAGTTACAGAATATGATTTCGAGGAGCAGAAAGGACAGCTTAAACTTGAGGACCTCCTGGATGAAGTTCCCCACTTTGAGGTTGTGGGGGATATTGCACTTATGGAGGATGACATTCCTGAACCTGAAAAAGTGGCTGCTGCTATCATGAAGGTAAAGAAGAATGTCAGAACAGTACTTACAGCTCTCGGACCTGTGGAGGGAGAATTCAGGACCCGCAGGTTCAGTACAGTTGCGGGAGAGGACAGGACAGATACGATACATAAGGAATACGGATGCAGGTATCATATCGACCTGGAAAGGGCTTATTTTACGCCCCGTCTTGCAACAGAGCGCTCACGCATACTGGAGCAGGTCGGAGAGGGTCAGACAGTAGTCGATATGTTTGCAGGTGTCGGACCCTACAGCATCATGATAGCTAAAAAAAGTCCCGACATCCGTGTTATTGCCATCGACAAGAATCACGATGCCGTCGAGTTTTTGAAAAATAATATAGAATTGAACTCGGTCAGCAACGTGGAAGCCATAGAAGGCGATGCAAATCTGGAAGCCGAAAAACTGGGCAGGGTTGCCGATCATGTAATCATGAACTTACCACACAACGCACAGGATTTTCTTGATTCTGCAATAAAGGTGTGTGCACCCGGTGCAGTGATCCACTATTATGACATCACACCGGAAGATGACCTGTTTGACAGCTCTCTGAAGCTCATAGAAGAAGCTGCCGGCCGCGCAGACCGCCGGGTCGAGTTGATTGATCAGCGTGTTGTCCGGTCTTATGCTCCCCACCAGTTCAATGTCTGTATCGAGGTCAGAATTATATGATATTGACAGGGAATAAGCGAAATGATTAAATCACTGGATACGATTATAAGGTTCGCTCACATCGCCTCTGTGGCTTAGCGGTATAGCGGCTGATTCGTAATCAGCAGGTCGGGGGTTCAAATCCCCCCGGGGGCTTACTAAAGGGTATATGCTCGAGTTATAGTTCGTTCAGAAATTATGAGTGGGAACAAAGTTCTGAATGCAATTCCGGACAAGTAAGCTTGAAACAATAAATAGATATGATATAACTGAGAATAATATATTGTTGATTGTATCTGAACCAGGGAAAGTAATTATATAGTGATTTAGATGTGCGTAACATTTAATCATTTAAGCTGTATCATGAAATATACCTGCCAGAGGAGTGGTTATAAACATGACAAAACAGTTCACATTCGATCTGACATCTTAGAGAAAAGATGATCTGATGTGGAGCTGAAATGATAACTGTGGGAAGGGACATTAATGGGGAAAGATGAACACAAGCCGGCGGATAGCCTTTGGGGTGATTATCCGACCGGATACAGAGCATTATTTGATAACAATCATGCAGCTATGCTTCTTATAGACTCCGCAAGTCTTGAAATCGTGGATGCAAACAGTGCCGCATGTAACTTTTACGGATGGTCACGGGAAGAGATTATCAGTAAAAAAATATCCGATTTTAGTATTTTACCGGAGCAGGAACTAATAGCTAAGATCCAAAGGGCAAAGGATGAAAAACTCGATCATTGCCTTTTCGAACATAGGCTTGCAGATGGATCCCGGTGTAATGTTGATGTTCATTGTATTCCTTTAATAGTTGAAGATAAGGAACTTCTCTGTTTTACAATAACTAGGATCACTGATACAAAGAAACAAGAGATAACTTCAGAGGAAGCCATAGTACAGAGCGAAAAAAAGTACCGTGAGCTTTTTGAGAACAATATTAGTGGCATACTTGTCACGAAAAGCGTCAGAGATGGGAACGGATATCCGGTCGATTTCATTTTTCTGGAAGTGAATGATGCCTTTGAGACACATAGCGGCTTGAAAGCTGAAGATGTAATAGGAAAGCATGCAACTGAAGTATATCCTGGTATCGAAAACAGGAAAAACACCTTTATCGATATACATCGGGATGTAGTAATTAATGGGACCCCTATAAATGTTGAATTATATTCTGAAGAATTAAAGAGACATCTTAGTGTCACTGCATATCCAGTAGAGAAGAACATTGTTGTTGGTGTTTTTGAGGATATTACCGAGCGTAAGTTGATGGAAGAAAAGCTCAGGAAAAGCGAAAAGCGATTCCGGACACTTGCCGAAAATGCTGACGATATAGTATACAGCTATGAATATGTCCCAAAAAGGCGATTCACTTACATCAGTCCCGCCGTGACAAGAATATCCGGTTACACTCCCGAAGAATTCTATGAAGACCCGGACCTGCCTTTCAAGATAATGCATCCTGAAGATCTGCCTGATACAAAGAATATATTGAAAGAACATAACGAGAGAACCACTTACACATTCCGCTGGATAAAAAAAGAGGGGGATGTAGTCTGGATCGAACAAAAGAGCCTATGGCATTATGATGAAAATGGGAAGGTCATAGCATTTGAAGCAATAGCCAGAGACGTTACTAAAAATAAACAAATAGAACAAGAGCTGGCAGAGAGCCAGGAAAAATACCAGATGCTTGCTGACGCCTCCTTTGAGGGTGTTATCTTTCACGATAATGGTGTCGTGATCTATGCAAACGATGCCATATGCCGTATAACAGGATATTCAAAAGAAGAAATACTGGGAAACAATATCCTGGAACTGGCTGTCCATCCCGATGATATTGAAATCACCATAGAACAGATGAAAAATAAGGTTGCACAACCCTATGAAGTCCGAGCTATCAGAAAGGATGGCACCCTGTATCCGGCAGAAGTTGAATCCTATGATGTAAATTATAAGGGACACCGGGTTCGTGTGGCAGCAATAAGGGATATCACTGAACGCAAAAGGGCAGAGAAGGAATTACTGGAAAGCGAAGAAAGGTTCAAAGCACTCCACAACGCATCCTTTGGAGGAATCGGCATCCATGACAGGGGTTTGATCCTTGAATGCAACCAGGGTCTTTCCGACATGACGGGTTATTCCCAGAAAGAGCTGATAGGAATGAACGGTATGCTTCTCATAGCAGAAAAAGACCGGGATGAAGTGATGGAAAAGATACGTAGCGGTTATGAGAAACCGTATGAAGCAATGCTACATTGTAAAAATGGCAGTGAATATCCTATCAGGCTGGAATCAAGAAATATACCCTACAAAGGAAAAGAGGTAAGGGTTACTGAGTTCAGGAATATCAGCAAACAGAAAAAAGCAGAAGAAGCACTCAGAGAGAGTGAAAGAAAATACCGTGGACTTTTTGAGAACAATATTAGCGGCATAGTGATAACGGAAATTATCACGGATGAAAAAGGATGTCCGATTGATTATATTTTTCAGGAAGTAAATAATGCTTTTGAAAAGCATACAGGTCTCAAAGCCGAAGACGTGATAGGAAAGCGTGTGACTGAAGTATTGCCAGGTATTGAGAAAAAGAAAAATACTGTCTTTAATCTGCACAAGAAGGTGGCACTTACCGGAATTCCTACCAGTATTGAGACTTACTCTGAAGATTTAAAGAGATATTACAGCGTCAATGCCTACAGAGTTGAAAAGAATATTGTTGCTTCTGTTTTCCATGATATCACCAAGCGTAAGATAGCCGAAGAAAAGCTGCAGGAAAGTGAAAATCTTTTGAGAGAAGTTGGTGAAATCGCTAAAATCGGAGGATGGGATTTTGCTGTGCCAGATGGAAACGTTAAGTGGACGCCTGAGATCTATCAGATCTATGACCTTGATAAAAGCTTCAAACTTGGTTACGGAAATACGTTGAAATATTATTCTCCCGGTTCAAGAGAGGCTGTGGAAAAAGCATTCAATGATGCTATCAAAAAGGCAGAACCATATGACCTTGAACTGGAATTGCTTACTCCAAAAGGTAATCATAAATGGGTCAGGTCAAGTGGACGTCCAACAATAGAAAATGGAAATGTGGTAAAGGTAACCGGATCATTTCAGGATATAACTGAACGTAAAAAAGCAGAAGCTAAATTGCGCGAAAGTGAAGCCCTCCTCAATGAAGTTGGCAGAATGGCCAAAATTGGCGGATGGGAACTGGATCTTATATCAGATGAAACTACATGGACACCTGAAGTTGCAAAGATACATGAGCTGGATACAGATAGAGCAACAGATGTTGAAGATGGTTTATCATACTACCCTCCCGAATCAAGGGAGATCATTGAGAAAGCTGTCAATAATGTCATTGAAAATGCTGAACCCTACGAACTTGAGCTGGAGTTTGTAACTGCTAAAGGAAACAATAAGTGGGTCAGAACAAGCGGTTATCCGAAGGTGGTAGACGGAAAGGTCGTTAAAATCACCGGCACACTGCAGGATATCACTGAGTACAAAATCGCAGAGAACAAACTGCTTGAAAGCGAAGCTCTACTCAATGAAGTTGGAAGAATTGGAAAAATTGGTGGATGGGAGTTAGATGTAGCAACAAATGTAATTACATGGACACCTGAGGTCGCAAGAATCCATGAAACTGAAGAAATTGGCACCTTTGGGAAAGCAATAGAGCGTTTTACTCCTGAATCAAGGATTATACTTGAAAAAGCAACAAATGATGCTATTGAAAAAGGAGAACCATTCGACCTTGAACTGGAAACTATCACCGGAAAAGGCAATCACAAATGGGTAAGAGCAAGTGCCCGCCCGAAGATAGTGGATGAGAGAGTCGTTAAGATAACAGGTACATTGCAGGATATAACAGCGCGCAAAGAAGCCGAAAAAGCACTTATTGAAAGTGAAGAACGGTTCAAAGCACTACACAACGCCTCTTTTGGTGGAATTTTCATCCACAAAGACAATATCATAATTGACTGCAACCAGGGACTTTCAGAAATGACCGGCTACACGGTTGAGGAATTGATCGGGATGGACGGACTGCTGCTTACAGCCAAAGCGTACAGAGAGAAAGTAGTGAGCAATATTAATGCAGGTTATGAAAAACCATACGAGCTGATGGGACGTCGAAAAGATGGAAGTGAGTATCCGGTTTGTGTACATGCAAAAGTTATCCCATATAAAGGAAGGAAAGTCAGAGCCGTTGAGTTCAGAGACATTACAGAGCAGAAAAAGACAGAAGAAAAACTGCGTGAGTATGCCGATGAGCTAAAGTTAAAAAACATTGAACTTGACAAAGCCCTGATAAAGGCAGAAGA
>DACO01000064.1 GCA_002508635.1 Methanolobus sp. UBA118 | reverse complement strand
TCGCCTTGACATGGCGGAGGTCCGGAGTTCGACTCTCCGCGGGCCCACCACAAATCCTCTTTTTGAGGATTCGATAAGTTTAAATGTAAAAGCAGCATTAAGGTGCTTCGGGTCAAAAAGCCCAGGTAGCTCAGTTGGGAGAGCGCTGCCCTGAAGAGGCAGTTGTCCCCGGTTCAAGTCCGGGTCTGGGCACCTGATGCAAAATACACCAGTAGTGTAGCGGTTATCACCGGGCGTTGCCAACGCTCGAACCCGGGTTCGAATCCCGGCTGGTGTACTGTTTTATTTTTTATATTTGTTTATGATTATGAATATTTCTGACTTTTTTAATTCATATTGCATTTCTTAAATGCCTATTACATTGCAATAACTACGGGGTAAGTAACAAAAAAGATTGAAGCATATTTCACGAATGCCTCTTTACTGCATCAGCTTACTTTGCTAAAAAAAACGATATCGATCACAGTAACCCTTTAATATTATCGGAGTTTTCTATAAATTGGAGTGGTTAAATTGTATGTAATAACCGAAACGTGTGTTGCTTGTGGTACCTGTCTTCCGGAATGTCCTGTTGATGCCATAAGTGAAGGAGATCCGTACACTATTAACGATAAGTGCGTTGACTGCGGTGCATGTGCTACAATATGCCCTGTTGATGCGATATATAGGAAAATGTAACGGAATTGCAATAGGCTTAGTTTTAAATTGAAGTGCAATACCTTTCCCTATTTCATTTTTTTCAAATTAGTGTGGTGAAGATCAAAGCAAAATTTTAATTTGATTGCTTTTGTTCTTTCTTGTAATGTATCGATCACACTGTTGCAGCCTGTCGTATCCAAGCATTATTCCAAGTATGAAATCCTCTTCATCGGTGTAATCTGAGAGGCATTTATTTCCTATTCTTCTGATAATCTCTATGCACCTTTCGTCTCCAAAAAATACGTTAATTTTTGAGCCGGAGGTCTGCCTGATCAGATAGTCTACATTCCTTTTTTCGAGCAAGCTGATAATCTCGTTCTTCAGATGAATACTAGTGGTATGAAGGACAAGGTTACGGATTCCTTTTTCATATTCATAAAGGTGGTGTCTTAAAACCTGAATATTGCTATGGACGTAAGTTCTCAGTTCCTCTTCTTCTGCCCCGTTAAATTTGATAACAGATGACATTTTTATGTTCCTCTGATTTTGATTGCTTGATGGCGGTTATATTCTTTGAAGAATATTGTTGTAGTCAATAATTGCAAAAGTAGTTTAACCTATATTGTTTTGCATATGCAAATAAATGACGCATTATATATGTATGTTTGCAGCTACAATTTCTTAGCAAATGTGTCCGCGGTTTTAGAAAAGCGCATACTGGGGACACATAGTAGTTTTTATTTTATTTCCGGCTGGCGTATAGGGCTACTATGCTATTGTCTTTGATAGAGCCGTCCCCTGAATTTCCTCTCTGATTCGGGATGGACTTCGTCGGTTCTTCTTTTTCCATCCTCTGTAAGCCTTCCCGAATCAGCATTCTTATAATCTTCTAATGTATTCCTTACTGTTGGCTGTCGTCATATGGCTCTAGGAAAGCTTCCAGATCGAAAATAAAATTTCCTTTTTGTTTGGCGCTTTCCAGTTCTGTTATAAGGGCAGTAAGGATTTCCTTTGCCAGATTACTGATCCTTTCGCGATTCCTGTCGTTGTAGTTTGGATCATGTTCTTCGTTATCCTTTTTTAAAGGACCTATCATGAATTTGGAATCTTTCTTGCTGCGGATCTTGGCAGCCACGGGATTAGGGTCGGATTTTTGTTTAAATGAAGTCATCCATAAAACCATGGATTTTGGTCCTGTCTCTCCATGGAATTCTCCATACTGGCAGACTATGGCGACCCTGTCAGTAACTTCGTTGGGTGTGATTCTAAGTGAAGTGATTAAATCTGCATTCATGTATCTTTTGTCATTTATCTTTATCCAGACCATGGGCTGCCCTCTTATTTATCTACATTTAAGTTTTTTCCGGTTTACGTAAATAAGAATTATGCCCTCTTTTCCAGGCTGAGCGTATAGACTTCCACGCCTGCACCTATGCATGCGTTCAGTCTGCTTTCCGATATCTTCGCACACACGATTCCGAGCCTGATCCGGTCTCTGGGTATTCCGTATTTTTCTGCGTAGGTGATGAATCTCTGCACCTGTCCGATGGCATTATCCCTGGCTTCTATCTCTATTTCTATCAGGAGGTGTTCATCGTTTTTACTCCTGAAGACAGCATCTATTCTGCCACCACTTATCTCCACTTCGGTATCAATGAACTTCAGGCCTTCTTCGATAAGTTCCGGGAAAGTGGATATCATGTGTGAGATGTCCTCTTCGGATATGGATTCCTGATCGGTTACGTGGCTTACATCGTCAGCCCCTATCATTGTTTCAAGATGGGATGTGATGTCGATCCTCTTCTTGTTGATCTCATGTGGGTACACATTTCTGGGTTTATCATCCTCTATCTGTATGAGTATCCCTATCTTGCCGATATTTTTATTGCGGGAGATTGGAAGGGCACCACCGCCTTTGCTGACAACACCTACCGCATTCTTTCTGCTGATCAGGCGTATGGACTCTGTCAGTTCTTCTCTTTCATCATCAGGAAGCTTTCCAGATCGATGGTCCTGTAATCTATGTCGTGTTTTTCTTTTAGTGTTTCAAGCAGGGAAATGTATCCGTCTATCTCTTTTTCATCACTGTCCACACTAAGATATAGTTCATATTCCAGCATCTTTTTACCCGTATTGAA
>DACO01000062.1:499-2781 GCA_002508635.1 Methanolobus sp. UBA118 | reverse complement strand
TCGAGTCTCCAGTTAGCTGCTTTTCCGTATGTTTTCCCTGCGCTTCTTTCAGATGCTGCAAGGGATGTGATTTCGAACCAGGGGTGATTCTCCAGTGCCTGTATGAATCTCTGTCCTACCGCACCGGTAGCACCCAAGACACCTGCTTTGATTGATTCTGACATAGATCTTCCTCGAAAAATAAGAAAAAAGAATTAAAAATAGAACGCCCCGGAATAAACCAATGGGTTATTCCATGGCTATTGCGTCTGTCGGGCACACATCGACACATGCACCGCAGTCCAGACACTCATCTGCGTCTACTACTGCAATGTTGTCGCCGTTCATAGCGATTGCCTCTGCCGGGCATTCATCTACGCATGTTCCGCAACCTACACATTCGCTGACAGTAATAATTGCTACCATTTTACTTTTCTCCTTATTGCTTAACTGATGTGGTGTATTATATTAATATCCACTATATTAGTTATGAACTACACTCTATCATTACATAAGTGAAATAAAAAGTTATCGTTGTCTGTCTAAATAAAGAAAACATCTCCATGTTTTCCATATTTTTCTGAAGGTTCGGTTTTTATTCTGCACATAGTCCTTTGTTTGTTCTGAATAGATTTCTTCAATAGAAAAATATATTATTTCAATTAAGCAAAATTTATGTAGTTCTGTATTAACTGCATACTATGCAAAAAAGGTCATCCTTCATTTTCATATTTGGTGATAGTGGCGTATCACCTGTGATTGGTGTCATACTCATGCTGCTTCTTATCATCCTGCTCGCAGGAATTACCGTTACATCGGTATATGGTGATGGCTTTGCCGATTCCCTGAGCAAGGCTCCGATGGCAGTGATCGAAGTGGAAAGTGTGGAGGGCGGCGTACCGATGCCGAATCATTACAGTTATGGTCAAAACTACGTGATACTTATCCATAAAGGCGGTGATCCCTTACAAACAGCTTCTACGAAAATAATAATTGCCGGTGAAGGTAATGCTTACATTGGAGTCGTTGGTAATGGAAATCAACCTATGGATGGTAACGTTCTAATTAAGTACGATGATCTCACAACCGATAGAAAAAACTCTCCATACGCTTCAAATAACCCAGATATTCTTGATGGTATCTGGTCTGCGGGAGAAAAACTTGTTCTGAATGGAAGGGATAGTGTGATTGGAAATGGTCCCACATCAGTACATGTTGCCCTCAATGGAATGACAAACACCTCTGACAATTACGGACTCAGGGAAAACAGCATAATCACGATCAAAGTCTTTGACAGTAAGAGTAATAAGATCATAGCAGAGCTTAAGCACGAGGTCACTCCTGCACAGTAAAGCACATCAAAACCGTTTAAGTAAGGTGAGCTCATAGGGGAGTGCAATGAGTGCTAAAAGCGGTTACATGAAATACTTCCCCAAGGACGCCTGCTATCCAAATCAGCAGGATGCCATGGATAAGATACATGCTGCACTGATGAATAAGGAAATAATTCTCTTTGAGGGTGCCTGTGGTACGGGTAAGACCCTCAGTGCCCTTGCTCCTGCCCTTCAGGTGGGCAAGCAGCTCCAGAAAACTGTGATCATCGCAACCAATGTTCACCAGCAGATGGTACAGTTCATCAACGAAGCCCGCGAAATAAAACAGGATAATGATGTGAAGGTAGCGGTGGTCAAGGGCAAGACCACCATGTGTCCCAACGGTGTGGACTATGACGAGTGTGCCCTTAAGAGGGAGAACACCTTCGAAGCGCTTGAACTGGAGCGGGAGATCGCCCTGAAGAAACAGGAGATGAAATCCGCAACAGAGAACTACAAACGTTCCCGGGACCCTGCACTTGTGGCCCTTCGCGATGCCCTTTCAAAGGAGCTGGAGGTCGCGGAAGAGAAGATAAGGGAAGTCAGGAACCGCTCCTGTAATCATTTATATGAGGTACTTCGCAGCGACAGCGAATCATTCAGGCAGTGGCTCTTTGCGGACGTACGCACTCCTGAAGAAGTCAATGACTATGCCTTCCAGAAAGGAATGTGTGGGTATGAACTGCTGAAGCGCGAACTCAAACACGCTGATTTTGTGATCTGCAATTATCATCATGTACTCAACAGCGATATTTTTATGACTGTCCTGAACTGGCTGGAGAAGGAGCCGCAGGATGTAATTACTATCTTTGACGAGGCTCATAACATAGAGGCTGCTGCAAGATCACACTCCTCACTGACCATAACCGAGCACACCATCGAGAAAGCTATATCCGAGATCGAGGCGAACATGGATCAGATGCCGGATGG
>DACO01000062.1:0-134 GCA_002508635.1 Methanolobus sp. UBA118 | reverse complement strand
ATGCGTATAAGTGATCCCTATGAGCGCAATGACATGGTAAGTGTGAAATTCCTCAGGCTTGCAAGGGAAGCCGGATTTGGTAATGAAGAAGAGATCCAGAAGACATTGTCCGAGGCAAGTGCCTTCGGGTCAAT
>DACO01000092.1 GCA_002508635.1 Methanolobus sp. UBA118 | reverse complement strand
CCACACCATTTTTGAAAATTTGTTTATCCGGCAAACTTTGTTGAGCTTGTCCGGCCCGTATATCTGTATTATATATAGCACATAGATGCCGATATGCTATTTAAACATTAATAAGCACAGAGTTCGGGATGGAATGAAATGAGATACATTTATAATACAATACGAGAAAGAATTCATAGAACAGATATAAGCTGTTCAAGAAACTAGAAACCGGGGGAGTAAGATTTATGGTACCTGCTACAAATGCATGTAGTGTTTTAAAGAAAGGACAGCGCATTAGCTGTGAAGAGTGCGGAATCACTTTTGAAGTCGTCAGCGAGTGCAGCAGCGGATGTGGAGATGATTGCGAAATCACACTCAACTGTTGTGGAAAAGAGATGAAACTGAACGAAGGTTAAGCCTTTGCTATTCTTTTTATTTTTTAAAACTTAAGAAGCGTCTTTTTTCTTATCTGACAAGCTTTCTCTTGAGCTTGTCGTAGGAATTTACGTATATCTCAATAAGATCGGGGTCAGGAGTTTCTTTTCCGGAACGACCACTGATACACACATTCAGATTTCCGGATCTTTTTGAAGTCTTGCTTATGCCATTTTTAAGGGTCATAATATCAAAGCCTGATCTTTCAAAATCAGAATAAACGTCTTCAAAGACACCTTTTTGGACATCATACAGGAGAAGCACTCCACTGGATACGTTTCCGTAGAATTTTACCTTTTCATAGGTCTCTTTTTTTATCCTTGAGCTTTCCCTGTGTAATAAAAGGCTTTGGAGGTCCACTATTACACTGAACTCATCTTTTGTTTTAAGACCCAGGGGCAGCATATCAGGTGCCAGTAATTCGTATCGTGTTCCGAGCTCATCCAGCTCCTTTACAATATCCGATCTCTTTTCGTTTATGACAATAAGACGCTCTATATCACTATCTTTTCCAAGCAACTGAGAGATTTCCTTTGCGAAAGCCTCACAGCCGATTATGCTCATTAGCGGCATATACATTGCTCCTGCAACACTTATTAAGGAACCTGGCATGTACCCGAAAACAGCTCTCAGACAACTCCCTGATCATAAAAAGAGTATCAAAAGTATGAGAGTTTTCCATTTTACTATACATCTGCTACTTCCCCATAAGAAATGGGGTTTAAGGTAGTATATAAAATCACCGAATTATTCTCACTTCAAAAGAAAAGAAGAATCATTCAGATAAAGTCAATCTAGAAAGTAACAGAACAGTAGCAGGTACAAACGATACTTTTATAACAAATACGCGTCACTATAATTACAATTCTCTGAGACATGGAACTCAGTAGAAGCAAAATCAGTGACACGTTAATTTGGAATTGAATTTGCAGTGAACCTGGTGGTTCTTTAATTTAACGAAATCGGGTTCAGCTTAAAAAGGCGTATTCATGCCACAAAGAAAAAAAGTGCTCAATAATGGAACGTTCTACGGATAGTTTTTAAGTGGAGTTTTGCCTAAGTGCTTGCATAACGTATCCGTCATCAGCAACGACCTAAAAAGAAGCATTTGGAGTTACAGGCAGGATTACGGAGAGATCAGATGAACGAAGTAGTGTTTGGAGTAAAAGACGACAAGCAACTGATATATCTTCCAGAGAAATGTATCGGTTGTGGAACGTGTACCATGGCATGTCCTAAAAGTTCTTTAGTTATCGGTTCAGTCGGAGCCGTAGCCAGAGGACTTATAGACAAGGACTTCCTCGAAAACCAGGAAGAACTCTGCATTTTATGCGGAATTTGTGCAAAGACATGCCCCACTGGCGCACTTGAACTGAGACAGGCTGGAAAGTCTGTAAATGACAACAGCTACATCAGTGTTGCTCTTAAGGAAACAACTGTCAACGACAACTGTGTACACTGTGGCCTCTGTGAACAGATATGTCCACAGGGATGCATTGAGGTCAAGCAGTGGCTTTCAGATGATGGAAGCGCAAGTGTTGATGGTGAGACAGTTATAAACAACGATTGCTGTATCCACTGTGGTTGGTGTATGGAAGTCTGTCCTGTTGATGCGATTGCCGTGGAAAAGCCATTCCAGGGTACCTGGCACAGGGACGAGGACACCTGTACAGCATGCAGAACATGTGTGGATACCTGCCCATGTAATGCACTTTTCAATCCTGACTGGGAAGCAGGCCAGAGAGTGGACAAGGTCGCACAGCGTGCTGATGCATGTATATACTGTGGTGCCTGTGATGTGTGCTGCCCGGTAGATGCAATAACAGTTAACAAGACAGCTATCGTACCTGAAGTTGAAAAGAAGGGGCTCCTTGAGAAGAAACTGCTTAACAAGGATGTACCAAGGCCGACACTTACATCCATACTGGAGACTGACGAAGAGGCATGCCTTGGTTGCGGAAACTGTGTAATAGTATGTCCTGTGAATGCAACCGACGGAGAGGTCGGAGCCGGTTACCTCAACGAAGTTGACGGCAAGAAGCTCCTTGAGGTCAGAAACGGTACGGTCAAGGTAGTTGACCAGGAAATCTGTGGTTCTGACGGAGCCTGTGCCATGATATGCCCTGTAGATGCTATTAAACTCGTGAGGAGGGAGTTATAAATGGCTGGAACAATTGCAATTAAGAATGGTTATGTTTACGATCCCCTGAACGAAGTCAATGGGGAAAAGATGGACATCTTCATAAGGAACGGTAAAGTTGTGACCGAACTTACCGCATCCGAACTGAAAGATGCAAAGGAAATCGATGCATCCGGCAAGACAGTAATGCCGGGTGGTGTGGACTCACACTCACACGTCGCCGGAGCAAAGGTCAACGGCGGTAGGATGATGAGGCCTGAGGACCACTACAAATTCTACCAGAAGAAGACACCAATCGCACACTCAGGATGCGGATACAGTGTTCCTTCAGTATACCTCGGAGGATACGAGTACTCCAAAATGGGATACACAACTGTCTTCGAGGCAGCTGTCCCGCCAATGGAAGCACGCCACACCCATGAGGAAATGCGCTCAACCCCTATGCTGGACATGGGCGGATACC
>DACO01000073.1 GCA_002508635.1 Methanolobus sp. UBA118 | reverse complement strand
GTCACAGTACCGTCTTGTCCAGGCCCTAGATTTTCGTAAAACAATACATATCCTTTGTTCTCATCAAGCGAAACAATTGATATTGCTCCTTTAGCAGTAGTTGTTCCATAGTTGTGAATAGTAATGGTTTGTGATGCTATTTCATCTTGAACCCAGCTCCAGTCACAGTTAGCATTTGTTAATATGACATTGGGAACTAGTGCTTTCGTACCAATAGTTTCTTTCTGTAAATATGAGCTTGTTGCTGAAGGCATCTTCATCTTGACTACATCACCACTATCAAACGATACGATATCTAAAGATAATGAAGAATCTTTCACATCTCCAGAATCAACCAGACTTGAGGATACCTCTGAATACAGTACAAATGTTTCTTCTAGTCTCTCCCTGGAGTAATCTTTGAATTCATCCATTTCCATTATTGTATCAATATACCTGTCTTTTGCAGTTTTAATTTCAGCTGATGTAGAAGCTTTTTCCTCTAAATATGGCTCCTTATTTACAAATGTCGTATAATCTTCTGTACCCATATTTAAAAAAACCTTAGATGAACCCCAGTCAGTTGAACTCCACACATAGTCTGGGTCATTATAGTAGGGAGTCTTATTTACAAGGTCTTTACTTGATGTTTCATTGGCTGCTCCTACACTTGAAAATAGAACCAATAACAAAACAAATGTGTATAGTATGTGTTCAGATTTCATCTTAAGTATCTCATTTCGATTTACTCCAGAGGCAAGATCACGCAAACCTTAAACATTATCAAAGTCAACTATAATCCTGCCTTTGGGCGATTCCGGGGTCCAATCTAACTCTACAACTTTAGTTTGGGCTCCGGTACACATTCTTACAATGTGCAAAAGAACAATTTTACGTAACTATATTTAGCCTTTATGTCCATAGCCTAAACAAGGGCAATTGATATTGTTTTTTGTACACTCTCTAGTGTATTTGACTTCGATTGTTTATGATTTGTGCTTCTTCGGGATCGTGAATATTTTCATGCAATCACATTGAGCAAAAGGATACTATGATTAAGCTATTCCCACAGGATAATAGTTGGAAGGTTTGGCCATAAGTTATAAATCCAATCTTTTCTATTAGATGTATAAACAGCTGTTCAAACATTTGACTTGGTTAATACATGGAACTCTGGGAATTCCATCCGTTGTCGGGTAAAGTGATGAGGCCTAAAGCATTCGACTTTTTAATCAAATGTTTGCTGTCGCGGTCTGAACCATTTATGGATGAAATGTCTTGATTAGCGACGCAGTTTTTCAATCCCCTAAAATGCCTTTTTTATTGCTCATATAGTATTTCCTTTGCCATGAGCTTCCTTATGGTGTCGCTTTTTTTCTTGAACGGTGATGTAAAAAGTCAATATTAAAGTTTCAGACTATCATCATGAATCTTGACGTCAAATCGGTGATGATATAAAATTAGCAATAAGAAACATGAATAATGCGATCAATATCCAACCAAGTGTATTTATTCTACAGCTCTTTCTATCTGCTATTGTTTTTAAGCTGAGCATCAGTATCAAGAATATGACAATGAATACGTAAATATTTGTCAGATTGTAAGCTTAGAAAAAATCCATGTCATACATCTCCATTCTATTTTTTAATTGCCAGGTACTAACGTGCTATTCATGATGGCTTCTCCTGCATTTCAGTATTAACAATCATTGTGAAATCTTCTGGATCCTGGCTATAGAATCTGAATTTGCCCTTCTTAGTGATAACTTCAAGGAAAGAAGGACATCTAAGTCTCTTCTCTGCATTTATAAAAAGAATTAATATGAAAATGACAACCACCGAATCGGAAATAATTGAAATTATCATTGCCTCAATTGATCTTTCATCCAGGAAAGCTCCAAGGATGCCATTATGAGAATGAAGTGATGTGTATGTCAAACCTGCCAGCATCAATAGCATAAATATATAGTATAAAATGTGGTATTTGTGACTGATACTCTTCTTTACAATGGCCTGCTCAATATCTTCTTTTTTAATTGTCACTGGACCGAAAAAATACCTGCGAATTCTGATTATATCATGGGTGATTTCAACTGCAGTCATGTCCTGCAAAATAAGTGCTGCAAAACACAGATACCAGATTGTAATGTACAGTATATCGAAAGCAGGTGATTGTAAGCCAAGAAAAACCATAACAAGTACAGAAACAAATGGAATGAGGATGATCCAGACCATGCTGAAATCACCAATTATATCCACATACATTCTTTTTTTGATATACTCTGTCGGAGACATGTCATAAATGCTCCTGAGCTTCTATTCTCTTTTTCAACGTTTCAGTGTCCCGTGAATAAAACATGAATCTGGATTTATCCGTATCAACTCTCAGTAAGGTAGAATATGGGAGTTTAATCCAAATTCCATATAAAATGACCATCAATAAGAATACTAACCAGAATTCATACAGTATTACTAGTACTCCCTCT
Organism: Methanolobus sp. UBA118; assembly: GCA_002508635.1. Lineage (GTDB taxonomy): Archaea > Halobacteriota > Methanosarcinia > Methanosarcinales > Methanosarcinaceae > Methanolobus. Next base: position 8,767 of record DACO01000073.1, on the reverse strand, counting down.
GTTATTGTTTCTCCCTGTATTGCATACAGGACATCCTGGAGTCTGTGGTAAGCAACATATACCGTCAGAAGCAGGGGAAAGATAAACATGAAGTAGCGGATAATCGGATTTGTGTTCTTTTTGATTTGGATATCTTTTATTTCTTTTTTGTCAATTACTACTGGAGCAAAAAAAGGTCTGTGAATAACTATCATGTGAGTCGTGATCTCTACAATAGTATGATCTTTTAGCAGAAGCAGAATGAAGCTCAGGTATAAGCTAAAATATATAAGTATTTTACATTCAGGCGTTTGGCCACACAGGAAATACAGGATAATTATTACCAGTACCACAGGTATAAGAACTTTCAATATGGTGGTATCAAAAAAGACATCCACATGCATTTTCTGTTTGATATCAGTTTCAGCATTCATATTGCCTGTTCTCTGTTTTGTTGAACTTGCCTCACACAGTTAATTTATTTGGCAACTACTGAAATTTGCTTAAACTATTAAATGATTATGGCCATATATTCCAACTGAAAGGATAATCTACTTTTTGTTTTGCCTTTCTCCAATCATCCCTTCTCCTATTACCACAAAACCGATTCCAATTAGAATTCCACGAAATATCCCGTTTATCAGATCATCATACAGGTATCCTAATAATGTACTGACAATAAGGATTATAATGAAATGTAAAAATCGTTCTTTGACTGGGACTTTTTTCATGTTCACTCTCTCTTTGGTTTGATTTGATTTTTTGTTTTCAGCTGGAAAAGTGGCCACAATCTATTAATCTAAGTTTTTTTATTTACTATATAAATAATTCTCTGAATATCGGAATAACTACATGAAGTCTTTCAATGAAATCCGTTTTGTCACTATGATAATCTTATAAAATGGTGGAGCCAAATATCAATTGAAAATTAATATCTCCCTGTTACTGAAAATATCGTGTATCATGCTTCTCATCTCAACAGCTTGCTTTACTGGAAGTGCCGGATATACTATTATTCCCTCTTCAGAACGTCCTGACGACATCCCGGAAGAATTGATTGATAGCAGCGGAGCTGATGGGACGCATACTTTCTGGGATTTACCTCTTTACTTTAAACTGATATCGATATTTTGTTTCCTTTCGTTTTCATCCTTTGGATTTTTCAAGTTCTTTCCGTTCCTTCTTGGAAAGATCGGATTCAGGAGGGGAGAGAAAAACAGGAAACGCATCCTCTCCTATATTTCTAACCATCCGGGGTGTTCTGAAGGCGATATATTAAAAGATCTTGGTATGAAAAGAGGAACTTTCAGGTATCATGCAGATAAACTGAAAATGGCCAACATGCTGTCATCTGCCAGATTTGGCAGGCTGACGGGTTATTTTCGCAAAGGACTCTATACTGAAGACGAAATTATTTCACTAAACCCTTATCCGGAAAACAACACAACAACGGATGTATTTGAAGCCATTCTCAAGGAGCCGGGCATTACAAATAAGGATTTGTCCTTAAAGCTGGGTGTGGACAAAAGCACTATAAGCTGGCATGTCAGCAAACTCATAGATGAAAATTTTATCTGTTTCGAAAAAAGTGGCAGGTTCAAAAGATACTATCCGAATACAAATCCCAGAATAAGCCCTGATCAGCTAACCTGAAAATATATTACCCGGTGACCTCTTCGCAGGTCCACACCTTTTCCAGCAAATCAAGTCTGCCTATCTTTTCAAGCCTGCTGTAGATCAGTTCCCATACACAGTCCTTCTCAGGGTCAACCTCGCATTTTCCTTCGATGGAACCTCCGCAGGGGCCGTTAAGTAATTGCTTTGGACACTGGCCTTTAGGGCAGATGCCACCGAAATAGTATACCTTGCAATCTCCGCACATGGCACAGAGTTCAGGGATTATTTCTCCCTGTGAGCGCCCTCCGAGGGATTCCGTGTTATTGGACGGATAAACAGCCAGCTCCACGATCTGAGATACAATGGACACTCCACTTCCGCATGCCATGACAAGGACGGCTTTTGCATCTTTTATGGCAGGGTTCTTTTCCACAAGAGAATCAAAGGAAGCAACACTGCATGCGGCACTGGGTATGCACCATCCCACCACATGTTTTCCCGCTTCTTCAAGACGCTGGCACATATTGAGGACTTCAGGCTCCCCTCCGACATGCAGCTTTGCGGCACATGCACTGCATCCGATGATGAATATATCATCTTCATCCTTTAACAGTTCAAGGACCTCTTCAAAGGGCTTTGCGGATGAGATTATCATAGTTCTCTCCGGTAACGATGCTCTACGTCCATATCATTCTCAAGGGCTTCTGCGATCATCTCTGCAATAAGCGGAAGATTGCGTGCCTGGTATGAGAGTTTTGGTATCAATTTCTCGAATTGCAGGAGCGTACCTATTATCAGAATATCGGTCCTTTCGGTTTCATGGGATACTGCATTGCGTTCAAGGGCTGCATCTCCTCCTCTGGCCAGTATTTCCTGCTTGATTATCAGGGCCTCGGTGGTGGTGATATTATTTACGCGCATGACCTTGCTCACGGTCTTGTTCTTCATGACCTTTGCACCTGTACCGGTGACACCGATGCTCCTCATAAGGTATTCGGCGTCATCAGGGTGGATTATGTCCGTCAGGGATACCTCGAAATCCCCTGACCTTACAGAGGATTTTTTCTTCCTCATCGCCCTTGCAACCTCAACCACATCTCTTGTTTCGGGAATGTCGTGTGTCCTGATGATGTGTGCTCCCTTATGAACGACTATTGCCGTTGCGGCAAGACTTCCGTACAACCTCTCACTTGCGGGTTTATGCAGCACCGCATCGATACAGGATTTTCGTGAGATGGCAGCAAGGAGTGGTTTTTCAAAGACCTTCAGGCTTTCGAACTGGTCAATGGTCTCAAAATCATATATGGGGTCCTTTTCCGGAATCCACTTGCCTATGGCAGGGTCCAGTATGAGCTTGTCCGTATCTATCCCTCTGGCATCCGCCCTTTCAATTATGGATGCCAGTGAATCCATGATAGCATCCATGCCGATAGGGTCACCGGGAACTTGCTCTGATGCCATCACCACTGCAGGACAGTCATAATCCGCAACAACATCGATCATGTGGGGATCACTAGTAAAGCCCGATACGTCATTGACAATATCGGCACCGTGTTTGAGTGATTCTTCAGCAACTTCTGAGTATACCGTATCCACGGATATGAGTGCATCCACGTTGTCCTTCAGGATATCCAGTGCAGGGATCATACGCTTCAGTTCCTCTTCTTTTCCGATAACCGGTTTTGCAAGAGGCCATGTGGAACGTGCTCCTATATCCAGTATACTTGCCCCGTCATCTACCATTTTATGGGCAATATCAAGAAGAGAATCAGTACTGACCACGGAACCCTTGTAAAAGGATTCCTTACTGAGGTTAATGACTCCCATCAACCTGACAGGATGTTCATCCCCAAGCTTCAAGCCGCATATGTCAATGTCAACAACCATTATTCAACCTGATGAGATTATTCTGTAATATGGATAAAGTCAATAAAAAATAAAATTACAGGATACTGTTCCTTGCTGCCATGAGCACGTGTTCCATGAGGATTGCAATAGTCATTGGCCCGACTCCTCCGGGGACCGGGGTTATGAGAGAAGCCTTTTTGACCACATTATCGTAATCAACATCTCCGTAGACCTTGCCGTTCTCCTCGGTGATCCCAACATCAAAAATAACCGCACCTTCTTTCACCATATCTGCTTTTATGAGGTGCTTGACGCCTGTACCCACAACAAGAATATCAGCATCTAAGGTATACTTCTTCAGGTCATCGGTGTACACATGACACACGGAAACAGTTGCATTCCTGTTGACCAGCATTGCAGCCATTGGTTTTCCAACGACATTGCTGTGTCCCACAACAACTGCATGTTTTCCCTGTATCTCCACGTTATACTCTTCCAGAGCCCTGATCACACCTTTAGGTGTGCAGGGTACGAGTCCTTCTTCTCCTATCAGGAGTTTTCCCATGTTGTAGGGATGGAAGCCGTCGGCATCCTTGGCAGGATCGATTGCAAGCATGGCAGCTTTATCATCCAGACATTCAGGGAGAGGTAGCTGGAGAAGGATTCCGTGTATGTCCTCCCTGTCATTGAGCTCCCAGATTCGCTGCATGAGCTGCTCCTGAGTGGTATACTCAGGCATCTCGTGGTCCTCTGCATGTATGCCAACCCTCTCACATGCCTTATGTTTCAGACGTACGTACATCTTTGATGCCGGGTCGGCACCTACAAGTATTGTTGCAAGTCCGGGTACTATACTCTCTTCCGACTGAAGCTGGTCAACTCCCTTTTCGACTTGCTCCTCTATCTTCCTTGCAAGGCTTCTGCCGTCTATCTTCCTGGAATCGTAGTTCTCTTCTGCCATATGCAAACCCCTGTTATATTCCCTATACAGGATTGCCTTTCACTTATTTATATATGGGGAATCCGCTGCAGAGTTGCTCCACGTCGGAGTTTATGCTGTGAAGGACAGTATCTTTGTCGAGATTATTGATGACATCACTGATGTATCCTGCAATCTCCTTCATCTGCTCTTCTTTCATTCCTCTGGTGGTTGCCGCAGGTGTACCGATCCTGATACCGCTTGTGATGAACGGACTTCTTGTCTCAAAAGGAATGGTATTCTTGTTGAGTACGATGCCCGCCTTGCTCATTGCAGCTTCTGCATCCTTGCCGGTAATGTCGAACTTGTTCAGGTTCACGAGCATGACATGGTTATCCGTTCCGCCTGAGACTATATCGAAGTCCTTGTCCTGCAGCTCTTTTGCCAGAACATCCGCATTCTTTACGGTCTGGTGCTGGTCTGCCTTGAACTTCTCTCCCATGGCTTCCTTGAATGCAACAGCCTTTGCTGCGATAACGTGCATAAGAGGTCCTCCCTGGATTCCCGGGAATACTGCCTTGTTCAGATTCTTTGCATATTCCTCTTTGCACATTACCATTCCACCCCTGGGGCCTCTGAGGGTCTTGTGGGTCGTGGTTGTGACAAAATCAGCGTAAGGTACCGGACTTGGATGTGCTCCTGCGGCAACAAGTCCTGCTATGTGTGCAATGTCGGCAAGCAGGTATGCTCCTACTTCATCGGCTATTTCCCTGAATGCCTTGAAGTCAATGGTCCTTGAGTATGCAGAAGCCCCACAGACTATCATCTGTGGCTTGTTCACCTTTGCGGTCTCCATCAGGGCATCATAATCAAGGGCTTCGGTTTCCTTGTCAACGCCATATGGTACTATATTATAGAGCTGTCCTGCAAAGTTTACGGGACTTCCGTGTGAAAGGTGTCCTCCATGTGAGAGATCCATTGACATGATGGTATCTCCGGGTTTGAGGACTGAGAAATAGCACGCCATATTGGCACCGGAACCTGAGTGTGGCTGGACGTTCACATGCTCGGCACCGAAGATATTTTTAGCTCTTTCGATGGCAAGGTCCTCTGCAATATCGACGTATTCGCATCCGCCGTAGTAACGTTTTCCTGAATATCCTTCAGCGTATTTATTCGTCATCACAGAGCCCTGTGCTTCCATTACTGCCCGGCTTGCATAGTTCTCTGATGCTATCAGGTTCAGTTTGTAATCCTGACGGTTCGCCTCAAGCTTTAGGGCTTCGGCGATCTCTGGGTCAACTTCCGAGATATAAGACATTTTAATCAACCGTTAGATCCGTAATAATAAATTCCTGGTTATATGAATGTAAATTATGCTTGTACTACAATCCTACCTTCCACTTTAAGCTTACCCTCAGCAAAAAGCTTCACGGCTTCGGGGAATATCTTGTGTTCCTGCTCAAGGATACGTGCCGCAAGGGTGTCAGAGGTATCATCTTCAAGAACAGGTACGCATTTCTGAATGATTATCGGTCCGGTATCCATACCCTCGTCAACAAAATGCACAGTGCATCCTGATACTTTCACCCCGTATTCGAAGGCCTGCTGCTGTGCATGCAGTCCTTTAAATGCCGGAAGCAGTGCAGGATGGATATTTATGATCCTGTTAGGATATGCACTGATTATCTCCTTGCCCACGATGCGCATATAGCCTGCAAGAAGTATCAGGTCGATGTTGTACTCCTTAAGGATCTTCAAAATTTCCAACTCAAAGGCCAGCTTATCCTCAAAAGACAGAGGGTTTGTAAAAACAGCAGGAATCCCGTGTTTGCGGGCTCGTTCAAGAGCGTAGGCATCTCCAACGTCGCTGATAACGACCTTAATTTCTGCGTCCCGGATATAACCGCTTTCTATATTGTCTATCACAGACTGCAGATTGGAGCCCCTTCCTGAAACAAGCACTGCTATCTTGGTAGTCATTGCTACTCCTAAAGGGATTTCCATATATTAGGGTTTTGGAAATAACTGTTCAGGTAAAAAAGATCAGACTTTTATATCTTTTACGCTGGGCTTCTTTGTCCTTTCATCGATAAGCTCTGCAAGCTCTTCTGTTCCGGCCAGCTGGTCAAGTTCCCTTTTTTCGATAAGTACGGTGTTTTCGACAGTCTGGGTCTTGATCTTGCCGTTGATGATAAAGACCGATTTTGTCATCGTCACACAGGATATACTGCTCATAAGATCCGCACGCTTTATCATTGCGCTGCTATAGTTACTGATTCCTGTCAGCAATGTATCGGATGTATCTCTTGAGATGGCCTTAAAAGGTGCCTGGCTGGTAGACATAACCTGATAACCGAGCATGTGTAGCATGTTCAGTATTCCGTCATCAGGTGTCTGCTTTTCAATAATATGTTTTTCAACAATCTCTTCCGGTGCGATCTCGATCCTTCCATGCTTATCAAAGCGTTGCAGCAGATCAATGGATTGTGCCAGTGCAACATCAAGTATTTCTTCCAGGTGAAGAACAATGTCAATTGAAGCATCCATATGGCCGTCTTCATATTTGCTGATAGTCCTGCGTGAGACTCCCAGTTCAGATGCCAGCGATCCCAGTGACATGGATACCTTCTGACGTGCTTCTTTTAGCACATCCCCGTCAATGGATACATAGAGGCCTCCGGGTGAAGCGGATACCAGAGGCGGGATGTTCTCTACAAAATAATCATAAAAGGTCTGTAAACTGACTGCAGGTATATCATAGCGCATATAGACAACGCTGTCTTCCAGCAGCTGATCCCGTGTCTTTGCCCCGACAAGCAGTGCGGAGCCTCCAAGGTATCTTGCAAGACACCTCATCTCCTTTGCGGTTTCTTCATTGAGGCCGTCAATATTGTATAATACCTTACAGAAAAGAAGTGTTTCAGCATTCCTGGCCGCCAGGTCAAAACTTCTGGGTCTTATGTTACAGCGTTTTGAAACGATGAATCCTGCCTGTTTTAATACATCAATGATCTGATGTATTAGAATTTCTTTCGTCATTACGAAATAGCCTTTGTTTGCAGGTCTATATAAATATATCTATCATTTACCGGGTATATTTTACCCTGACACTTTCTTACTTATATTCTGAAATATTCTCCATGCAAAAATTTATTTATACATTGCCTAAAAGTAATAGTGTATATACAAAAAAGCATAAAATCACTATCATATTTTCTCACATGCACACTCTGTCTTAAAAAGTTATCAAATATTTTCAGGAAAAGGTGTCATATTGGATCTAAAAACATCCGGAAGGAAAAGTATATTCTCAAAGACCATTTCACTTTTCCTGCTCATGGGCCTGCTGTTCTGGTTATTCGATTCAATTGTTGATTATCTTTTCTTCTATAATGACAATTTCAGCAACCTGTTGATATTGGATGTGCCAACCCATGAGATCTATGTCCGCTCTTCTTTCCTGCTTATTATGCTCATTCTGGGTGTTCTTAGCTCAAAGATGATATATGAACATAACCTGACCCTGCAGGAAAACGAAACACGTTTCAGAAAAGCTGTCGAAAACTTTCCTTTTTCCATTGCTCTTATTGATCAGAATGATGATCCTGTATATTTCAACAAAAAATTCACTGAAACCTTCGGATACACGCATGAGGACATCCCCACTATGGAAAAATGGTGGGAGCTTGCCTATCCTGATGAGGAATACAGAAAGGAGGTCTATTCATCATGGATGGATTCCTGCAGTTCTGTCATACGTGGCGAAAAGTTATGCAGATCCGAGTGGAAGGTAAGCTGCAAAGATGGTTCTGTAAAGGATATAGAGTTCCATTTTACTAAAACCGATGGCGACCAGGGGATGCTCATCTTCAACGATGTGACCTCTAAAAAAGAAGCTGAGAATGCCCTCTTTCTGGATGAGTCCCGGCTGGAAGCTCTTCTGGAACTTAATAATATGATCGACTCAAATATCCGTGAGATCACTTTCTTTGCCCTGGAGGAGGCTGTGAAACTTACCCGGAGCAAGATCGGTTATATTGGTTTTCTCAGTGAGGATGAATCAATTATAACAATGCATTCCTGGTCCAGAAATGCCATGCAAACGTGTGAGATCAAGAACAGACCCATAGAGTACAGGGTAGCTGACACAGGAATATGGGGTGAGCCGATACGTCAGCGAGAAGCCATCATAATAAATGACTTCTCAGCCGACCATCCCCTGAAGAAAGGCTATCCCAAAGGCCATGTGAGCATCAGCAGCCATCTTGGGGTACCCATATTCGATAATGACAATATAGTTGTAATTGCAGGTGTCGGTAATAAGGAAGGCGACTATGACAATTCTGATGTCCGGCAGATAACCCTGCTAATGAAAGGCATGTGGAACATCGTTAAGAAAAA
>DACO01000060.1 GCA_002508635.1 Methanolobus sp. UBA118 | reverse complement strand
TAATCAGACTTCTGGATATGCTTTTTGTAATGAAGGATGAGGAAGGGAACATACTTACCTTGGAAGATACCGACCTCACACCTGAAGAGGAAGTGGAACTGGGGAATCTGATAGAAAGCATGCTTGGCCTGAAAGAGGAAAATACAGGAACATTAGAAAGTGACATCGCTGTTGAGAACAGCTACGGACTTGCAATAAAAGATATACTTGATGTTGTCGACCGGATAGAACCCGGTACATCAGCTGGTATTTTACTCATTGAACATGTGTGGGCATCAGGCCTCAAACATGCCATAGTTGAAGCAGGCGGACATGTTCTTGCTCAGGGATTCCTCAGCTCGGATGTAACACTGATGATCGGCAAGGAAGCTGAAGCGATCGCAGAGGCCGAAGCTGCAATAGAGCTATCAGAAGCCGTAAAAGGCGCTGCCCTACTTGACATTCTTTCCACCATTGACACAGCCGAGGAGTTAAAGGAAGCCGTAATTGAAGGAACATCAAAAACTGCGTCAGAAATGCAGCTGGTAAAAACCGCAGCTGTTGCCGAAGCAGTGAGAAATCTGGTTGTGGCCGGTATAATAGATGAATCTGAGACCATAGAAGCAATTGAGGCACTGGTCAAAGCCGGACTCATGGATACATCAGCACTGGACATAGCTGAAAGTGCAACAGAAGCAGAAGCATAAAAAAGAGATCCTTATCAAGATTCAGCTATGTGGGGCTGAATTTACACGAAGATTCAGACACATTGGACTGAATTTGCACGAAAACAGGAAATGAAATTGTGAAACTACAGGAGAACAGAATATGGCAATGACAAGTTTAACCGTCCTTAAATTTGAAGAATCGGACGGAGCAGAGAAAGCACTCGAAGTGATTGAGGATCTGAACAAGCAACAGCTTATTACCCTGCACGATGCAGCGATAGTGAGCTGGCCTGAAGGCAAGAAGAAACCAAAGACAGAACAACTTACCAGTATGACAGGGGCGGGTGCGTTAAGTGGTGCATTCTGGGGAATGCTCTTTGGAATATTATTCTTTGTCCCATTCCTGGGAATGGCCTTCGGTGCAGCCATGGGTGCTCTGGCAGGTTCCATGGCAGATGTAGGCATCAGTGATGATTTCATAAAATCTGTCAGAAGCAAGGTGACAGAAGGCACATCTGCACTTTTCCTGATGACCAGCGGCGCTGTTATGGACAAGGTAGTCGATGCCATGAAAGATCACAAATTTGAACTGATCGCTTCCAACCTTACAAAGGAACAGGAAGAAAAGCTTCGAGAAGCCTTTGCAGAGGAAGACTAAACGCAGATAATTACAAAAATCAAGTTACAGGATTGCTTCCGAGAAGCCTGTTATTATATCCAAGGAAAGAGGGTGGGAAAAAACGATCTCTATTAGCATAGATAGCCGAATAGCAGCCTGAAGTTCTTTTCTTTTATTTTTTCCAGGCGGAGGCATTCCAGGTAGCCTAATGTTAAGAGGAGATATAATGAAAGAGTATAAACCCGGAACTACATTTTCCGGTACCATGGGGCTCACGGTGGAGGAATCAGAACCTGCCTGGCCGGAACCACTACGAGCTAAGAAGAATGCACCAAACGTTCTTTTTATAGTGCTGGACGATACGGGATACGGGCAACTGGGATGCTATGGCAGCCCGATCAATACACCAAATATGGACAAACTGGCATCAAACGGTCTTTTGTACAATAACATGCACACCACAGCCCTTTGTTCGCCATCACGCTCCTGCATCCTTACCGGTCGCAACCATCACAGCAATCATGTAGCAAGTATCATGGAGACATCCACCGGATATCCGGGATACGACTGCTATATTCCCTTCGAGAACGGTTTTTTGTCAGAGATACTGCAACTGCATGGCTACAACACCTACTGTGTTGGAAAATGGCATCTTACACCTGCTGAACAGATGAGTGCAGCCGGACCGTATGACCGCTGGCCCACGGGCCGTGGTTTTGAGCGATACTATGGTTTCCTGGGAGGAGACACACACCAGTATTACCCCGATCTTGTATACGATAATCATCAGGTGGAACCGGAAAAGACACCGGAGGAAGGTTACCATCTGACAGAAGATCTGGCTGAAAAGGCCATACATTTCATCGCCGATGCAAAGCAGGTGGCACCCGACAAGCCATTCTTCATGTACTTTGCCACCGGTGCCATGCATGCACCGCATCAAACTCCAAAGGAATATGCAGATAAATACAAAGGTATGTTCGATGATGGATGGGAAGCATACCGTGAAAAAGTCTTTACCCGGCAAAAAGAGATGGGCATAATTTCGGAGGATACTGAACTTCCTTACCATGATCCCGATGTTCCCGAGTGGGATAAGTGCTCAGCTGAAGAAAAGAAACTTTATGCCCGTATGATGGAGGTCTTTGCAGGTTTCCTTGAGCATACGGATCACCAGATCGGCAGGCTTCTTGATTTCCTGGAAAACATAGAAGAGATGGACAACACCCTGATAATGGTAATATCCGATAATGGTGCCAGTGCAGAAGGTGGTCCTACAGGTTCGGTAAATGAGAACCGCTTCTTCAATAATGTACCGGAGTCACTTGAAGACAATCTGGCAGCTCTTGATGAGCTTGGTGGTCCCAGGCACTTCAACCATTATCCATGGGGATGGACATGGGCAGGAGATACTCCTTTCAAACGCTGGAAACGGGAGACCTACAGGGGCGGTACAAGCGACGCCTTCATTGCCCACTGGCCGGAAGGCATCAAAGCCAGAGGAGAAGTACGTACACAGTATGCCCATGTAGTAGACATGGTACCCACAGTTCTTGAAGTCCTTGGAATTGAGCCCCCTGAGCAGATAAGGGGTGTTGCCCAGTCTCCTATTGAAGGAACAAGTTTTGCTCACACCTTTGATGATGACAGGGCTGAGAGCAAGCGCAATACACAATATTTCGAGATGTTCGGACATCGTTCCATCTACCACAACGGATGGAGGGCTGTCTGTCCCTATCCGGGTCCAAGTTTCAGGGAAGCTGCAGATGAGACCGGTTACAAATTCGGTGATCCCATTACTGAGCAAATGCTCAGGGAGCGGGACGGCAATGGCTGGGAACTGTATAATATTTCAGAAGATTTTACAGAGAGCAATGATTTAGCTGAGCAGTTTCCTGAGATACTCCAGGAGCTTATTAACCAGTGGTATGTGGAAGCGGGGAAGTACAATGTACTGCCGATCGACGGATCCACAGTAGCACGTTTCGCTGCCCAGAGGCCACAGATCTCTAAAGACCGCAGCCGCTACGTTTACTACCCGGGTACCCAGGAGGTACCTGAGAATGCTGCTGTTAGAGTTCTCAACCGTCCGCATGTCATAGCTGCCATGGTTGACATTCCAAAAGGAGGAGCTGAGGGTGTATTGCTGCGCCATGGAGGAAGAACAGGTGGCTATACACTGTTCGTCAAGGACGGTAAACTGCACCATATCCACAATTATGTAGGGGTTAAGGAATTGCATGTGGTATCTGAAAAGGATGTACCAGAGGGACGTGTAATACTAAGTTACCAGTTCGAACCTACAGGCAAGCCGGACTTTGCGAATGGTAAAGGAACACCTGGAACAGGCACGCTCTACTTCAATGAAGAGCAGGTCGGCAGGGCTGAGATACGTGTCACCATGCCGAATATGATAGGTCTGGGAGGAGGACTGGCAATTGGGCAGGATTCCGGATCAACTGTCACTGATAGCTACAAAGCACCTTTTGCTTTCACTGGCACTATCCACCGTGTTATTGTAGATGTCAGCGGTGATAGAATAGAGGATCACGAAGCTGAGATACGCGCAGCTCTGGCAAGGCAATAAAGAAAGGAGCTAGCATAGAATCGAGAGAGATTAACAATCTATTCATGGGAGGGGGATTATTAGCGACATACCATCTCGAAGTGACTTTGCCAGAAGTGCACCATACTGGCTGCGCCGTGCAGGTGTTGTGAGCTGGCTCCTTCTTGGAATCTTTCTTGCAGCTAGCACCATACTAAGCATAGTTGCAACAGTGAGCGGACTAATTGTCCCTCTACTAGTAGCAGCAGTTATAGGAATTGTTTTTAGACCGCTGGTAGACATACTGGAGCAGCGTCATGTTAATCGCAACACTAGCACGGTGTTGACGATGTTTCTTATATTGCTTGGTATTGTCATCCTGCTGATCATCCTGATAAGAGGTTTTGTTTATCAGGGAGCAGAGATAGTAACCCAGCTACAGGCAGGATGGACAGGCCTGCAGGCCTGGTTAATGCAGTTTGAGATAGACGAAGGGATATTAGAGTCTATAAGTGTCACGGTTCAGAATGCCATACCTGCACTTGGCCAGGGAATCGTAGGACTTCTGAGTAATACCTTTTCAGGTATTGTGGCATTTCTGATAGGAGCTTATTTCAGTATATTCATCCTCTTTTTCATCCTGCGGGACGGACCTGAAATAGATCTATGGATGGCACGGCAATTCAACTTGAAACCCGAGACTGGGACAGCCATAATTGCTGATACAAGTCGTTCGATACGCCTCTACTTCCGGGGCACTGCTATTACTGCAGCGATCACCGCGATAGTGGTTGCAATTCCACTGATCTTTCTCGATGTTCCCCTGGTTGGCTCAATTCTGATCCTGTACTTCTTCACTTCATTCATACCCTACATCGGAGCCTTCATTGGCGGAGCTTTTGCTGTGATCATTGCCTTTGGTTCAGGAGGACCGGAAACGGCACTGATAATCGCGGTGGCGGTAACCATATCCAACGGAGCGTTGCAGAATGCAATAAATTCCTGGGTCCTGGGAACAACTCTCAAAATGCACCCCTTGGCCGTTTTTCTTGTAACCATCGCAGCCGGTATTGTGGGAGGAGTACTGGCCATGATACTGGCAGTGCCGTTGACCGCAGTTGTGGTACAGACAGTGCACCGCCTGAAAGAGGAAGGGGTTTTCATTGAACCGTCGAATTATACACCGGGAGGAAATACTGAATGACAGATAATCATCTGCCTCCCCGCATCCATGTACTTGCCAAGCCAACAGGAGCAGTCTGCAACCTGGCCTGCAAATACTGCTTCTTCCTGAGCAAGGAGGCACTTTATCCGGACAGTGATTTCCGTATGTCAGATGAAGTACTGGAAACCTATATTCGACAGCTCATTGAAGCCCATCGCAGTCCTCAGGTGACCGTGGCATGGCAGGGCGGGGAACCTACGCTTATGGGCATCGACTTTTACCGCTATGCAATCGAACTGCAGGAAAAGTACCGCAGGCCCGGTATGACATTCGAGAATACCATGCAGACCAATGGCACACTGCTGAATGATGAATGGTGCCGCTTTTTCAGGAAAAATAACTTCCTTATAGGTATCAGTATAGACGGCCCGCGTGAACTTCACGACGCCTACCGCGTGAGCAGGGGAGGAAATGGGACCTTTGACAGGGTCATGCACGGCCTGCGGCTGTTGCAGAAGCACGGTGTCGAATACAATATCCTGACCACTGTAAATCGTGCCAATGCTGATCATCCGCTGGAAGTATATCGTTTCCTGCGGGACGAAGCTAAAACCAGCTGGATCCAGTTCATCCCGATAGTGGAACGTATCAACAGTGACGGAAGTACACTCTGCCAGGAGGGTGACAGGGTGACGGATCGTTCCGTAAGACCTGAACAGCTTGGAAACTTCCTTAACAGTATATTTGACGAGTGGGTGCACAAAGACGTAGGAAAGATATTTGTCCAGACATTCGAGGCCGCAGCACGCAGCTGGATGGGGCTGCCTTCATCAGGCATGTGCGTCTTCGACGAAAACTGCGGAATGGGGGTTGCCCTGGAACACAACGGTGACCTCTACTCATGTGACCATTTTGTTGAGCCGGACTACCTGCTGGGCAACATCACAAATACCGAACTTTCCAGGTTAGTGGCATCTGAGAAGCAATACAGCTTCGGAAGGAATAAAAATAAGTTACTTCCCAAAAAATGCCGGGAATGTGATGTATACTTTGCCTGCCATGGCGGATGTCCGAAGAACCGCCTCCTGAAAATTCCTGACAGCGAGAGGAAGCTGAACTACCTCTGTGATGGCTGGAAAGCTTTTTTTCATCATATCGACCGACCCATGCAAACAATGGTCTCATTGATGCAACGTGGATATCCGGCTTCGGAGGTCATGCGTATCCTGTCCAGAGAGAAGGTTGTTCAGAAGAAGGGATTCCATAAGGTCGGACGCAACGAGCCCTGTCCGTGTGGCAGCGGGCTCAAGTTCAAACGCTGCCATGGTCGCAAGGGTAGCAGCCCGAATGTAAAAATTTCAAAAGAAGCAATAAAATTCAGAGAGGCGGAGCCAGAAACATATCGACAGTGAACAATTAATCACGGGGATTTGACAATGGGAGAAAAGAAACAAAACATACTGGTCATCTGGGGAGATGACATCGGCATCAGCAATCTCAGTTGCTACAGCGACGGATTGATGGGGTACAGAACACCGAACATAGACCGCATAGCTGATGAGGGCATGAGATTCACGGACTCCTACGGGGAGCAGAGCTGCACAGCCGGACGTGCATCATTTATTACCGGCCAGAGTCCTTTCAGAACAGGGCTGAGCAAGGTGGGACTGCCCGGAGCTAAGACAGGACTCCAGCATGAAGACCCAACCATTGCCGAACTGCTGAAAGCAGAGGGTTATGCCACAGGACAATTCGGAAAGAACCATTTCGGCGACAGGAATGAATACCTGCCAACTGTCCATGGTTTTGACGAATTCTTCGGGAATCTCTACCACCTGAATGCCGAGGAGGAGCCTGAACTGCCCGATTATCCGCCAGAGAAGGATTTTCCTCAGTTCAGGGAAAGATACGGACCCAGAGGAGTGATACATTCCTGGGCCACCGATGAGGACGATCCTACAGAGGACCCACGGTGGGGACGTGTGGGCAAACAGATAATAGAGGACACGGGACCGCTGACAAGAAAACGTATGGAAAAGGTGGATCTTGAGTTCATAGATGCTGCCATTGATTTCATCAAACGCCAGAAGGAAGCCGGTAAGCCTTTCTTTGTCTGGCTCAATACCACATGGATGCATTTCAGGGTCCATATTCCTGAAGAGATACGGGGACGTGCAGGACGCTGGCAGTCAGAGTATCACGATGCGATGATAGAACATGACAGGCAGGTGGGCGTGATGCTTAATCTGCTTGACGAACTGGGTATTGCCGAGGACACCATCGTCATGTACAGCACGGACAACGGACCTCATATGAATTCCTGGCCTGACGGGGCTATGACTCCTTTCCGCTGCGAGAAGAATTCAAACTGGGAGGGTGCCTTCCGCGTTCCTGAGGTCGTGCGCTGGCCAGGCAGAATCCCTGCAGGCGTGGTATCCAACGGAATTGTCAGTCATACAGACTGGCTGCCCACATTCCTTGCCGTGGCAGGGGTTCCGGATATAAGAGAGAAGCTAAAGAAAGGATACAAAGTAGGGCAGAAGAACTTCAAGGTGTATCTCGACGGTCACAACCTCCTACCCTATCTGACAGGCAGGGAGAAAAAATCCCCACGTATTGATTTCTTCTACTTCTCAGACGACGGGGACCTGGTTGCGGTAAGGTATGACAACTGGAAAATGGTGTTCATGGAGCAGCGTGCTATTGGCACCCTGCAGGTGTGGGCCGAGCCTTTCATACCGCTGCGTGTCCCAAAGATCTTCAACCTGCGCACAGATCCATATGAACGCGCAGACATGACATCCAATACATATTATGACTGGATGCTTGACCACGCTTTTCTCCTGGTACCGGCCCAAAGCATCGTTGGCGACTTTTTATCAAGCTTCGTGGAGTTCCCGCCACGCCAGAAGGCAGCCAGCTTCACCATAGACAGGGTGATGGAAAAGCTCCAGGAGGGTATCAGCAGTACTTAACTAGAAAGTATAGAGACGACTTACGAGTTGCCCGGATTACGATTCCTGAAATTTTATAAATGAAGCGAGTGGGGAGAAATTAATCAGAAGTTGAGGGGCTACCGACACGACAGGGACGGAATCCAGCGAGAACATCGATTAGAATGGTATTACAAGACATCATAGAGAATATAGGAAGTGAATGAATGGGAAATAACACATTCTCAGCACCAATAACTATGTTTCTGGTGTTTGTAGGTTTTATACTGGTGACACTTGGAATGAGGGAAATAGCCTCGATCCTGTCACCTTTTATCTTTGCAATATTTGGAGCAATGATCTTTGCTCCTCTTGTTAGATGGCTTCAAAGAAAAGGAGTACCAAATACGGTTAGTGTTGGAATAGTTATATTTTTCTTTATACTGATTGTGCTATTTGTTGGCCTATTGACAGTCATCAGTATAGTCCAGCTAAATTCACGTATCCCAGTGTATGAAAGTCAACTGGACATCTACATAAGTCAGCTTACCGGTTTTATCCCGCTATCTGCAGATTTCTCCCTTGGTGCTTTTCTGCGCAGTATTACAGGATCTCTGATAAGTTTTGCCTTAAATATCCTAGGAGGAGCCATAAACGCTACTACCGGAATAGTACTTATCATAGTTACAACAGGATTCCTGCTCCTGGATTCTCTAGAAGTTCCGGAAAAGATATTTGAGGAGGCAGAAGAACGGTCTTTAGTTCTGAAGAATCTGGGTGGTTTCGGTAAAAGTCTCATGGATTACGTTATGATAAGAACCGAAACGAATGTAATCACAGGAGTGGGTATTGGAATTATACTTCTTCTGGGAAGGATCGAATTCGCAATATTCTGGGCTTTAGTCATAATCATATTCAGCCATATACCCTATATCGGTCTTTTCCTGGCATCCATTCCACCTGTATTCCTTGCACTGATGCAGTATGGTCCTGTGGCAGCACTTATCGTTATTGCAATCATTACGGTTGTGAATACGCTTGCTGAGAATGTGATTTTCCCCTCACTTGCAGGAAGGGGACTGGAACTTTATTCTTCAGTTGTATTCATATCTCTGGTCTACTGGGCCTTCGTGCTGGGACCTGCCGGAGCACTGATCTCAGTTCCTCTCACGATGGCTGTTAAATCTATACTCGATAGTTTTGAGGAGACAAAGAGTTTGGGAATGTTGCTGGGTCCAAGCAAAAGCGAAGAAAAGGTAAAAGAACCAGAATAGGGTGACTATTTCTTGTCCGTTTTTCCTGAGAACTGGCTTTCCCGGCAGGAGAGCCAGCCCTGATATTGCAAATCGCCATCAATAGCCAGGCTTAATTCTCTTAGTCATTCTATTCCTTTTTCTTCGTTTCCCCTGTAGAGACAGCAGCGAATTCCACAGCACCCTCTGATGTGACCTCACCCGCACCGGCAACTGCTTCCTCCTCAGAGACAGCGATGCCAAATACTTCAACTTCCTCAGGAGAGGAAACAACCTCGCTAGCCGCTATTCCATCCATGGTCAGATCCATAGCCAGCAATACATCCTTGCGGGCGGCCAGATGGTCACTGATCTCGTGGGAAATTTCCTTGGCCATCGTAAGTGTCTCCGTTTTAGGAGTATGCTTGCGCACCTCTTCAACAAATTTCTTGCTGGTTGTAACAACAAGGGCCGAAGTGCCGGAAGGTAGAGAGGTACCGATCTCCTTTAGAGATTTGTTGTCAAAGCCGGCATCATGATGAGCTGCGGCACCACCTACTACGGCACCCGCACCGGCACCAACGACCACACCTGCCGGTCCCCCCAACAGACCGATGACGCCGCCGATCAGGGTGCCAATCCCGGCACCTTTGCCGGTACTCATATCTCCCGTCTCTTTGATGTGTACTTTTCCTTTGGCATCGTGACGCACCACGGCAGCATCATCGTAGTAAAAGCCGCCGTGCTTTTTGGACTGCTTCAAACTATCTAAAGCATGGTCTGCACCCATCTCTTCTACGTAGGCAGCTACAAACATACCCACACTTTCAGCACCTTGTCCCTCGTTTATCGTTTCCTTACTCATTGATTTCACTCCTTACTATTTAGATGGCAATTCTGTTTACAGCTGGAATTATGATAAATCCCCATTTGCCAAAATTCAAGATGCTAACCCCGGTTGAGCATCTATTACTTTAGTTCTGGATGGTTCATACTAATCCATTTTGAACGTATACTAAGAAAGATGAGTAAAGAGGACAGTTTCGCATCATCTTCAGTAAAGACACACTGTTCCGCTTATTTTTCCACCAGTTTTCTGTCTGACAGACCGGCCGTGGACACCAGCCCCACCAGAGCTAAGAAAATCAGGAAAGCTATCCCTACCTTAAAGGCCTGGGTCCGGTCAGCAGCGTAAATATCCATGATCTCTGCTTTTAGTTCGGCATCTGCATCAGATGTTTCCAGCCATTCCTGGATCTGGGTGTCCGAAACCAGTTGCACACCATCTTCTACAGCCGCGTTGAGTTCCGGTTTATATTGCTGTGGAATCGCAGTGCTGTCCTCTATACTTACCGTCAGACCTGTCATCAGAGTACCAATCATTATAGTACCCACCAGAGCTACACCTATGGAGTTGCCAAGCTGTTCGAAGGTGCCGGTAATACCTGCGGTTTCAGGAGTCTCGTGCTCGTCGACCGAGGAGTAAATGAGGTTCAAGATCTGGGAAGTCACCAGTCCTATACCTGCACCGAACACAACCCCATAGCTCAGGTCCGATGGCTGTACATCCGGTTTCACAGTTGCTGCCACGATCCCAAGACCAAAGATGATCAGCAAAAATCCTGCCTGGATGATGCGCTTTGCTATGAACCTGGCTGTCAGTCTGGCCCCTACTATGGCAGCCACCAATACTGCTGCCGACAGGGGAAGAAGTGCAAAGCCCGTCTGCATTGCAGTGAACTCGAAGGTAAGCTGCAGTAGCAGTGGGAAGGTAAAGAGAAAGGCAGCAGTAAGGCCCATCTGAAGACTACGGACAAAAAATCCGGGGAAAAGGCCGGGTACATTGAAGAGCGAAGGTTTGAACAGGCCATCGCCACCGGTCTCCTCCTGCCGCTTTTCCCACCTGAAAAGCAACATCAGCAATAATATTCCAAGTCCGATAAGGACAGGGGTAATGGAAAGGCCAAAAGGAGCGATTTCAAAAGGTCCGATCACAAAAGGCTGCTTGGCAAGCCAGAATCCGTAGACCTGTCCCAATAGAATTCCCAGGACAATGGAGAAAAGGCTCAGAACGGACAGGAATGAGCCTGCAAAATCAAACTTCGGCTTTCCTTCCATCGGCAGATCTGCCTTGATGCTTCTGCTAAGCACCAGCACCGAGACCACTACCAGCACCTCTAGCAGGAAAGCCCAGCGCCAGGTATAAAATGTTGTCAGGTAACCACCCACAATGGGACCTACGGCCGCTCCCACAGCACCGATAGCACTGACTATGCTATAGGCAAAAGCCAGATCCTTTCCCTGATATTCGTCCCTCAGCAGGGTCTGTATATTGGGCAGCATCAGTGCTGATCCCAGACCTTCGATAACAGACCAGCCTATCAGTAATGTGCCCAGCCCCTGACTTATGGAAGCAGTGAAAGTGCCTATACCGAAAAATACCGTACCGATCAGAAATGTCCTCTTCTTGCCCAGAATGTCACCCAGTTTACCACCGATGAGTATGAACGATGCCATGACAAGTGCATAGATCGAGATAGCTCCCTGGATACCGCTTACAGTGGTGTCCAGATCTTCGATCAAAGCCGATATGGACACGTTCATTATCGTTGTGTCGATCACAATAATGAACATCGCCATTGAAAGTGTGATCAGCACCGACCATTTCTTCATCATAGCAAACCCTCCTACCCGGTATGCACCTGAATCAACTGAGAATCAAAACCCGGTTCATTCAGACAAGCCAAAACCCAAATCCCCATTAGTTGTTTATATTCTGCAAGTTTAGACTTTTTGACACTCAGTTACATATCACAATTCAGTAGTACTGATAACTAGTCCATCTAAACATCAATCAGTCCCGAAAGCCTCCTTTGTACCGGGCAACATAACGTAGATCAGGACCAGGGCATTCAGTATTACCGAGGCGTTCACATCATACCATGAGCCGCCCGTTATCAGAATAATGAAATCGAAGCTCAGGTTCATGACTGAGAGAAAAGCAACGAACATCCACCCCTGTGGGTCTACCTGCCAGAGCATTCTGGCCACCCAGAACCAGATATAGGCCAGCAGACCGTAGAGCAGAGCGTACCACAGATTGAAGATACGCGTGTCCAGCGGACCTATAAAAGGTAAAAAACCCAGAAAACGAAGTGTTATGATAGCGTTCAATACAAATAAAATCCCGGCCAGGATTGCCAGGATCGTCACACCTATCGGCCTATTTTCCATTCATTCCACTTCCTTACACTCTTTAAAAAAAGGACCTTATTGTCCTTCTCCTCTCTGGAATTCTCTGGAAAATGACTGCTCAACTGTTCCCGATTCCGTATTAAAGAACATGGTCCCTTCCATGGTCCATACAACTTCCCCTTCCGTCACAGCACCGAGGATTGCTGCCGGTGCTGTTGAAACCGATCCTACAAAGTTTGTTGTCGTTTCTATTTCTTCATCCGGGGGTATCTCAATGGGTTCCTCAAAGGTCCCCTCTCCCATTCTCACATCGTTAGCGTAGATATCATATTCCATTCTTTCGAGTTCCACCGTAGTATCCCCGGGATTAGAGACAGCAAAGGTCAAAGTCAGATCGACCACATCCCTGCTGATCTCATTTACCTCAATACCCCTGATACGCAGTTCCGTATCCCTTACAGCCTGAGCGCTCTCTTCTATATTCATATCTCCCTGTTCAGTCTGATTTGCC
>DACO01000001.1 GCA_002508635.1 Methanolobus sp. UBA118 | reverse complement strand
AGTGATAATGATTTTGCTGTATAATTCCGTGTTCAGTATATCAAATTTACCTCTGAATACAGAAACCGGAACCATTTTATAGCAGGCACTAAGTTAAACATTCAACTATATAAATCAAATTGTTTGTTTTTCATCAATTCCGGTTATATCAGTACTCATTAAGCAAATTCAGTCTGATTTTTTACTGCAATATCCAGTTCCTTAAGTTTTTCCTTAGTAGGAACTCTGTTCGTATCCCATCCTCTGAAATGATAGTAGTCCGATAAGGCATTCCTGAACTGCTCCCTGTCGATACCGTTCTCCCCGAAGAACCTTCCAGGTAAAATGTCTTCCTTTTCATGGGTGGCATCTGTCCTGTTAAGGATTCTTTCAAGGTTGTATATTCGCTCTCCCGCCTGCAACAGTTCCTCTGCGGAATAGTCCATGCCTGTTGCAGCATTAAGAAGGGATACAAGCTCAACCTCACTCATAGCAAAGAATGCAAAAGGGCAGAGCACAAGCGAATCGATGACCGCTGCAAGGTTCTGGAAGTACTGCACAAGTGCGGCCTTGCCATCGAAACTCTGTCTTTTGAGCAGCATGGGTTTACCCATAACCTCGGGTGCGATCATGAATGCACTCAAATGGCAGGCTCCTTTGTTGGAAGTTGCATATGCAAGGGCCATACCGGCCGAAGCTCCGGGATCATATCCCGGTATCTCAAGTCCCATGACACTCATGTCGATATCTGTGGCACCCTGTGAGCAGAGGTAAGCATGAGAGCCCCCTGAAAGCTCACTTTTTCCCTCTCCTATTCCTGTAAGTGTGGCTTTCAGGTCGATATCCCCGACTGTAAAGGAGTTCAGTTCCATATATGAAGCAATTGAAGCACCACATGATACCGGGTCCATGCCGTAATCAAGGCAGATGTTGTTAAGTTCGATAATCGTCTTCAGGTCGCTGTTGCCCAGATTCGGCCCGAAAGCCCAGATGACATCATAGTCGGGTACGGGTGTTCCATCGGTAAATCTTCTCCTGCAACCAATGGGGCAGGCATCACATGGAGTTTCGTTGATCTCATAGTTTTCAGCGATGAATTCCCCGGAGATCTTTTCAGCTCCTTGGAAATCCTTCTTTCGGAAATTCTCGGCAGGCAGGATTCCCATATGGTTGAGCAGGTTCACAAATACCGGTGTCCCGTACTCTGCGAGTCCTTTGGATGCAGGCGGATTTGCAACCAGCAGTCTGTTTGCCTTTTCCACAGACTTTTCAAAAGCATCCCTGTCTGCGATCTCAGGCTCATTGCTTCCCTTAACGACCACAGCCTTGAGATTCTTTGAACCTGCCACGGCTCCGTGTCCTCCTCGACCTCCATATATTCTGTCATTTACAATACTGGCCATGGGGAGCATCTTCTCTCCGGCCCTGCCTATGCATGCAACTTTTCCCTTAGATTCCAGCAGGCCGGTGGTTTCAGCGGTATTCTTCCCCCATAGGTGGTCCGCAGGCAGTATCTCTACTTCCTCATCCTCTATATGCAGATAAACAGGATTTTCTGTCTTTCCTTTTATTACAAGAGAATCTATGCCTGCAAATTTCATCTCCGAACCGAAGGATCCTCCTGCGTTGGAGTCAAAGATACCCTTTGTAAGGGGTGATCTTGTGCAGATACTGAAATGTCCTGAAAGCGGTGCAGAGCTTCCGGTAAGTGGCCCGGTGCTGAAGATGAGGGGATTCTCAGGGTCTAATGGTTCAACTTCCGGCTCTGCCATCCGGCTCATCAGAGCACAGGCAATTCCTCTGCCTCCTAAAAACTTCTCAGCATCTTTCTTTTTTGTCCTTGATTCGGTAACTGCATTGTTCTCAAGATCAACGATTATTGTTCTTCCTGTCCACCCAAACATGTTCTCTCCTCTTTTACTGACCTGCAGGACTTTATAGTTACTATATCACTTATCTGATAGGGCTTTTCTTTCCATTTCAAGCATCTTTTGCTTGAACTCGACCTTCTCTCCGCAGTTTTCCCCGCAGAAGCCGCCAGTGCCGGAAGATGAGACTACCCTGTGGCATGGTATTATTATGGGATAGGGATTTCTGGAAAGCGCTCCTCCCACGGCCCGGCTAGCACCTTCTTTTCCGATGCGACAGGCCAGTTCCCTGTATGTGATGGTCTCACCATAGGGGATCTTCCTGGTCTCTGTAAGTACCTTTTGCTGGAATTCCGTAAGCTCTGACAGGTCTAGTTCATAATCTGAAAAATCAACTTCCTCTCCGCTAAAATAGCGCAGTATGGCCTGGAAAACGGTCTTATCTTTCATCGTCTTGCTCACCGAATACCTCTTCTTCGAGCTTCTCTCTTCTCTTTCTGGAATGCATCCATCCGATTCCGTAATAGAGTATTATCGAGGATGCTATGATCATGCCGGCTATCAGGTAGGGACGTGTGGATTCAAGAAGTAGCGGGTCAGCTTCTAGTTTCTGGTCGTAGCTTGGATACATGATATCTCCTCTGTCATTGCTGTGACCAAGTCCCAGGGCGTGTCCGATTTCATGTTTGGCAAGATCTCTCATGGTGGTATCTCCGTATTGCCTCCATGAATATCCCTGATAGTTACCCACCTCCAGCACGATCTCCACTCGCTCGTATCTGCCATTGATCACATAGGGTTTTGCATAACCTGCAACGCCATCCTGGACTCCTGCATCCTCTTCAAGGTTCTCGACCCACATTATGAGGATGTCCGCATCGTCCTCTTCGACTATGACAAATTCCGGTGTGTATTCAAGCTGGCCGTTACCGCCATTGCTCCAGTACTCCAGAGCACTTTCCACCTG
>DACO01000004.1 GCA_002508635.1 Methanolobus sp. UBA118 | reverse complement strand
GGACAGTGGATAGCTCTTTCAGGGCTGGTCATATCACTAATAATCATATCACTTGCACTTCTGGCAAATCAGGCAGTTGTTGCAGGTTTTTATTCTTCAAACGCTGCACTGGAACTGCCAAAGGAGAATATAAGGGAATTGAATCTGCAAACCCGGGAAAATGCCAGAATAGCCATGGATCTTTCAAGGGAAATCAATGCAAGCAGCAACCAGAGCATTTCCACTGCCTATGCAGCTATCTTTGATAGTTGCAGCTCACAGATGAGATATATCTATGCGCTACATGGTGAAACAATAGATGTTACACTGGCAAATATGACATATAATAATTCCTCATCCAGTGGACTTGTCTGGGCAAATATAAGTTTCCGGGACGCAAAAACAAACTACGTGTCCGCTCCCGAAATAATAGAGGTGAATAAATGAAGGTTTTTTTCAGGAATGAAGAGGGAGTTTCTTCACTTATCGAATATATTATGCTCTCCGTGGTATGTGTTGGTTTTTTTGCGATCCTGTTCCTCAATTCAACCCAGGTCTTCCTGGATCGCCCTAATGAAGTGGTAGTAGAGGATGAATTCACCGATATAGGAAACATGATGAGCACAATGATAACGGATATGTATGTCATCCTGCCATCCAACGGACAGATGGAAACAGAGTACAGGATACCTGCGCTAGCTGGTACAGGCACATACCATATAAACGCCGATGCCGCCACCAGCGACCAGATCATAGAAGTGATATCATATTCTACAGGAAAGAAAGTGCGAGTGACAATCGGCGGAATAGCTTCAACAATGCCAATCAATGGTACCGCTCAGAGCAGTTCTACAGAACATATGATCAGCTATGACTCAACAAGATAGAAATAATGCAGCAGTCTCGGAAACACTGGGATACATCCTTTTGTTTGCGATAGTTACCCTTTCAATGGGTGTAATATATGCTATCGGTTATCCTGCCCTGCAGTCAAACATAGATGCAAACGTATTCGAAAGCACAGAACAGAATTTCATAGTCCTTCAAAGTAATATGGACAGGGTTGCTTTTGACCAGACACCTGTAAAAGTACTTCAGATGAAACTTCAGGAATCTACACTCTCAGCGAGCAACAGCTCATCAATAACCATTAGTTATGACAGTAACACTACGTATTATACTGCCGGAGAGATAGAATACTTGAGGAAAGATAATACGATTACGTATGAAATGGGAGGAGTGTTCAAACATTATCCTCCAGACTCCAGTGTAATGGTATCAAAACCCAGCATATACACCGGAACTATAAATAATGTCAATTCAACGACCATTGGAATCGTATCTGTGAGTGGCAACGAATCTGTTTCCGGAAACGGTATCGCAACGATCACAATGAAGAACAATGAGAGTCAGATGAGTGCGAGTAGCGGGACAAGCGATCTTACTGTAAATCTCAGTAGTAGGTATGCACCTGAATGGGAAAAGTTCCTTGATGAGAATGGTTTTGAGATCATCAACAGCAATTCTTCAGTGGTTTCTGCTGTAAGAAAGGATACGTTCCTGATACTTAGCCGACATGTGGTCGATGTTGATATCAGTTAAAAATTGATTTCTTTACACTATTTTTCAATTTTGCCGATCAGTCTGCGGAAGAACACAGGCAATACTAAAGAGAATATTTTTTGCCGCTGATCTCAACTGGAATATCAAAATAAGTTCAACCTAGCTGAATCACATATTTAGTTCTTTTTTCAGAACAGATGGTAGAAATAGAATACAAAAGAGATGATTTAACTTATTGTTATCATCCCTTTTGGTCTTACCACAAGCATATCTTTTGCTGTAAGCATATCGCTTACATTGTTGATATTATATGCCCGGGCAGTAATGTGGGCCTTTCCTGCGATAGCACTTGAGAAATCAACTGTGTCCGATCCTACTACAGTTATATTTACAGGATTCTGATAATTGTTGAAATAACCCAGATCGGTTTCAAGTATTACATAGGCAAAACTTGAATTGCCTGTTACATCCTCTACGGTCAAAGTTATCCTGGAAGAATTGTCAATCAATACAAGATGATCATCCGGTACCATTTCCAGACTGCCAAGAGAATATGTGAGAACACCTGCAACATTTCCTCCCAGACTTGCACTTCCACTGGCAGGCACATAGACAGTAACATTCTCACCATCGAGGTCAGTGTATGTAACTGTGGACGAAGGCATGATTATAGGCACATAGCCTGCACCATCCACCCTCATCTGGTACCATATTCCCCATTTGTCACCTGAACCCATAGTGGGCATCTGCCATTCAAGTACAGATCTGGTGCCGGAAGTTGTGATCGTGGGTTCAGCATTACCTATAGCTGGTGCTGTGGGTGCTACGAACAAAGTTGCATTACCCGTTGTGGAATTACTGCTTCCCGTAATGTATGTAGCCTTTGCCACTGAAAGCGGGGTTATGTAATTGTAAGGCACATGTACACTTAATACAGGACCGCCTGCTGAGAAGTTGGTTATCTGCATGGCAATACCCTGGAAGATATCCTTCAGAACACTGGAGTTTGGTGCAAAGTAGTATTCACCACCTGTGATCTCTGCGACCTCAGCAAGCACGGGATCCACTTCGGATTCGTCATTACCAAAACCCACAGTATATATGATGGTATTGTTCTCCTTTGCCCGGTAAGCCTCCTCAAGCAGGGAATGATAACCTGCATTGTCAAGACCGTCCGTCATAATCACCATTGTGGAATTACCATCCACTGAGGACAGCTCATTATTGGCAGCATACATACCTTCATCTATTGCAGTAAGTCCGTCCGCTGTCATCGTGTCAATGGCGTTTTCAAGGTGGGAGAGGGAATCATTTTCCAGAGTTGATGTTACACTGGCAGTCCACTGATTCCAGGAAATGGATTTGGCAGAAGCGCCCTTTCCGGAAAATGCAAGATCGAAGCATTCATAATTATCTGTTGAATATGTTTCGATATTCGACGCAGTACCCCATGAAGAACCATCCCATTTCTGGATGTTAATGTCTGAATATGAAATATACGGATAATACGAACTATATCCAAGACCCGAAGTCACCAAGAACAATTCATTGGAATTAGGACTCGATATCAACTTAACCCATTGTGATGGATAAAAACCAATAGTGGATGCAGATTTTTCATCGCTCCACGAGCCATTCCATGTGCAGTATTTAGGAGTTGAACTACCATCACCCCA
>DACO01000162.1 GCA_002508635.1 Methanolobus sp. UBA118 | reverse complement strand
TCATTTCCGAGATTTTTGACCACGATGACCTTTTTCACAGACTCGCACGAACTCAATCCGATATCTACCTTTTTTTTCTGCTCGACTATCTTTCCTCTGCGGTAGTAACCGTCACAGGTTATGATAAGATCACTTTTTGCATCCTCGATCCGTGTACATAGCGAACCCCCGGAAAAGGCGGCAAACACCACGCTGTGTGGAGCACCTATTCTGGCACATGCGAGCATGGATATGACAATCTCGGGTATCATTGGCAGATAGATAGTAACAATATCGCCTTTTTTCACACCCTGCTCCCTGAGTGCATTGGCAAGGCGGGAAGTTTCCTCAAGAAGCTCTCTGTAGGTATATTTCCTGATATCTCCGTTCTCGCCTTCCCAGATAATAGCGAGTTTATCCGGATTCTTTTTTACATTGACATCAAGGCAATTGTATGATGCATTCAGTTTTCCACCGCTGAACCACTTTGAATGAGGTGCATCCCATTCAAGCACTCGATCCCACTTTTTGAACCACTCGATCTCTTCTGCCTGTTCTTCCCAGAATCCCTCTGGATTATCATCCGCTCTTCTATAGATCTCAGGGTCATTGATATTTGCATTCTTTACAAAATCATCAGGTGGGTCGAACTTGAGATCTTCTGTCTGAAGACTGGTATTTTCTCCCATTATAACACCGTTTGGAATATTGTTCCCCAGAACAATATTGTATCAATTTGTTTAAATCGTTTGTTATGGGAGATAAAATGAGAACAGGGGATCTGAACCCCTGAAAAAGGATTTATGCTTATTTCATCAATTCCAGAACATCACACATCTTATTGATGGTATCTTCTGCTGTTTTCATACCTTCGTCATCTTCTGCGGCAGGTTTGCGGAGTATTCCTCCGAAGTGTCCTCCGTCGCCTACAACAACCATGCCATGGATATGCATCCATTCGTGTATTGACTGTATTGTTTTTTCCTGACCACCGTTTCTTGATCCGCCGATAGCCATTGCTGCACCCACCTTGTTGCTCAGTTTGAAACCCTGCCTTCTGAGCAGGACGCTTCTGTCACAGAGTGCTTTGAGCTGTGCGGTCATGGTTCCGAAGTATACCGGGGATGAGACCACGATACCGTCTGCCTCTAATAATTTATCATAGACCGGTTGCATGTCGTCATCTATCGGACACTTTTCTCCCTTTCCGCAGACTCCACATGCTGTGCAGGGGGCAATTTCCGAATCCGATATAAGGATATTATCGGTTTCAAAACCTCTGTCTTTTGCTATACCAAGCATCTTCTCTATAAGCTGATCATTGTTACCGCCTGGCTTAGGACTTCCTGAAATTCCTATAATCTTCATATTATCACCGTTGAAAATTACGGGTCAATTAATATTAGTTTTTGGATTAGGGTTGACTTAAATATTCATTTAGCACTATAGTTAGCAGAGACAATTCGACCGGTATGCACAAAAAATATAATTGTGCCGGTCTATTCACATCAAAACTAATGATAATTGTCTGTATTTATATCACATAAACATATTATGTATATAGAGTCTATATTGCCAGAGATTACAGGTGACAAATATAACGGTGATGGAACTTTGACTTCTAGAGATTATCTTACTATCGATGATTTTGATGTGGATGGAAAAACTGTCCTTGTGCGAGTGGACCTGAATGTACCGATGGACCCTGAGGAGAATATCCTTGATGATATGAGGATAAAGAGCCATATTCCCACATTAAAGGACCTTGATAATGCCAAGGTTGTTTTACTGGCACACCAGAGCCGGGCCGGAAAAAGTGATTTCACGACCACGAAACCACATGCTCAAAGGATGTCGCAGTATCTGGGTAAAGAGGTTGAGTATGTGGACGATATTTTCGGAAGTCATGCCAGGACCAGGATAGCTTCCATGGAAAAAGGGGATGTCATACTGCTTGAGAATGTCAGGTTCTATGCCGAGGAAAGCCTGAAACGTCCTGCAAAAGAACATGCTCAGACCCATATGGTAAAAAAACTGTCACCTCTTATAGATATATTCCTCAACGATGCTTTTGCCGTATCACACAGATCCCAGCTATCGATCACCGGCTTTACAGAGGTTCTGCCAAGCGGAGCCGGACGGGTTATGGAAAAAGAGATAACTTCCCTTGACAGGGGTCTTAAGGGTAGTGAATGTCCCTGTATCTTTGTGCTGGGTGGCGCAAAGGTGGACGATTCGCTTAAGGTTGCCGAGAACGTACTTACCAATGGAAGTGCTGACCGTGTGCTCCTGACCGGTGTTGTTGCAAACGTCATGCTTGCTGCCAGCGGTGTTGACATAGGCAAGACCAGTATGGATTTCATAGAATCCCAGGGATACCTTGACCAGATCGAACGTGGAAAGCAGATAATAGGCAAGTTTGACGGTAAGATCGGGCTCCCCATAGATGTTGCACTCAACGATGATGGAAAGAGGGTTGAGGTTATGGTTGATGAGCTTCCAGCAGACGGTTTCCCTATTAATGATATTGGTATCGAGACTATTGTTGCTTATTCAAAAGAGCTCAGGAATGCAAAGACGGTCGTACTCAACGGACCCGCAGGTCTTTCTGAAGTTGAGCCTTTTGCACTGGGGACCCATGAGATAATAAAGGCGGCGGTGCACTCGGAATATTCCATAGCCGGTGGAGGTCACATCTCTGCAGAGGTTCGAAATCTGGGATATGATGACAGATTCTCCCATCTTAGTACCGGAGGCGGGGCCTGTATCGATTATCTTGCAGGCATGGTTCTGCCGGGAATCGAGGCTTTTAAAAAGGCTGCCTCGCGATACAAACATAACCGATGAGCTACACATTTTAGATTATAGTCTGTAAAGACATGCAGGTTGTTAAGTAAACTGAGCCTGCAGTAATCAACTTAATCGGAGTGTGTGTATGGAAGATAAAGCAGTATTGCTTACGGAAGAAGATGGCAAGACGGCTGTACATCTTGCAAGGGATGCGATAGAGACATACCTGCGTACAGGAGAGATGATAGACGGCTCGGAGATGCAGCTTCCGTCTATTTTTGACGAACCCAGGGGAGTTTTCGTAACCCTTAACAAAAGCGGGGAACTGAGAGGATGCATAGGTCATCCGTATGCCGATTCCCCTTTGAAACATGCGATAACGGATTCGGCCATCTCGGCAGGTTTCAGGGACCCTCGCTTTCCGCCTGTGCGTATCGATGAGATGACCTTTGTTACGGTGGAGGTGACTGTTCTTACACAGCCCCGGCAAATGGATGTGGAACCCGAGGATCTACCGTCTTCTATTGAGATCGGCAGGCATGGTCTTATAGTCAAGAGTGGTTACAGGCAGGGTTTGCTTCTTCCTCAGGTGGCACCGGAGAATAAAATGGATGAGGTAGAGTTTTTGAGCCATACTTGCCTAAAAGCCGGCCTTCCTCCTGATGCATGGTCAGAAGGTGCCGAAGTCTACTGTTTTGAAGGCCAGATATTCTCTGAGAAAGAGCCAAACGGGGAAGTCTTTGAAAAGGATATCAAGGAAAAAGCCTGTCTGAACGAATAATTTCCGGAAAGCTTCTTTTTATTTTTTAATTTTCCTTAAGCAGTGTACTTATTCCCGAATTTCTTTACCTGACCAGTAAGATGCAAGGAAGGACCCGGATATATTGTGCCATATGCTGAAAAGTGCACCCGGAAGGGCTGCTATTTCTGAAAAATGCTCGATTGCAAGGGCAACGCTGAGTCCGGAGTTCTGCATTCCGACTTCAAAGGAAATCGTCCTGGCTTCAATTTCAGTAAAACCTGCAAGTTTTGAAAGACCGTAACCACCAGCAAGCCCGAGCAGGTTATGTATGACAACCACACTTATGACCAGCAGACCGGCAGTCATCACAGTTTCCCTGTTCAGGGCCATGATGATTGCTATTATGAAAACTATGGTGACAACTGAAATTGCGGGAAACACATGCCGGACACTGTCAATCCTGGTACCAAGTAGAGTGTTGAGTCCTATGCCCATGGCTACAGGTACTATTACTATCTGCAGGATGCTGATAACCATCCCGTAGACATCAACAGGTACTGTCTGGCCGATGTAGATCCATGTGAGCAGTGGTGTGGCCACAAAGGACAGGAGGGTTGATACCGAGGTCAAAACAATGGATAGTGCAACATCACCCTTTGCAAGATAGCATATGACATTGGAAGCAGTACCACCGGGACATGAACCAAGGAGTACGACACCTGCGGTAAGCTCCGGTGAAAGCGAGAAGGCCATTGATATGGCAAAACCGATCAACGGCATCAGAATGTACTGAATCGCAGTTCCGAAAAGTACTACTCCGGGTCTCTTGAAAACAAGCAGGAAATCACTGATGGAAAGCGTCATGCCCATTCCGAACATCACTATCCCGAGCAGTAAGGGAATGGTACTGCTGTAGGGCATGAATATGTCCGGATAGAACAAAGCGACTACCGAGAACAGTATTGCCCACACCGGGAACAGGGAAGTAAACCTTTGTAACATGCCACCTTTCCATTGGATTTTGGAATAAAGATGATGGCAACTGTTAAGAACGTATCCGATTTGGCCGGCAGTTACTATAGAAAAGAAAAAGAGCTGGTTGTTTTATCAAAAAAGTGCGGCTTATCTGTAATCTTCAAGCACTTTCAGGATATCCTCGACGTCCCTCTCCAGTCTGTCCATTGACATCTCCATCATAAGGTTGACAATCCCTTCATCTCCGAATGTCCTGAAATCTGTTTTAAGACCAAGCACAGGTATTCCTTTTGCATAGGCATATCCCATTTCCCATGCTGTTCCGGAATCTACGTCACTGCCACCGTCCAGAACGGCAAGTACAATATCCGATTCATCAATACCCTTCACATCATTGATGAAGATATTCTTCATCCGATCTTCAAGCCGGCTTGAAATTGTATCATCCCCGTCCTCCTGCGGGAGGAATACATTGAATCCGATCTCCACCAATCTGTCCCTTAGATACAAGTTAAAGTCCCTTTCAGCCTTCGAAAAAAGGGGGCCTGCAAGGTATATCTGTTTTTTCCCGTCCATAATTCTCATCCTTGAATTTTGAGGATACCTACATAGTCGGGATGGTTAATAATTGTGTTGCGAGCTGGGTGAAAATAATGTTTAATCACTCTTCGTCAAGAACGATGTTTTCAATCTCATCCAGAAAATCCCCGACCACAGATTCGAGTTTTACTATTTGCCTGTAGTAGCGTAGAATGATCTCCAGCTCATTGCGAGCTTTTTCAGAGCTCTCCTGCTCATACTTTTCAATGATATCTGGCAATATCCTTTTGGATGGAAGTATCACATTGTCGTATTTGATTCTCAGTGCCTGCGCACCAATTGATATGAGATTCTTGTCCAGAAAGAAGAAAGCTTTCTTTGAACCCGGTTTCTGGAATCTCCTGACAATGTGGAACTGAGAAAGGTTCTTCATGGCAGTGCTGACAGCAGACAGGCTGTATCCTGTTTCTATGGCTATCTCCTCAAGTGACATTTCCTCGGGTTCTATGAAAAGCACTCCTATGATCCTTGAGGAGATCTCATCGAATCCTTCAGCTTTCAGATTTTGGGTTATAAGCTCGGTGAATTCCTCTTTTGGACTTGCAGGATCCTGAGGTATCCAGGATACATTTTTCGTATCTTTTTTTGGTGAAAGCAATGGGGAATGCTGTGTATTATTGTTTCCTCTTTCATCACAAGGATGCAAAGGTGCTACTTTTGCCACCTTTTTTCTTTTTTTATCCATGGAATAGCCTCAATTTAAAATGGAAAGATGCCAGATAGCAGAATCTGCTCTGTTTTAGTCTGAGGTCTATGCCTATAACGTTTTCTCTAAAAAAGTTATGTGGATTCTTCTAATCTGGCATATCCATCACTCATCACTTATCGTTTTCCAGGTATAGTTCAGTCCCGAACCCAGCCTGATCAGTGAGGCAACTAATATTGCTTCCTCGATTTCCTCATCTGAAATGCCTGCTTCCTTTGCAAATTTCCGGTTTGTGGAAAAACAGGTGTCACAACCCACAGCAACCGCACTTGCAACTGCAAGGAGTTTCTTTGTTCTCCTGTCAATAGCTCCATCTTGCATGATAGCTTTTTTCATGCTGTAAAAACCGATTTTCCTGTCGATCTCATCGGCTTTATCCTGTATGGTCATTATTTGCTCTCCTCCACATTCATTAGAAAAGCTTCACCCCGGGGAGATAGCTGATACATTGTGGGTTCACTGTTATCTACTTTGTCGATATATAGTGCATTCTCCAGCATATCTGCGTGGAACTTTGCCTGTGTGTTGCTGATATTCAACTTTTCACCGATCTCTTCTATGCAGAGCGGACAGTCCTTAAGCATCCCGAGTATTTTACGACGTGCCGGATTTTGAAGGGTCCTGAGTCCTATGGCATGGTCTTCGCTGGGGTTAGACTTCATTCTTCCTTCTTTTTCCATTTTGTTCATCCATTCATGTTTTTTCTTTGCAAGGTCTTCTCCTGTCATATTATCCACCTGTTCCT
>DACO01000093.1:4749-5839 GCA_002508635.1 Methanolobus sp. UBA118 | reverse complement strand
TCTATTGAGATGTCAGATGTCGGTAACTATTCCGGTGAGTATTCACTGCATGCCGATGAGCTGCACCCTGACCGGGTAACAAATATCCTTGTACATCTGCTGTCCCAGATTAAGGAGAAACTTCAGGAAGTAAACCCTGAGTTCATAGGTCATGTGAAGATGACCATGAAATTCGGGGAAGGACTAATAAAGGCCAACCTTACATCCGCACATGGAGAGCCATTTGTGGAGATACTCGATGAGTCGGTCGATGGCGAGCAGCACCTGAGATTCCTGTCAGCCGTGACCCTTGTACCAAAGGACACTCTTGTTGGTATTATTGATGAGGCAATTCAGAAAGTACTAACAGAAGAAGGTATTGGTTTTGATAAGAAAGACCTTTCATCAGGCTCAGCTCCTATCAGCCTTTTACCTTGAAATTAAAATAAGGTCAATCCGGTATTTTTGAATCTCCGGCCCAATTGCCGGAGAATCTTTTCATCTTAAGGCATAAATAGGAGTTTCTCATTCTATTTTTCATGAAACTGAACGCTGAAACCGAAGTAATGGAATCGCTCGCAAAGACAATACTTGTTGCTGCAAGGACCGCACCAAAGGGCAAGGGTATTGATGATATCGTAACCGGTATGCTGGATGAAAGTGAGAAAAACGAACTTGCAGATAAGATGGAAGAGCTCAGCGAGATCAAAGGTTTGAAGTTCCTGATAAGGGATGCAAAGAATGTCAGGGATGCTGATTCACTGGTGCTTATCGGGCTGAAATCATCCGGTGCATCCGGTCTTGATTGTGGAGCCTGTGGTTTTGAGACATGTAAGGAAATGCTTGACACAAAGAAAGTCAAGGTTGAGTTCACAGGTCCGCATTGTATGATCAAGTACATGGATCTGGGAATTGCAGTGGGATGTGCAGCTGCAAAGGCAAAGGATCTCTGTGTCGATAACCGTATTCTGTACAGTGCGGGAGCAGCAGCATGCTATTTTGATATGATGGATGCGGATGTTGCAATGGCTCTTCCACTTAGTGTCAAAGGAAAGAACATATTCTTTGATAGGTCGCCTAAAAAGTAGGTGACCGTTAGACCTTCTAGGAA
>DACO01000093.1:0-4397 GCA_002508635.1 Methanolobus sp. UBA118 | reverse complement strand
AAAAGTACTGTTCATCTGCGTGCATAACAGTGGAAGGAGTCAGATAGCTGAGGAGTACTTAAAAAGGATTGGAGGGGACAGGTTTGAAGTTGAAAGTGCGGGATATAAACCTACCAGTCTGAATCCTTTTGTCCTGAGGGTTATTGAGGAGGAGGGATTTGATCTCAGCGAAAAGAAAACCCAATCAGCATGGGATCTTTTCAAAGAAGGGAGACATTTCAGATATGTGATCACTGTATGTGACAGAGCACATGAAGAGGAATGCCCTTTATTCTCAAAACCATTTGTTCAGTTAAACTGGCCTTTTCCTGATCCTGAATCCTTCACCGGTACCGATGACGAGAAACTGGAACAGGCACGTATTCTCAGGGATTCCATAAAGAAGAGAGTAGAAATATTTGTTGAAGAAACAACATCCGATGTTCAGGGAGGTCACTGATCATATTTCTGGTGTTGTCATGCAAAAGAATGTAAATGCAGTAGTAAGTCCAGAGCTGCAGGAAAAGAAAAAGGTCCTCTTTCTGTGCTATCACAACTCCGCAAGGTCTCAGATGGCCGAAGGTCTTCTAAGATCCATGTACGGTGACAGTTATGAAGTCTACAGTGCCGGTATCGTGGCAACTGTTGTTGATCCACGGGCTATTCAGGTTATGGAGGAGATAGGATTCGATATCTCCGCTCACCGATCCAAAGCCGCACAAGAATTTAAGGATACGGTATTTGATATTGCTATCACGGTCTGTGACCGGGCCAGGCAGAACTGCCCGGTCTGCAGTACGCCTCTTGAACTTCCTGATGAGCAACCAAAACTTGTCGGGCAGCCTCAGGCAAAAGAAGTCATTCACAAAAGCTTCAAAGACCCCGCCGATGCTGTTGGGTCAGAGGAAGAACAGCTTGAGGCTTTCCGGCGTGTCAGGGATGAAATCAAAGAATGGATCATACTTACATTCGGGACATGATGCCACCGATATTGTGAATATCTTCTTTCCTCTTTTAAGCTACGGGTCCGAAATCGAATTTTTCTTTGTTTCTTTTCATGATGCTGACCAGATGCAGCATTACAGGTACTTCTACCAGTACACCCACGACAGTTGCCAGCGTGGCCCCGGAGCCTGCTCCGAACAGTATCAAAGCTACAGCCACTGCCAGCTCGAAGAAGTTGCTGGCACCGATAAAAGTGGAAGGTGCTGCTTCCTGATAGGGTATCTTCAGTTTTCTGGCTCCGAAATAGCCGATGTAGAATATCAGGTATGTCTGGATGATCAAAGGTATGGCTATTAACACTATGTGCAGTGGATAGTTGATTATCTTATCTCCCTGGAATATGAATATCAGGATAAGTGTTATCAGCAATCCTACCGGAGTTACCCATTCGATCTTCCTGATGAGACTGTTCTCAAGCCAGGATACTCCTTTTCTTTTTATTACCGTGTGTCTTGTGATGACTGCAAGGGAAAGGGGAATCGCCACATAGAACAGTACTGAGAAGAATATTGTCATTATAGGTACCGGGAAGCTTGTTGTCACTCCTACGAGCAGTGCTCCCAGCGGTGCAAACAGTATCAGTATTATAAGGTCGTTCACAGAGACCTGCACAAGTGCGTAACTGATATTGCTTTTTGCCAGGTAGGTCCAGACCAGAACCATGGCCGTACATGGAGCAAGCCCGAGAAGTATCATGCCTGCTATATATTCTTCCTGAAGTACCGGTGGTATGAACCTTGCGAAAATAATACGCATGAACAGCCAGGCAATGAGTGTCATTGTGAAGGGCTTGATGGCCCAGTTGACAATAACTGTCAATGTCAGAGGTTTTGAGTTCTTCTTGATATTAAGTACCTCTTCAAAGTTGATCTTGAGCATTATCGGATACATCATGATCAGTAAGACAACTGCGATCGGGATGGAAACGTTTGCAACCTCTATGCTACTGAGATACTGTGCAAATGAAGGAAAAAGGTACCCTATCACAGTGCCCAGTGCTATACAGATAGCCACCCATATGGACAGGTATTTGCTGAAAAAATCAAGTTTTCGTTCTTCTTCCATTATTATCACCTTTTGCCTGCAGGAACCAGCAATACTGGCTTTTCTGTTTTCCGGAGCAGTTTCTCAGCAGTACTTCCCAGCAGTATGCCCTTAAAAGATTCCATTTCGTGAGTTGTTATTGCTATGAGTGTAACATCCGTTTCTTCTGCAAGCCTGTCAATTGTTTCCGCAGTCTCGCCTTCACTTGTTATGTACTTGACTTCATGTTTATCCTCGAATTCCTCTCCCATCTCAGAGAGAAGAAAGTTACTTTGTTTTTTCTTATCTTCGAGTTTATCCCTGTTCTTCGAACTCTCTATTACATGAACAAATTCGATCTCGTGAATGACATCTTTCAGATTCCGGATTTCTTTGAGTATCTTCTTTGAATTCTCTGAGAAATCAATGGGGAGCATTACTTTTGAGAACTTCGCAGAACACGCTTTTCTATATGTCTCTCCTTCAGTTCCCCTCAGTGTGTTGTATTTTTCAACGAGAATTATTTTTCCCGATTTACGGGTTATGTATTCAGTCGTCCTGCCGATCAGGCGACCCTTGATCAAACCTGAAGTGGTTGCGCCCATGACAATGCAGTCTACATTTTCTTCATCCGCAATCCCGGCGATAGTCTTTTTAACATCTCCTTCAACTACGACTGTGGTGGCATCAACTCCCATTTCTTCCAGCAGAATTCTGTACTCCTCTATCCTTTCCTTTGCATTTTCCTCAAACATCGGTGCGAGTCCCTGGGCTTTGAAGATATCCACAACATGGAGTAGTATCACTTTCTTCAGTCCCACATTCTTAAATTCGCCTATGCAGGAAAGAAGTTCTTCGCTTTCAATGGTGAAATCCGTAGGTACAAGTATGGTCCTGATCATGTAAGTCTCACATTTGTTAAAATCCGCATCATATGATAAATTTTTAACTTGTGCGTAACCTGACTTTTATACTTTTGCTTCTCTCATATAATACTAAACATTCTATGGATATAATTATAAATGTTCTATATCAAAGGGATTTGATATGTAAAAGTATATATGACCTGTTTCTCATCATATCTTTATGAAATGTTGTCCTGTTGATGAAAACGTGAAAAAGGAATGGGAACAAAACCTGGAAAATGAAATTACCGTAGATGAAACCGAGATCGACCGTATATGCAATATCTTCAAGGTGTTCAGCAATCCTATTAGACTAAAGATCGCATACCACCTTTCAAAACAGGATTACTGCGTAGAAGCTCTGGTACGTGCGTTAAAGGAAAAACAAAACCTTGTATCCCATCACCTCTCTGTTATGAAGCAAAATGGCGTAGTAGAGTCATTTAAAAGCTCAAGGTATACGTATTACCGGTTGAATCCACAGATGCGTGTTATTTTAGAGAGCACTGTGAAAATAAAATGAAATATTTTATGCTTGCAATGTTCCTGAAGCCAATCTATTGGAATGCAACATTATCAGTGATGATAGGGCATTGAACTGTCGTGGGTGTGCTCATCGAGGTGCCTGTGATGCTCATGCTGGTGCGGTTCTGTCTGAGGACCAAGGGATGGTTCGATTGACTGTCCTTTAATGTTTATAAATTTCTATCCAGAAAACTACAAAATGGATATCGTTTTGGTTTTTACATAAAGGCTAGTATGCGGATTTAGTCAACTGCGATTTTAGAGTCAAGTTGGAAAAAATCCCTGCATCTTCCTAGATGGCATACTTATATGGCTTGTAGTTTTGTGATTGAATGCAATTCTTATTAGGTTCGAGTATTTGAAGAAAATTATTATTTTTGAACTGGTTCAGGTGACATGTCTACAATTTTTACCATGGTATGTGGTTCAATTTCATTACACAGCTCTTTGAATTTCACAAAAGCATCCTTAAACTCGGGAGTTTTCCGCCATTCTTGCAAGCTTTCAGCATTATCCCATGGACCAAGAGAAATATACCTGTTCTTTTGCTCTGAATCCTGCAACATTATAACACTACGAGCTCCTTTTTGATTTTGAATGGTCCAATTAGCAAAATCTTTCCAGTTTTTTAGAAAATCATCTTCCTTACCGGTTTTGACAGACCATATCCCGAGTGAGTATATGACTCCTTCATCCATTATAATTCCCCTATTTATACTAAGTATCATTTAGTTAAATGTTTGTGGTAATGTTGTTTGAGTATAGGCTGGCAATGCTGAAATAGAATTAAACAATAGGTATATCCATGAAAGTTAGAGATGTGATGAATCCGGATGTTGTGGTGTGCAGCCCTGAGGATACTATAGGGGATGTTGCACGTCTGCTTAAACAAAACAATATAAGCGGACTTCCTGTTGTGGATGATGGTAAGGTAGTTGGTATCGTGTCCGAAGGTGACCT
>DACO01000028.1:1911-4000 GCA_002508635.1 Methanolobus sp. UBA118 | reverse complement strand
TCACCGGTCAGCATGGCCTCATTTACACTAGTCTCTCCTTTTACCACCTCACCATCAACAGGTACCTTCTCACCGGGTTTCACCAGCACCCGATCACCGGTCTCCAATTCATCAACACGGACGTCCTTTACATCATCATCCTTAAGGAGATGGGCCTCCGATGGCATGATCTTTACCAGCTCTTCAAGTGCCCTTGATGCTCCCATGACAGAACGCATCTCAAGCCAGTGTCCAAGAAGCATGATATCTATCAGCGTGACCAGTTCCCAGAAGAACATCTTACCCGAAAGTCCGAAAACAACTGCGGAACTATAAAGAAAAGCAACACTTATGGCAACGGCTATAAGTGTCATCATTCCAGGGGTCTTTTTCCTCATCTCATCAAGAAAACCGGTAAGGAATGGATATCCTCCGTAGAAATAGACAACAGCAGAGAGCAGGAAAAGTATGTAGTTAGAGCCCGGAACAGGAATATCAAATCCCAGAAATCCCTGAATAGCCGGGGACAGGATAAGTACCGGAACTGTCAGTACCATTGAGACTATGAACCTTTTCTTAAAATCAGCGAGCATGTGGGCATGGTGGCTGCCATGATCTTTATGCTCTTCATGATCCATATGGCCCCCATGATCATCATGACTGTCATGGTCCATATGCTCCATACCTTTTTCCTGATCCTTCGGCTTTTTTTCCATGTCCATATTGCACTACCCCTTCAATCTTTTGTAGACCCTACTATAAATCACTGACTGTATGCAATAATAGAGAATAAGCAGGTTAAACAGAATGAAACAGGGAAGTTAAAAAAGACATAAATATTCATAAGTCAATTTTGAATAGGAGGAATGGTGGATGAAAGTGGAGTTTATACTTTTTATTCTCATTCTCATGTTATCCGTACTGGTGACGGGGTGTACCGAAACCGAAAGTATGACAAATAACGATGCCCTGCTACCGGGTACGGATGATCTGTGGGAAGAGGGGGAAGAACTGGATACAGAAGACTTAGGCATTACGGACGAACAGAACATTTCAGGTGACGGCACCGGGGTTGAACCTATCACCTTGAGATTTACACAGAACGATAGCGGGGGAATGATAAATGCTATCAGGGGAGATACTCTGGTAATCACACTTGAGGAGAATCCCACTACTGGATATTCATGGAACCTTTCTGCGAGTCCCGGACTTTCACTGATAAACGAATCCTATGAGAAAAATACGGATGAGGAAGAATTGGTCGGGGCAGGGGGAACCCACCAGTGGCAATTCGAGGTAGCAGAAGAAGAGGAGCAGAACATTTCAGCGGTCTACAAACGTCCCTGGGGGGATATAACAGGAAACGAGACACAGTTCAATCTAACTATAAATGTGATACCCAAGGATAAATTAATAAAAGCAAACGGCACCGTGCATTACATAGAACTTGAGGGTGGATTCTACGGAATCACCGACAAAAACGGTACTCAATACGACCCTGTTAATCTAAGTGATGAGCTCAGGAAGGACAACCTTGAGATATACTTCATTGCATACCCTGTAGATGACCGGGTGAGCATACACATGTGGGGTCAGCTTATAAATATAAGAGAAGCCAGAGTTATCGGGTAAAAGGAAGAGTTTGAGAGAATAATCTGTTTACAGGAGTTCATAGAATGGATAAACAAAAAAAGGATAAAAAGACAGAAGACCTGGAACTTCCACCTCTGGAAGAGGAAATAAAGGACTGGTGTGAAGTACCCACTGAAGCGGATGATACAAAGAGTGCCGATGACCTTGAGATCGATGCATGGTGCCAGGAAACAACTGAGGCAGATATAGAGACCGATGTAGATAGCGATAAAGGAAAAAAGGACAAAAAGTAATCTTATTTGTTTTCAAATACGGGCAGTAGTGACTGAAAAAGTATAGTATTGTTCTCAAATGAGAACTGAATCGGGAAGACTTTTACGCCTGAGTCTACAGCCTTTCTGAAAGTCAGGGAAAACTCCGGATCAAGTTCTCCGTTTGGAGCAAACGAGTGAGCATCCTGTCTGAATACAAGGATTATGATCACGGCCTCATGCCCTTCATTCCTTGCTTTGATGAG
>DACO01000028.1:787-1653 GCA_002508635.1 Methanolobus sp. UBA118 | reverse complement strand
ATGGCAAGCGTGCAGCCCTTCACTTCCACCCAGAAACTCCTTTCATTTTCCCTCAGAAGGAAATCAAGCCTGCTATCTCCGAATTTTTGCTCAGGGATGACAGTATCTATATCGCTCAAAAAGGGGATTATTTTCTTATCCAGTACCCACTCGGATATCTTCCTGTGCCACGCTGAGTTTACGAGCACCCATTCACCTTTGATATCCCCGGCAATAAGGTCCCAGGCAGTCTTTCTCTTAACGCTGCTTGCTTTTCTGAGCAGTACACGGTTTCCGGGATAGACTATGTCCACAAGCCTGCCGGGATCATGAACATGCACCAGTTCAGATCTTCGTTTTTCAGGTTTTACAATATCTACGACACACAGGAATCTGTTAGGCCGTTCGACCACGATACCCTCGGCGTCTGTCCCTATACTCAGTACAGGACTTCCTGAAAGCGAATGATCTTTTCCTTCAGAACTTTGACCGGACATTCTTAACCACTTCTTCTGCTATTGAGTCGGCAACATGTCTTTCATAGTATCTGGCTGAGAACAGCCCCTGTGTTTTGTCTCTTAGCTCAATTGATCCACGTATGAGCAACATGTTTCTGTGTTCGCCACTGAATGTGACTACTACAGGAACATTATCATCGCTTGTCCGGAATTTTCTGAAGTATTCAGAACTTCCGGTTGAAGAATAGACATACATTACATCAATGTCTGACTTCGCAGAGAAGGGGGCATAGGACAGATCTCCATCTGTTACAGATACAAACAAGGCCGGGTAGGAATATTCTGCCTGTAAGTCTAAGTCAGAGATAACCGAAACATCGAATCCTTCTGATTCAAGCTGTTTGCTTATTTTTTTACTTAAAACTTCAT
>DACO01000028.1:0-418 GCA_002508635.1 Methanolobus sp. UBA118 | reverse complement strand
CGGCAAGAAGGATAACTGCAGCCGAAGCGGATATCAGTATCTTTTTATTTATTCTAAAGCGTGTCATCGTCTCCCGGGAAGAAAATTCATTTTCATAATCTAAATAACTTTGTCTGTACACAACCATATGTGTTTAAATAAATGATAATCAAAACTACAAATAAAGGGGATTTGCAATGGATCTATTCCTGACAGAGCAAGAACTGGACGAATACACTAAGCTAAGCAGTAAGGTAGAAAAGGTTCTCATCCGGCAGCTTGACAAGATATGGAGAATAAGGGAAGGAGCGCCTTTTAACGGGGAAATCCTGTTCTTTTACATTGAAGGCGAAAATATTGTTATACACACTAAGGACCCTGTAGACAAACTGGACCATGTGAATGTGGTCAATGTGGAGAATCTGCTGAACGACAGCAG
>DACO01000085.1:3538-4286 GCA_002508635.1 Methanolobus sp. UBA118 | reverse complement strand
CACCAATATTTCTTATGAGAACACAGGCGTGTGGGCAGAATATGAGGATGGAGGATCAGTGATGATATCGGAGCCACGTTTTACCTATGCTAACAACGTCATGGTGATACCCATTGCTAAGATCGATGGTCGCCAGTCCCTGTCAGGTTCCGGGCTTGTCAGTGTAACCGCTGACGGCGGTGGGAGAAGGATATACAGATACGAGAATGTCTCACAGATGAACATATCGATTACAAGCGACTATTTCGAAGCCTGGGGAAGATACTTTAACCAAAGCCTGGAAATGCCAGTCGTCATGCTGGATAAAAATAACAGAACTGTAAACTGCAGCAAGAATTACCTTACAAATATTGATGTATACGTGATTGATTCACCAATGAAGGTTACAATAGACTGAATAAGGAGAAGGGGTGGAGAATTTGAAAAATGTATGGAAAAGTGACCTGGCGGTTTCATCCGTCATCGGTATCTCAATAATACTTGCAATTAGCCTGTTGTCCATAGGCCTGATGCTTCTGTACACGTCACCTGTGATAAGTGAAACACAGGAGATGGCCAAATCCCAGAAAATCGAGCAGGCGTTTACCGTTCTTGACTCAAGGACAAGCAAAGCATCGCTCGGAGAATCCCCCCTTCAGACAACCTCACTTTCCCTAATGGGAGAAAACGTAGAAGTGCAGGGTAACAGTGATTCCTATAATGAGAGTCGGATGATGATCATATTTCTGTCCTCCGATTCATCATGGTA
>DACO01000085.1:3025-3310 GCA_002508635.1 Methanolobus sp. UBA118 | reverse complement strand
AGTAGTTTCTACCCGCAGCGTGGAACATGGGGTTCATGGAAGAACTATGACCACTATCCGGATTTTTCAGGACTTAATGCTTCAATGGGAACGGTGAGATACTATTCGGGAGACAGGGTGATAGCATATGAGGGAGGAGGAGTCTGGTCCAGATATTCGGACGGAGGAACAATAATGATATCCCCACCTGAGTTCCATTATAATGGAGAGACAATGACACTACCAATCGTGAAGGTCAATGGGAACGACTCCGTCGGAGGAAGCTCTGATGTCAATATCAAAGTA
>DACO01000085.1:2092-2777 GCA_002508635.1 Methanolobus sp. UBA118 | reverse complement strand
CCTGTCATTCTCTACCCGAATACCGGCATTAATATTAATTTCACCAATCCACTGGAATGCAATAAGATATTGATATATATCAACAGTGAATTCTACGACGGCTGGGCAGAATATGCGGAAAGCCTTACTTCCACTAATGCACTTGTGGACCACGGGAACAAGACAGCTATCGTTGAAATGAATACAAGAGCAGATATGGGAACGTTCCCCCTGACATATTCATTCAATGTTGCCGGTCTTAACTACACCAATCCAGAGCCAATCTATAACTTCTCCTTCTTTTACGAAGCCGAGGAAAAGAGTGCATCCAACTTTAACCCAACAGGATCAGTACTAACTGCAACATCAGGAACAAAAACTCTTGTATATGGCATCTCAAAGAAACCTCCCCAGTCTGTACATCTGGGTGCCGTAAATACACTGGGCGCTACTAATGCAATTACGTATACAGATAGTGCTTTAGGGAAAAGTGAAGAATGGGTCAGCGATTCCAGCAGTGAATTTATCGTTAACGAAGATCCCTATACTAAT
This sequence comes from Methanolobus sp. UBA118, assembly GCA_002508635.1. Lineage (GTDB taxonomy): Archaea > Halobacteriota > Methanosarcinia > Methanosarcinales > Methanosarcinaceae > Methanolobus. The sequence continues at coordinate 2,246 of DACO01000085.1, read as the reverse complement.
AAGGAAGCAAACAGTACTATTAATTTTCTCAATGATTCCTACATGCTGGAATACGACAGCAGCGATGCCGCTTTTTCCTGGGGTCCTGTCAGTTCCACATCAACAACTCCGGACCTGTATATTGTGAAAAATAACGCAAACAGTACCCAATCAC
>DACO01000085.1:0-1875 GCA_002508635.1 Methanolobus sp. UBA118 | reverse complement strand
AACAGTACCCAATCACTGAATAATATCACCCAGCATTATATGAGACTCATGGCACAGGACGGCACCATCGAGTGTACCTGGCAACAAAAATCCAATAATAAAATAAATCTGGATGATTCCACATATACGCTGAATTATGACGGAGGACATGCAATCCTCACATATATGCACATCACTAGTAACGAGCTTGATGTAACCATAGAATAGAAGCAATTTCAGCTACCTATTCAATAATATTTTATTGAAGAGTTCCGATAGCGTAGCTGTTTTACGAAATCAAAAAGTGCAACAAATACTTTTTTTCTATAAACATGTAATAAAAAGCAAACAGTTTTTATATTAAATACTCTATATATAAATCCAATGATAAATGAGGAAGGACAGATCGCAGTAGATTTTCTTCTGGGGATATCATTATTCCTTATTGCCCTTATGTTCGTAGTTCAGTTCATCCCCGGTTTATTCATGTCGGGTTCGGCAGGCGAGAGTAGCCTTGATTATACGGCTTATCGTACAGCGACCATTCTCACTGAAGATCCTGGCTGGTGGGGCAACAGCACTTCCAGCAGCACGGACTGGGAGTCCCACACTAACAACATTATGAGAATCGGACTTGCGGTGGATGATGACAACAGTTCAAAATCAACAAACCGGCCGAACATAATCTCAAGAGATAAGATCATTGCCATGATGCAGGTCAACGAAAGCATCTTCGTAGACAGGCTGGGTCTCTATGATAACGTCAATGATGCTGTTTTTTCTTATGGTTACAATATATCAATTCTAAAGGATGAACAGTACCTTTCAATAAATAATACTGCGATCACCAGAGGAGATCCCGCACCACCTGACAGGGAAACATCAAGAATCACACGTCTTATGCTTGTGGAAACAGGGAGGGTGGCCTATATCAATGCCACAGAACTGACAACAAACCTTACACTGCCTTCCAATACATCCCTGATCAATGTAAAGGGACCACTGAGCGAGAACATTACAATTCAGCTCGGTCAGTTCGATATCAACGGAACGAACCCTTCCTTAAAATATGTGAAACTGAACGGAAGTACATTAACCACATCCGCAGACTATACAGTATATGAAAAAAATGGTGCGACACGTTCATCCCCCGGAAGTACACTGGATACTGATGACGTACTGTGTCTTGACTTCAATTCAAGCCTTTTTGAATACAACCGGACTTACAGTTTAGAGCTTACTTTCAGTGATATAACATTCACCCGGTCTGCACCTCCGTACTTTGAGTTTACAGAGAACTGCGAACCACTCTATGAACCTGCATATCTGAATGTGGAGGTATGGCAATGAACGACAGGGCACAGATACATACCCTTGAAGGTCTCGCCGCTGCAATACTGATGACACTCACGATGCTTGCAGTTACCCAAGGAACTACGATCGTGACCCCCCAGAACGAACTTGCCATGGATGTTCAGCTGGAACAGCTGGCTCACGATGCGCTGGCAATTGTGGATATGACTCCTGATACCGCAATACAATACAACCTTACAGAATGTGTTTCAAGCTGGGATATGGGTGAATCCACAGGTATAGGTGACAATCTGGAGAAGCTGGATGAAGAACTTGCATATCTGTTGCCGGGAATCCGGTACAACGTAGATCTTGTATATCTGAGCAGTGGTAAAGTGGTCACAAAGCCTGTAATAATAAACGGCATAGCTACTGAGAATGATGTTGTTGCCAGAAGGCTTGTAGCTCTAACGAACGAGACTGTCAGTACCATGGGAGGGGGATGGAGTCTGGGTGACGATGAGATAAAGATAGTTGAAGTGAGGATGACAGCATGGAAAGTCTGAAAGATGATACAAAAGGACAGTGGATAGCTCTTTCAGG
>DACO01000084.1 GCA_002508635.1 Methanolobus sp. UBA118 | reverse complement strand
CTGTTGATCAAATGTTTTCAAGAAAAATATCCGGGGAATTGGTTAAAAAAGAAGAAAAAAGGTATTTGTCCTCACGCAAATGCGCGGAGGATTTTATTTAATATAGAGTCCGCACTTGCAGGCACCACGGGTTTCAACATCCTTCGTCCTTGCAGCACAGGGACAAATGATCTTCTTGTCCTTTTCCTTATCACCGGATCTCTTCTGACAGAAGCAGTACCATTCTCCGTATTGTTTCTTATTGTTGGCGATGCCCTTTACTGCTGTGGTGATCACATCCCAGTCAGTGTTGAGCTTGTACCCTGTTTGCTCTGCATTTTTCTTAGACCTTTCATAGAATTCCGATTCAAGTTCACCTTCGAATTTCATTTTTTACCACTTCTGTTTTACTAAACCGCGTCTGTTTTAATTACATAAATTAAACTGTTCACATGGATTTAATATTTTGCCTCTTCCTTAGCTAATTCTGCGAGTTTCTGCCCGATAGCCTTACAGTTTCCAAGGTCTTCCTCAAATGGCCTGAACTTAACCTGAAGGCTTTCCACAGGCATTTCAAATCTTGCGGATTCCAGCTCCTTTTCCATACCCTTGACTGCTCCTCCTCCCCATCCGTAGGAACCGAACAGGAAGAACTTCTTGCCCTTTGGCCGGAGTCCCGTCATATATGTGAGAAAACCGGAGATGGTATAGAACATCTTATTGTTCATTGTAGGTGATCCGACGGCAATAACAGGCGATTCCATGACCTCTTTCATGGTCATGCTCCAGTCATTCTTTCTCAGATGGCGCAGCCTGACCTCAACACCTGCAGAGCGTACACCCTCGACTATTTCCTTTGCCATCTTCTCAGTACTGCCCCACATGGTATCATACAGGACCAATACTTTTTCCGAAGTTTCTCCCTTTGCCCATCGGCCGTATGCTTCTATAACCTTTGCAGGGTCTTTCCGCCATATAACTCCATGGGCAGGTGCTATCATTATATCCGTACCTATTCCCAGTTCACCCAGCTTGTCAACATACTTCAGGATCTGGGAACTGAAGGGAAGCAGAATATTGGCATAGTAGATAGCAGCATCTTCCATCACATCCTCCACCTCATCATCAAAACGCTTTGATGTGGCGATATGCTGACCGAAGGCATCATTGGAGAATAGGATCTTATCCTCCTTGACATATGTCTGCATACTGTCCGGCCAGTGAAGCATGGTGGCCTCAATGAACATCAATGTCCGCTTTCCAAGGCTCAGCTCATCTCCCGTACCGACGACCTGCAGGTCCCAGTCCTCAAAACCTTCTTCCTTATAGTACTCGTAAAGACCTGTCTTACCCTTGGAAGATGCAAATAACTTCGCATCAGGTGCGACCTCCATTATTCTTGATATGGAGCTGGAATGATCCATTTCAACATGGTTTGAGATCACATAGTCGATCTTCGAAGGATCCACTATCTGGCTTATGCGCTTTATCATCTCTTCTGCAAAAGGTGCCTTTACCGTGTCAATTAATGCTATTTTCTCATCAACCACTAGGTATGCGTTGTAACTTCCTCCCTTAGGAGTCTCATAACCGTGGAAATCACGCAGGTTCCAGTCTACAACACCCACCCAGTATATACCTTCGGCCACCTTCAGCGGCTCATAATCATCCATAGGAATATCTCCTGTTCATGTCTGCATTCTAAACTGGGTTGCGTAGTCAAGGAGCTCTTCAATAATTTTGTAGTGACTCCTCTCCACATCTTCCATGTTTTCGAAGAACTCTTTCTGTTCCTGGTCGGTGGCTTTCTTTGCAAGTTCTTCGTAAAAGAATTCACTCTTGTGTTCGAATCTTAGTGCGCCGAGCAACACTCCCACCTCTTCGAGTGTTTTATCTGAGAATTCTTCCCTGAAAGAAGCCTTGAAGTCCGGATATTCAAACTCAACAACAGGTGCTTTCTTGCTTTCCCTGTACTGCCTCAGGTATTCGGCATGTTTTTTCTCTTCTTCAGCAAGGAACCTGTACAGGCTCTTACCGGTCTCATGCTCCATACTTGAAGCCCTTTCGAGGTAGTACTCCCTTCCTTCCTCCTCCAGTTCAATTGCCATGGCAATTGCTTCATCTATCGATTCAAGCCTGTCGAGTTTCTCTGCTATTTCATGTAGAACATCTTTCATATTAATACCCCTGACAAATTATTATCATAACTTAACTTAGCCAGTAATACTGCGTGTTTGTCAGAATTAAGAACAAAACCCACTGTATTTGCCTATCTGACTAAGGCTTAATATATCTTACGAAGGTAGCCTCTGACAAGCAGGTCCACTGATGCTACCAATATTCGGAAATGAGGCTACCTATACCTTTATTTAGAAACCTTTTTATCTAAAATCGAACATTAAAGAGTTTATATTTAATTTGAATCCCAGAATTTTGAAAACTATTATTTTGGCAGAGGTAATGTAATGGACAAGATCAGGATAGCAATTGCAGGTATTGGCAATTGTGCAAGTTCCCTAATTCAGGGTATCGAATATTATAAATCCAAGGATGAAAACGACGCAATAGGATTAATGCACTGGGATATTGGTGGTTACAAGCCCTTTGATATAGAAGTGGTTGCAGCCTTTGACATCGATAAGCGCAAGGTGGGAAAGGATGTTTCAGAGGCCATATATGAGCTGCCCAACTGTACTGCTGTTTTTTGCCCGGATGTCCCGAAAGCGGATGTAAAGGTCAGAATGGGCTGTGTTCTTGATGGTTTTTCAGAGCACATGAATACTTATGATGAAAAAAGGACATTCTTATTATCAGACGAACCGGAAGCAACAAAGGAAGAGATCATAAAAGAGTTGCGTGACTCCGGTGCCGAGATACTTCTGAACTACCTCCCGGTAGGTTCCGAGGAAGCAACCCGTTTCTATATTGACTGTGCACTGGAAGCAGGAGTCGCATGCATCAACAATATGCCGGTATTTATCGCAAGTGATCCAACATGGGCAAAAAGGTTCGAGGAAAAGGGTATACCCATCATAGGTGACGATATCAAAGCCCAGCTTGGTGCTACCATCACCCACAGAACCCTGGCTGACCTTTTCAATAAGCGAGGAGTGAGACTCGACAGGACATACCAGCTCAACACCGGAGGTAACACCGATTTCCTTAACATGCTCAACAGGAGCAGGCTGGCATCAAAGAAGGAGTCAAAGACAGAAGCCGTACAGTCGGTGGTCGCCCAGAGGATGGATGATGATGACATACACGTCGGGCCAAGCGACTACGTACCCTGGCAGAACGACAACAAGGTATGCTTCCTGAGGATGGAAGGCAGGCTCTTCGGCGATGTACCCATGAACCTCGAGCTGCGTCTTTCAGTGGAAGATTCACCGAATTCCGCAGGTGTTGTCATTGACGCCATCAGGTGCTGTAAACTTGCCCTGAACCGTGGCACAGGTGGTATCCTTTATTCCCCTTCGTCTTATTTCATGAAGCCCCCGCCAAAACAGTTCACCGACGATGAAGCCCACAAGATGACACTTGAGTTCATATGTGGGGAACGTCCCAATTAAAGCTGATCGATCAGACCCTGCTGAAGTAAGACACCGGATATACGGTGTTGACTTCAGTGGCTCGAAGACAGCGTGTAAGAAAATATGGATCAGCGAAGCTTTTGTTCAGGAAGGTAAGCTCAGGATACTGCGAACTTTTCCGATCGGGGACCTCACGGAAGGAAGAAAGGACAGGGATGCATGTCTCAAAGCTCTGAGAGAGCTGATCAGTGGCAGTGAAAAAACTGTTTTCGGGATGGATTTCCCTTTCAGCCTGCCCCGTGGACTGATATTCACAAATAGCTGGGAGTCCTTTGTAGCAGAATTTGCTGACAGATACAGTTCCCCGGAACAGTTCCGCGATAATATGCGGACATACACACAGAACAAAGAGCTCAAACGCCTGACAGATTCCGAGGTAAAGGCTCCTTTTTGCGTATACAACCTCAGACTGTACCGTCAGACCTATTATGGGATCCGTGA
>DACO01000134.1:10820-15924 GCA_002508635.1 Methanolobus sp. UBA118 | reverse complement strand
GTGGAAGTTCCTATTGGACCATTTGTTATTACACCCTGTCTGGCATCACTGTTCTTTATTGCATTGTCAAGTTTAGGCAGGGTCATAACCACTTTTTCGGTAACTTCCAATCCGGTCTTTACAAGATCACCAACCACGGGTATCTTGTCAGCAACTTCCTGTCCACCCTTTGTAACTACATAGAGAGCTTTTGCAGTGGTACCTGAAGATCCTTTCATCTCACTGAGCTTTTCTGTATCCTTGTAGGCACCATAGTACTTGTCAACTTCTTCTTTAACGCTGTTGAGCTTGTCCATTTTCTCAAAGTTCTTTGCTATCTTTGAGTCACCATAAGTATCTGAGAAGAATGAAGCTGCTTCGTGTCCGGTCTTCAGTTTTTCCATGCTTTCCTTTCTGGTCTTGTCAATAGCATCAAGATAGATCGTGTCAGTGATTTTTTCGGCAACTTTCTCCTTACCTTCGTAATCCGGACCGCCACCCACTTCTACTGGCTCGCCTTCCTCAAAGGTAAAGTCATCTCCAAAGACGTCCTTGATTACAGCCCTGTTGGATTCAACTTCCTGTTCTCCACCGGTGTCTATTTCATCAAGTTTGTCTATGTCCTCGGAACTTTCATCCCTGATCATGTCAATGATCTTAGCCTGCTCCTGCATGGATTCAACGAATTCTTCTGGAAGGATATAGTTCATCTGGATGTTCTGAAGGTCTTCGATATCCTGCTTATCGATATCCTCTACGTCTACCTCGCCTTCATACCGGACCATTCCTTCCTCTTCCAGGATATCATACACTAAAAACAGATCATCAATATCCATGGGTTCGTCATCATATTCTATGAATTCAGTATTCTCAGGTTCTGTATCATCATCTGTAAGAGATGGGATATCCTCAGGAACCGGGTCCTGCAAAGAATCATCTTCCATATCTGCAATGGAAGTTCCTGTCAGATCGTCCTGTACAACTGTATCCTCCTCTATTCCTTCACCAATGGCACCACTTGCAACAGACTGTTCTACCATTGTGTTAAAGATATTCTCAGCTACAGGCTGGATCTCAGGCAAAAGAACATTATAGCCATCTATGGTTACAACAACACGGGTTCCATAGGGACTTGGAGCATTGAACATAATATCGCTGCTTACCGTCCATTCAGGATTTTCAGACATGGACATCCGCTCATCCATATCCCAGTAATCAATACTTCTCATTTCAGGTTCAAGATCAGATTCCGAGAAATAGACCAGACCCAGGTGTTTATCGTCATCCACATACCAGACCCCATTATCATTGATATCCGGCTTGACTTCTTTTGCGGCAGCAATCACTATTTCATTGATGTCTTCTTCTGTATGTTCAACTACCTGAGGTTCCGGACTGCTCACCGTTCCTGAAAGGACGCCACTTGCAGCAGATTCCTCCACAAGTCTGATAAATATGTTATCAGCTACCGGTTCGATCTCAGATAAGGGAAGATAATGACCTTCTATAGTTACATAGACCTGTTCTCCCCCGGGAGTCGGAGCTATGAATGATGCAGAACTTAGACTGTATCCGGACTGGTCAGTCGTTTCCCCTGTCATCATGATCATCGGATCATCTACGTCCCAGTAATCCACACTCTTCATCTCATCCTTCAGAGGACCATTCTCCCAGAAACCTACTACTCCCACATGGTCTTGATCCTCGCCATACCATACAAAATCTTCAGTGAAACCGGGTTGTGCCTCTTTTCCGGCTTCGTAGACAATGGTTTTTACCTCTTCATAATTGTATTCTGCTGTAGCTACAGGTGCAGACAGCAAAAAAACAATAAATATAATAATAGTAAATATATCAATTTTCATATAATATTTGGTAGATTTAATTAGATATAAAGCTTTTTAGTAAGCAGCGACACTACCAAATATACGGGAATAAATTGCAGCTATTAGAAAAGCTTCAATTCCTGCACCAATAAATCATACTGACCTTCAAGCTCAGGGAGCAGAGTGGCAACCTCATCCAGCCGGCCATCCCTGGAAGCTTCATCCGTTTTTGCAGCAATATTGCTCAGAGCCATGGCACCGATGTTGGCTGACGATCCTTTTATCTTATGAGCATACCAGCTTATTTTTTCAGCGTCGTTGTTCTCTATGCTCTCCCTGAGAGATCTTACCTGTCCGGGCATATCTTCAAGGAAAATCCCGATCAGTTTTCTGGCAAGTTCCTCTTCACCCATTACTCTTTCAATAAGCGCATCCCTGTCAAAGATCCCGGAGCCTGCCATATCATCTGATTCTTCCTGTATTGGGCTGGAAGCTGCTTTTTCCTGCTGTATTGCAAGCCTCCATTTTTCCATTAATTTCATGAGTGACTTCAGGGAAACGGGTTTTGCGATATAATCATCCATTCCGGCTTTCAGACATCGTTCCCGGTCCCCTTTCATGGCATGCGCTGTCATTGCGATAACAGGAATATCATGTTTGCGGACCGCAGAATTCGGGTCCCTTATTATACGGGTAGCCTCGAATCCGTCCATACCTGGCATCTGTACGTCCATGAAAACCAGATCATAAGGCAACATCTCAAGGGCATTTACGGCTTCTGAACCGCTTGCCACGGTATCCACACGATAGCCGATCTTCTGGAGCATGCTCTGGGCTACTTTCTGGTTTACTATATTATCCTCTGCAAGCAATATCCTCAGACTGTAATGCTTTGCTGAGCCCAAAACTGCAGTATCACTGGAAACGGTTTCAACATCCTGTTCTTTTCTTCCCAGGACATTGGACAATACATTGAACAATTCCGTATGTTTAACAGGCTTTGTCAGATGAGCTTCAAAGTATCTCTTTCCCTGGTTCCGCATATCAGGGTGTTGTCCCAGAGAACTTAACATGATAAGATTGGTGTCCGCTATCTTCTCATCAGACTTGATGATTCTTGCAACGGTCGCCCCGTCCATACCCGGCATATGCATGTCCAGTATCACGGTCTGGAAAGGATTTTCATTATCACAGGCACGGTAGATGGCCTGTAATGCCGTCGGACCGTCCACTGCCTCTTCTACAGTTGCACCCCATGAAAACAATCGCTTATAAAGGATCTCACGGTTTGTGGCATTATCATCCACGATCAGGATCCTGGCACCTTTGACTTCTTCGGTATTTGTCTCCTTTCGGTCTGATCGACCCTGTTTCTCCAGACTTACCGTAAACCAGAACTCAGAACCTTTGCCATCTTCACTTTCAACACCCATGTTGCCACCCATCATCTCAACAAGTTGTTTGGAGATGGTGAGTCCAAGCCCTGTACCACCATACTTGCGCGTCGTGGAGTTATCCAGCTGACTGAACTTATCGAAGATGAGATCCATTTTCTCCCCGGATATACCAATACCCGTATCCTTTACAGAGAAACGCAGTGTGGCTTCAGAATCGGTCTGGGACTCAAGGGTCACATGCACGACCACCTCACCCTCGTCCGTGAATTTTACCGCATTTCCGGCCAGGTTGGTGAGTATCTGTTGCAGACGTCCGGGATCGCCACGGACACAGACAGGAACATCGGGAGCCGCAGCACATATGAATTCCAGTTGCTTTTCATGGGCCTTGATGGATATAATGGAGGCAAAGTCGTCCAGCATACTTTGCAGGTCAAAACCCACAGTTTCCATTTCGACCTTACCGGCCTCTATCTTTGAGAAATCAAGGATATCATTGATGATCTCAAGCAGGGATTCACCGCTTACTCTGACAGTCTCAGCATAGTGTCTCTGCTCGTCGGTGAGTTCGGTATCCAGCAGCAGCCCTGTCATGCCGATCACACCGTTCATGGGGGTTCTGATCTCATGGGACATGTTTGCCAGGAATTCACTTTTTGCCCTTGTGGCCTCCTCGGCTCGTATCAGAGCAATATCAAGTTCCCTGTTCTTCTTTTCCAGCTCATGTGCGTATCTGAGCAGTTTCTCTTCTGCGAGTTTGCTTTCGGTAACATCCTGCACCATACCTACAGAGCGAATAACATTTCCGCTGGAATCCCTTTCATGGATACATTTTTCCTTAACATAGCGTATCTCCCCGGTATCCCTGCGGATGACACGATGATCAACACTGTAGTATTCTTCTTCATGATCCAAAGAATCAGAATAGGCATCGTCCACAATTCTGCGGTCATCCGGATGTACGGATTCCAGAAAAGCCTCATAAGTTGCCTCGAATTCCTGGGGTTTGAGCCCGAATATCCGATATACTTCATCAGACCATGTGAGACGGTCCTCAGTCACATCCAGCGTCCAGCTTCCGACATGAGCGATCTCCTGGGATCTGGCAAGAGACGCCTCACTTTCCCTCAATGCATCTTCGGTCCTTTTGCGCTCGGTAATATCACGTGAGACACCGAGAATACCGATGAAATCATCGTTTTCGTTATACATCCCGGATATGGTAACTTCCGTCCATACGGTAGAGCCATCCTTACAGGGCTGCTCAAGCTGGAATCTTTGTGATGGGAACGGTTCACCCTGTGAAACCGCTTTCCGTGCCAACTCCATTCCTTTGACATAATGATGCAGGGAATTGGGAGCCAGGATTTCATCGGGTTTTTGTTGCATTACTTCCTCAGGCGCGTAACCACGAAGTTTTTCAACAGAGGGACTTACATACGTAAACCTGCCTTCCTGATCCATTGTCCATATTACATCCGAGGAATTATCAGCCAGAAGCCGGTGTCGCTCCTCGCTCTCCCTGAGAAGTTCTTCGGCACGTTTGCGATCGGTTATATCCGATAGGATAAGAGTAAGACCGATAACATTGCCTTCTGAATCCTTAAGAGGACTATACAGGTTCGAATACCAGCGCCTGTTGTGTGAGCTCTCACCATATTCCTCGATGAGCGTAAATGCCTCACCTGCAAGTGCACGGTCAAAGTTTGCCTGCGCTTTTTTGCAGTCATCGGGGTCTGTGATGTAATCCAGCATGCAGGCTCCGGTCTCGATCCTGGAATCCCAGATATTCTCCATTGTGGCCTGATGACTTTTGTTGAAAGCAAGATAACAATAATCCCTGTCAAGGGCGAATATAACTACATCCTCAGGGCTTTCGATCAGGCCCTGCAGAACATTATT
>DACO01000134.1:0-10625 GCA_002508635.1 Methanolobus sp. UBA118 | reverse complement strand
TAGCTTTCGATCAGGCCTTGCAGAACATTATAAGCCTGACGATATTTTTCCTCACTCTGCTGCAGGGCTTCTTCGGACCTTTTCTCTTCTACGGCATTCCAGACCGAATCCATTAGCAGGGTGAGTTGCAGTACATCGTTGTCATTGTAATCCGATCCCTTGTTCGCAACAGCTACGACAGCAACTATTTTTCCGTTTTTGAAAACAGGCACGGTCATATATTTATATAGCTCAACATGACCTTCAGGGTAACCTTTTTTCAATGGGTTCTCAGCCTGGAAATGATTTACTATGATCGGCCTGCGCTGTCTGACGGCCTCTCCCCATATACCAGTATCCTCCAGTTTATAGATTGTCTGGGGTTCGACAATTGCGCACTCCTCCATAACATCCTTTGACCAGGTATTGAGGCTGAATTCTTTTTTATACTCGTCATAATAATAGATGTAACCTATCTTGCTTTGGGTGAGTTTTATCGCTTCATCGAGTGCGAAATCAAGAAAGTCCTGAATTGAACCGGAGTCGTATTGCAGAATTGAGACAAGGCTTCTTAATCGGTCATCTCCGTTACGAAGCTCATCCTCGGCTCTTTTGCGCTCACTAATATCCGTGGTTATACCTTCCACATGTGAGGGTTTATTGTTCATGTCATAGACAATTTCAGAGTATTCATGTACCCATAGAATACTGCTATCAGGCCCTAGCACACGATATTCAACCGAAGCATGGCCAACGCGTTCTCTTTGTTTTGCAGCAGATTCTACTTTATCCATATCATCAGGATGGATCGATCCGTTCCAGAGACCATTGTTATCCATAACCTGCTGAGAATCAAGGCCAAAGCTGTTGCCGGAAGAAATCCTGATATCAAGCAGCTTAAGTTCGGGGAAGCTTGCAGACCAGATGATTGCATCCATCGACCTGAGAAAAATTTCCTGAAAACGCCTGTTATTAAATATATTATCCTTTTTTCCGGATTCTGGCACACTATCACCCGCTGAATTTTGTTCTTTCAATGTTGCACCCTTCCATCTTCCTCAGGACCATGATACATACAGAAAATATGATTTTTTTTAATAAACAAATTATTGAGTCTTTTTTATATAATATTATTTTGTGTGATGATGTATATAAAAATACTCATTTCAAATAAAGATAAAAATATTAAATATAGTAATTAATTTCCGTAAGTTATATTTACTACAGTCACTTGTTGTAAATGACAGACCTGAGTTTTCGGGACCATTGACAGAAAAAAGACCTTTTCGCAGGAGTTGAACAACACGAAGAAACCGTTGCTTGATGTAGTGTTTGCATCCGACAAAAGGAAAAACATACTCCTGTTACTTCAGGATGGTCCCAGAAAAATAGAAGAACTTCTAGAATCAATGGATACAAGCAGACAGGCATTGCTTCCCCAAATCAGAATACTTGAAGACCATTATCTTATAAGCCGGTCGGATGATGCCTATGGACTGACCAGAGTAGGGAAGTTACTGTTTGATGAAATATACCAATTACTGAGTACCATTGAGGTCTTTGATGGCAATACCGACTACTGGGGAAGTCATAGCCTCGATTTTATACCTCCGCATCTGCTTAAAAGAATCAAAAAGATGGGAAAATGCGAACAGGTGAAGCTTTCGCTTACAGAGTCATACCAGTTGAACCAGGATGTGGTTGAAACCACCTTCATATCGGAAAAGTTCTTTGTGATAACTTCTTTTTTTCACCCTGATTATCCAAGGGTTTTCCATGAAATGACCAGTGAAAAGGTTACTATCCACATAATCGTTCATAAGAATGTCTTTGAAAAGATGCAAAAAGACCACAGGGAACATTTCCAGAAACTCATAGACGGCGGATATTTCAAGCTCTATGTTTACCCCGAAAAAATGGGTTTCCAGGTAATCGCACATAACGACTATCTTCTGCTACTGCGCCTGTTAACAAAAGAGGAAGAAGTCGATATCAAGCACATGCTATGTTCCAATCCCGAAGCTCTTGAATGGGCAACGGAGCTCTTTGATCATTATCGCAAAGATGCTGCTTCGGTAAGCAAGCTATAGATATAAAATATTGAAAACTGGTGCGGGAGGTGCGATTCGAACGCACGAACTCCTACGAGACAGGGTCCTAAGCCCTGCGCCTTTGGCCAGGCTGGGCAACCCCCGCATGAACGGATGATAAACACTGCTAACTGGGATTGTTCACTTATTAAGATTACGCACTTTGCCAGCAATATCAATTAAAAGAGATTCGCGTTCAAACCATAAAATGCCCGAAGATATACACGACGAACATCGCAAGTATGAAGAATTTTACTAAATTGTTCATGGTATCACAATAAGAATTTATCATATCCTATTAAAACGTTACCCGCATCAGCAGACCCTCATGATTAAAAATTAATAACGCTGCGGGGCTGTCATCGATGGAAGATCAGACCTCCGTGGTCCAGTACCCTGTAGAAACGGACTTTCAGAAAATCGGGGATCACAAAGGCTACAAGGGCATAGATCCATATGAAGCCGGCTAATTTCCAGCCGATCGGGGTTATGTAGAAGCCATACACCGCAACCAGCGTAGCAAGGAACTTTGTTACGACAGCAGACCAGAAAAGGATTCCTGCAGGCTTAATAGACCAGAAAGGACCTCTGGTACGTGCCAGGAAGATCGTCAGGTGGCCTGCTATGGTCAGCTTTAAGAAAATGAAGGACTGAACCTCACCCTGACTCAGGCCAAGTGTGGTCTCTCCCAGATAGAGGATAATGAATGAGGAGAAAACACCTATGATACCCAGGAAAGTGGCCATACTTATAACCTCCCTCATATTCCACTTCTCAGGAAAACTGGAATATTCCACATTATCATATGCGATGGCCATTATAGGAGCATCATTGAACAGAGCCAGCAGCACGATCATCAGGGCTGTCACAGGATAAAAATTGAAAACCACTATTGAAAGAGTGATAAAGAAAAGCACACGTACGGTTTCTGCAATGCGGTAGATAGAATAGCTTTTCATTCTCTGAAATATCATCCTGCTCTCACGGACCGCATCAACAATAACAGAAAGACCCGGTTTGGTAAAGACGATATCAGCCGCGGATTTAGCTGCATCCGTTGCCCCTGCAACAGCGATACCGGCATCAGCCTTCTTAAGGGCAGGTGCATCGTTTACTCCGTCTCCTGTCATACCGACTATATGATCGTTGTCCTGCAACAATTCCACAATGTGGTACTTGTGTTCGGGAAAGACCTGTACAAAGCCATCGGCCTTCTCCACGACATTCCTTGCTTTATTATCCGATCCGTTAAGGATATCTGAAGCCGTTACGATATTTTTACCCAGGTTCACCTCACCTGCGATCTCCCTGGCAATGGCAACATGATCCCCGGTAACCATTTTGATCCCCACACCAAGAGACTGTGCTGCTTTAATAGTTTCTGCAGAATCCTCATAGGGAGGGTCATACAGAGCAAGGATACCAAGCATCTTCCATTCACCGTCAGCATCGGTTCCCGCAACACCAAGAGCTCTGTATCCTTTTGAGGCAAAGTCATCCACACTCGTTTGAACCTTCTCTCTGACCGTCTCTTTATTGGAGGACATCTCGAGTATAATCTGGGGTGCTCCCTTTGCAAACCTGAAATGCTTTCCACTCTCATCCTCCACCATAACCTCAGCACGCTTGATCACAGGGTCGAACGGTTTGAATTCGAGAACTTTGTATTCTGATCTCCTTCCTGCGACATCTTCCATCTCTTTTACGCCGGAAATAATCGCAGTATCAATCGGATCGCGGTCCTCCTCCCTTGAAGCCAGCAGTCCTCCCAGATAGACATCATTGGCTGAAGAATCCCCGAAATATATGACATCGTCCAGTGTCAGCTTGTTCTGGGTTATGGTACCCGTCTTATCAGAGCACAGCACATCCATACCTGCCATCTCCTCGATGGAGACCAGTTTGCTTACGATGGCCTGCTTTCTGGCAAGATCAGTAGCCCCTACAGCCATTGAAACCGATAACACCGCCGGCAGTGCCGCCGGAATTGCCGCAACTGTCAAAACCAGAGCGAACTGCAGAGTGTCCAGCATACTCTCCTGACGGAATAGAGCCACAACAAAGATGAATGCAACAAGTATAGCTGCAAGAACAATAAGATAATCCCCGATCTTTATGATGGCTTTCTGGAAATGACTCTGTGTCCTGGCCTCTGCTACCAGCCTTGTTGTTTTCCCGAAATAGGTATTCAGACCGGTTGCGAACACGACCGCATCCATTTCACCTTTCTGAATTACGGAGCCTGAGTATGCAAGATCCGAAACATGCTTTTCCACAGGCATGGACTCACCGGTCAATGCCGACTCATCCACCTGTAAATAGTCACCGTCCATCAACTTGATATCAGCAGGAACCACATCTCCCAGGCGTACACGCACGATATCCCCTGGCACCAGTTCACGGGCGGCAATCTCGGCCCACTTACCGTCACGTTTTACTCTGGCATTCAGGGCCATTCGCTTTTTCAGAAGTTCAATGGCATTGTCAGCCTTGTTCTCCTGCCAGAAACCCACCACAGCATTCAGAAGCAACAGTAAGGATATGATAATGAGATCTTCCCATCTCTGTATGATCGCAGAAAGGATTACAGCAGCTTCTATCATCCAGGGAATCGGACCCCAGAAATAACCCAGGAATTTTCTCACAGGACTTATCTTTCTTTCGACAATCTCATTGTAGCCATAGTCCTGAAGTTTTTGCTGAGCTTCTGAAGATTTAAGACCATCAGAAGAGGATGAGAACTTTTCCAGTAACTCATCTACTGAAAGCTCACTACCGGATACATCTTTTCCCACAGAACCACTATCCAGATCAATATCTTTCCAGGAATATTCCGTTGAATCGTCATCCGTAATCCTCGAGGATCCAACCACATATCCCGCTAAATAATGTTTTTCATCCGGAGATATATACTTTTGGAAGCATCAATTCCAAAATAATCATTTGCTGTTATTCTTATGTATCTTTTTAATCCTCCGGCCTGTGATATTCCTGTAAATAGCTTCCACTGCAAAGGATGAGGCAACCATTACGATCAATATCCATATGGAATTGAAGGATACGATAACAGTATGCCATATCAACGCAATGAGAGCTACGATACAGACAAACACTCCCGTAGCAGACAGAACCCTTGAGCTGTTAGTCTTTCCGGAAAGTACCAGGTTTGCGGCATTAACACCGGCGAATATCAGTAAAAAGCCGGCACTTCCCATTATAGAGATACTTGAGAGATCGAATAGATTCGCTATGATTAAAGTGAAAATACTGGTGATGAGCAGACCTTCAACCGGCCGGTTCCATATCTTTTTCTCAAGGGATGCGGGCAATTCACCATCCCTGGCAATGATATAGCTCACACGTGAGGCTCCGTAGAGAGTGGCATTGATCGCAGAGGCAGTTGACAGAAGTGCCGCCACCGCAATAAGGCTGAAACCGATATTTCCCATGAAGGGTTTTGCTGCAACCGCCAGTGCGTAATCCTTTGCCTGCACGATAGTATCAACTGACACATTGCCCACGGTCACTATTGCTATCAGAACATACAGGATAATAACAAAACCAACTGCAGTATAATATGCACGCGGGAGTGTCTTCCCCGGATCTTCCACGTCCTTTGCCGTGTTTGCTATAAGTTCAAATCCTTCGTATGCAAGGAAAATGATCATACCCCCTGCCAGAAGCTGCAGAGGACCGGATCCTGCAAGCGAGAATAATTGTTGCGAACCAACACCCCTTATACCGAAGGCTATGAATGTTATCAGTATGGCAAGTTTGAAACCGACTATCCATTCCTCAGCCTTGCCTACAACCCTGGAACCGATTATATTCAGGGAAGTAAGAAGAATTACTACACCACTTATGAGCACATGTTTCATAAGGGTCTGGACGGAGGCCGGGAAGAACACAGAGCCGTAACTTCCAAATGCATAGGCATACAGGGATAGCATAACAACGTAACTAAGCCACAGCAAGACATTCATTCCACCGGTCAGTATACCCTCACCGAATGCCTGGTTCAGAAACTCCACGGTCCCGCCTTCTGAAGGATATCTTACTGACAGCTTTGCGTAGGAATAAGAGGTAACCAGTGCTACCATTCCCGCCATAAGAAATGCAATCGGAGTAGCTTTACCGCTAAGCTGGACCGCAATACCAAGGACTGCGAATATTCCTCCCCCGACCATTCCACCGATACCAATTGAAACCGCAGACAGGTACCCAATTCTTGCCCCGGAACGAGGTTGACCATTCGTAGATGTCACAAATCATCACTCCACTGATATTATGCTAAAGAGACAGTTATAGCCTTCTTTTTTTCAGGGATCTTCCCGAGTAGCTTCTATATACCCACTCTGTAACAAAACAAAGTATAATTATGGCTGCAAGTAAGATTAAGGTTATTGCAGATTTTCCCAGCTGGTAATATACAAGGACCACAAGGAAAACCACACTGCTCAAAAGAGAGGCCCATATAAGAAACGGCCTTGCACCTGTTTCCCGGTAAAGGCGCAGATGTGCGATATTAACGGCCACATAAATTATAAGCAAAGCAGCACTGGCAATCATTCCCAGACCCTCCAGCTGAAGGAAATTAGTGCATAGTATAACCAGACCTGCTGTAATGAAAAGACCTTCGGTACTTCTCTTCCAGATGGTTCTTTCAAATACCACAGGAAGTTCACCTTTTTTGGCTATAAGATAGCTCACATTTGCTCCGCTGTATAAAGACGCATTGATGGCTGAGGAAGTCGAGAACAATGCAGCAATTGCCATTATCTTGAATCCTGCCGACCCCAGGAAAGGTTTTGCAGCTGCAGCGAGCGCATAGTCCTTAGCTGTCGAGATCTGTGAAATAGAAAGATTTCCAACCACGGTCAGGCTTACAAGCACATAGATACAGATCACTATCAGTACGCTCAGATAAAGGGCCTTTGGAAGTGTTTTTTTGGGATCTTCCATGTCTTCAGCAGCATTTGTTATCAGACTGAAACCCTGGTATGCAAGGAAGACTATCCCTGCTCCGTAGAAAATATGAGAGGTGGCAGGGAAAGAAGCCACAGACAGATTTGACGGGCTTACAAACATGAGCCCCGCCATGGCGAAGATCAGCAGCACTCCTACCTTGATGGAAACTATGAATAACTCGGATTTCCCTACGGCTTTGGAACCCAGGAAATTGATAGCCGTGAAGAGAACGATTATCAATGTAGCCAATATATTAGTCCATATCTGGGATGAGCCAGCAGGCAGAAAAGTTACTGCATAGGAGGAAAAACCCTTGGCATAAAGTGCCAGTCCGAACACATATGCAGTCCACAGAAGAATGTTCAATCCTCCGGTTATTACTGTGTCACCAAAACCCTTTATAAGAAACTCCACCGGTCCTCCTGCAGACGGATAAGTAACACCAAGTTTTGCAAAGGAATAAGTACTCAGGAGAGCAACAGAGCCTGCGATCAAAAAGGAAATATACACAGCATTACCGGCAATCTGTGTCGCAACGCCAAAGATCGAAAATATTCCGGCACCAACCATTGCGCCTACACCAATGGAAGTTGCTGACCACAGACCCATGGATTTTGATGATGACATTTATCGAACCCAACATGGCATTCTTATTGATGACTGATAAGTGTTACCACTCCCTTTAAAAAGATATACTGATCATTGGGTCAAAAAGATAAAGATATTCTATCTTAAAAATTAATAGCTTTCAAAGAATAAGCCATTTTATATTTATTGTAATCAGTATCGACAAAACATTGCAACCGTTTGAAACCATAAGAAAGAATGAAGGTAATAAAATAAGATTAAGCAGGAAAATACCCCCGGTGAACTCTCAGAGACATGATTCTCTGAAAGAGAATAACTGGGTTCAACTTAAGGAACCCGGAAATATTGTAAGCGCGATAGTTGCTTCGTTGCCCCTGATGGGTCTGAATCTTATGCTAACTATTGCTGTTTTCGCTGTTGTGCAGCAGCCCGTTACACTGGCAGATTTTGGTATAGTTCAGGATGGCTTCCAGATAAACATTGACCTGCGGATTATTACTGGATTTCTGATACTTCTGATATTCCACGAACTGCTGCATCTGATTTTGGTTCCTGACTTTATCTCATCTAAAAAAACATATGTCGGCATTACTCCCCTGGGAGGTTTTGTCTATTCAGAAGAAGAAATCCAAAGATCAAAGTATCTTATGATCACAATAGCACCCTTTTTAACCATATCAGTAATAATACCGCTTGTGCTTGGAGTTCTGGGTATATTGCCACAACCAGTAAAGATTCTCATTTTGCTCAACTCCATGGCATCCTCTGTAGATATACTGACATTCATACTAATATTAACACAGGTACCCACTGGTTCATACCTCACCAGCAACGGTACGAGAACATACTGGAAAAAATGATAATTTCAA
This sequence comes from Methanolobus sp. UBA118, assembly GCA_002508635.1. GTDB lineage: Archaea > Halobacteriota > Methanosarcinia > Methanosarcinales > Methanosarcinaceae > Methanolobus. Next base: position 2,131 of record DACO01000134.1, on the reverse strand, counting down.
GTTAATCAGACTGACCTGAATACCACAAGGGATCTTGCCCTTTCTACACTGTGATCCACCATGGGCCTGCGATATGCCGCATCCTCCGGCAGTTCGGCCTTCTCAAGTGCGTGAATGGCCTTAGGTTTGAATTCTGAAAGTTCAGGCACCCATTTTTTGATATACTTGCATTCGGGATCGTATTTTCTCTGTTGCAGCCACGGATTGAATATACGGAAAAAAGGCTGTGAGTCCGCTCCAGTGGAAGCTGCCCATTGCCAGTTACCGTTATTCACACACGGATCGTAGTCCACAAGCTTGCTGGCAAAGTATCTCTCACCCCAGCGCCAGTCAAGATGCAGGTCCTTTACCAGAAACGATGCGGTGATCATCCTTACCCGATTGTGCATATAGCCAGTTTCATTGAGCTCCCTCATGCCCGCATCCACGATCGGAAAGCCGGTGTTGCCCGAGCACCATGCCCCGAAACCAGGCTGGTCGTAGTCCCAAGATATCTTCTCGAACTTCTCCCGGAAAGCTGATTTGAACACGTGCGGATAGTGATATGCTATGTGAGTGAAAAAGTCACGCCAGTAAAGTTCCCGTATCAGAGTATGGCCTGCTCCGAGTTCTTCCTTCAGAGAGTGATAAAACTCCCTTATGGAAATAGTTCCCAGTTTGTTGTGTGCGGAAAGTCCTGTGGTTCCGCTGATCGAGGGATAATCCCTCAGTTCATCATAGTCCTCGAACTGAGAAACATCTTCAAGGACCTTCAGGGCATTTTCCCTTCCGCCGGTGGTAAATAGTTGCTCATTATATGAAGGAAGCAGTTTTCCAGTATCATCAACCTGATCGACATCAATATCCCCGGTATAGAAATCCGAATCCCGGATCGTTGAGGGAACCGGAACCTTTCTTTCAGAAGCAGTGCGATAGAACTGGGAATAAACAGAATAGGGCTTGCCCTTTTGTGTTAGAACGGTTCCCGGTTCGGTGAGAAGAGCATCATGATACTCCAGCAGCATAATATTGGAATTTTCACATTTTTGCTTGACCGATTCATCCCTCTTCTTGCTAAAAGGCGTATAATCCCGGTTAAGAAAAACAGCATCTATACCGATCTTGTCGTCAAGTTCGCCGATAATACCTTCCGGGAGTCCTGAAAAAAGATATAATCGGCCGCTTTTAGATTCAAAATCCTGACTGAGGTCTTCCAGGGATTCGATCAGGAACTGAAATGCATTTGAATTAAAATACTCCCTTTCAGGGTCGGCAAGCCTTGGATCAAATATAAAACACGGTAAAACTTCATCCGAGGACTCCAGAGCTTCCCTCAGGCCGGTGTTGTCCTCAATACGCAGGTCTCTCCTGAAAATAAAAAGTGACCTTCTGAACTTCGGCATTACTCCACCTCCACTGCAACTTCATTTCGCATCATCGTGGGAGGTATCCAGGGAGGATTGTACCTCAGCAGAAAGTATTCTCCTTTTGTGGCAATATCATTGCTTTTGAGTACCTCCTCAAGCTGCATCCTGTGTTTCTCGTAACCTGAATCGCTGACATAACCCGAAAAGGTGATGGTTGCAAGTTTCAGGGAGGTGAGTTCTGTTATTTTCACGTTATTGTTATTAGGTTCCGGGGCGTTGCTAAAATCATATCCATCCGGAAGAATAAAGGACATATTCACTCTGCCTGTTTCCTTGTGTGAGATTACCGGTGCGGTCATCTCAATTTTTGTATCATCCCTGTTATTCCCGGATATATACCGCGCAAGTATCGAAAAGGCGGAATTCGTATCATCCGCGGTTGTAGAAATCAGTGTAAGGTTTTTGTACTGCCTTATCTCAACACCTTCATCCAGTTCACCCAATAGAGAATAGTTTATTTTTTCCGCGCCCATCGACATCATCACCCCCATGATAAACCATATTACGACCTGAAAAATCGCAACACTCAATATAGCGAAAATAACTCCCTCTTTCTCCATTAAGATAGATTACTCCTGAAACTTAAAGGTTTTTAGACAAAAAGGTACTATTTAAAGAGATACCATAATATATAGTTCTGATATAAATTATATGTTAACAAGTTTTATATATAGGACTTTCGTTTGAATAAGCATGATCGAAGCTCTGATCTTTGACTGCGATGG
>DACO01000184.1:6198-8437 GCA_002508635.1 Methanolobus sp. UBA118 | reverse complement strand
ATCAGCCGTTCACGTTCATAGACAAAACCACAGGTAGGAGTCTGACAGGGACCGATGGAAATGATGCCTTTTGTTCGCGCACGTTCACGTACGGAAAGCGTCATGAATCTTGTGAAGGCCGCACCCATCTTAAGGTCGAGTATCTGGCGTGCTTCGGCAGACATTGCAAGGTTTTCGTTGGGTTCCACAAGGTTACCGAACGCCTGCTTGATCTCACTTGCAGATAGTGAGGAGAAACGTGCCCTTTTCACAGGAGCTCTGGAAGACTTTTCCGCAATGGACTTTGCCTCGAAACCTATATTCTCCCCTTCCCTGTCAAAGTCACAGGCAAGGATGAGCTCATCGGCCTGGCCCGCAAGTTTAGATATTGCGGTAGCATATGGTTTCTTCAGTACATTCTTTACAGGATCAGTATCAAGGAGCACGGCTGGATCGCATTCCCTCCAGTTACTGTATTCCGGCGGGAAATCATATCCCATGATGTGACCGGCAAGTCCCATTATTCTCCATTCCTTCCCTTTTTTCTTAAAGTCGTAAACCGGAATGCCATCTATTGACGCACGATTAAAACCGCCCTCACTTAAGATTCCGGCTATCTGTGCTGCTGCTTTGTTCTTTTCCGTGAATACGACTATCGACATGCTGGACTCCTATGCATTGATTATAGATAAGAATTGAGCCTGCGGGGTGAAAGTAATCATGCCGCAATGATAATGTACATCACATTTGTGAAACATATATATGTACTAAGATAATATCTGCAGCCCATAACAGACGCAGTAGCGAAGGAGTAATTAATGACATTAATGGAAGATGCAAAACGAGGGGTCATCACACCCCAGATGGAAGCCGTTGCCAAAGATGAGGGCATTGATGCTAAGACCATCTGCTCGTGTGTTGCAAAGGGACTCATCAGTATTCCCAATAACCCTGCCAGGGATTGCAGGGCTGTGGGTATAGGAAAATACCTCAGCACCAAAGTAAATGCCAATATCGGCACATCACGTGACTACATCAATATTGACGAAGAGGTGGAGAAGGCCAGGACCGCAGAAACCTTCGGCGCCGATGCACTTATGGACCTCTCAACCGGGGGGAACCTGGACCTTATCAGAAAAAAGATAATGGATGCAGTGAACATCCCCATAGGCTCGGTTCCGATATATCAGGCTGCAGCCTCAAAAAAGGCTGTTGTGGACATGACCTCCGATGACATGTTCAATGCAGTACGCAAACATGCAAAGGATGGCATCGACTTTGTCACCATACATGCGGCAGTGAACCTGGACGCCATGAAGAGGATCAGGCAGGGTAACAGAATAACGGATATCGTCAGCCGTGGAGGCTCATTTACCCTTGCCTGGATGCTGCATAACGGAGAGGACAACCCCTTCTATGCGGAATATGACTACCTTCTGGAGATCGCACAGGAATACGACATGGCCATAAGCCTTGGCGACGGTATGAGACCCGGATGTATTCATGACGCATCCGACGGACCTTCCTTCATGGAGTTCATCACCCTTGGAGAACTTGTAAGACGCACACGCGAAGCCAATATCCAGTGTTTTGTGGAAGGGCCCGGACATGTACCCATTGATGAAATCGAATTGAGCGTGAAAGGCATGAAGAATCTCTGTGATGACGCACCCCTCTATCTGTTGGGTCCACTTGTAACCGACATTGCCCCCGGATATGACCATATCACCGGTGCTATCGGAGGTACTTTTGCAGGCATGTGCGGAGCTGATTTCCTGTGTATGACCACACCGGCCGAACATCTTGCACTCCCCACAAAGGACGACATACGTGAAGGCACCATCGTTACAAGAATAGCCGCCCACGCAGCAGACTTGGCAAAGGAAGGACAGAAGGAGCGTGCAAGAGCTGTTGATGACAGAATGGCACATGCACGCAAGAACCTTGACTGGGACACCCAGTTCGATCTTGCCATCGATGGTGAGAAGGCAAAGAAGATAAGGGATAGCAGGAACACCGGAAGTGAAGCGTGTTCCATGTGCGGTGACCTCTGCGCCATGAAGATCGTTAGCAAGGCGCTTGAAGAAGAGAAGGAAGAGTGACATCAGGTCACTATCTTCCTGAAATGAAACTTTTTTATCTTTCAGACCTTATCTGCAAGCATGAAACTAACCGTACTTGTAGACAATAATACACTGATTGATCGTTACTTAACGGGCGAACCTGCCGTTTCCTACTTTATAGAAGCAGACAGGAAAAA
>DACO01000184.1:5590-5991 GCA_002508635.1 Methanolobus sp. UBA118 | reverse complement strand
TTTATAGAAGCAGACAGGAAAAAGATACTTTTTGATACAGGATACTCGGATGCATTTATCCGTAATGCGCAAAAGATGAATATTGATATTCTGGGACTTGACCATATTGTACTATCCCACGCTCACCTTGATCACACATGGGGACTTGATCCTCTTGTCAAACTATACACCGAAGCAAGGATGGAAGGACTGGACCATTCAGAACCTGATCTGATCGCTCACCCATTGATATTCAACAGCAGAACAGATTCCGGAATGCAGGAGATAGGGACTCTAATATCTCCTGACAGGCTCTCAAAGGTTTTCAGATTCCAGCTTAGCAGCGAACCCCGGTGGATAACGGAGAATGTGGTATTTCTCGGGGAAATACCCCGGAGATTTGATTTTGAACACGATCCACT
>DACO01000184.1:5209-5386 GCA_002508635.1 Methanolobus sp. UBA118 | reverse complement strand
TTTGATTTTGAACACGATCCACTCGAAAGCAAGATCAATATCGGTGGAAAGAAAACCGAAGACGATCTACTTGACGATACCGCACTTGCAATAATAACAGAAAAGGGTCTGGTTATCGTTACAGGCTGCTCCCATTCAGGCATCTGCAATATAGTTGAGTACGCAAAGGAACTTTGC
>DACO01000184.1:0-4954 GCA_002508635.1 Methanolobus sp. UBA118 | reverse complement strand
CATTTACTCAATCCTCCTGAGAAAAAGATCAAAGGAATTTTAAATTACTTCCACAAACTCAACGTCAGGGAAGTTCATGCCTGTCACTGTACAGACCTTGGTTCGAAGATAGCATTGTCAGAGGTCTGTGATCTGAAAGAAGTGGGTTGTGGCCTTCAGCTTTATTTTGAATGATTAAGGAATGGCTGCAGGTCATTATATCACATTTATACATTAACTGATTATTTGTGCTTTTAAGCTGCATTAAGCACATGAAATGGCCAGAGACATATTCTTTACAGAAATAATTTATCTTTTAAGTTAAAAATAAAAAATTAATGTTAACTCCTCAATATCTGCTTATAATCACTAAATATTAAGCATTACAAACGTGATAAGTTGGGTTGCATATAATCAATATTGATACTGTAGAGCAAAAATCACCATATAGCGCAACAAAATATAAATATCGAATTATACAGAATAATAGTGATAATTGCAAATTAATATACATATTTAAAATACTACTCCATATAAATGATAGACAGGAAAAACAAAAGTTAAAGTAAGCCTTCTATGTACGAAAATAATCATGATAATTTCGATAAGTTAGTTGATGAGTTACCATTGGGTTTACTTTCATGTGACAGGGAAGGAAATATCATTGCAGTAAATGATTATCTTCTAAGTATTCTTGGTTCTCCTTCAGCCGAAGTTACCAAAAAGGTCAATATGCTGACTTTTCCTCCCTTCGTGAAATCAGGCATATCCGCAATAATCGATGAAGCAATCACAACAGGAGAGAACACTGCGATTAAAGCCCCTTACATATCAAGGTGGAACAAAAAACTCTTCTTAAGTTTCAGAGTATTTCCCAAAAAAGATGCAAATGGAGAAATATACGGATGTAATGCCATTATCGAAGACCTTAAAGATAAAAGACCCGCTGTAGATAAGCTGCATGAGAGTGACGAAAGATTCAGGTTTTTGATAGAGCATTCGCCAGTAGCACTGATAATGATGGATCGTGATCTGAAAAACATTGCTTCAAGTCGCCTCATGCGAGATTCCTTTGGCATAGGTGACGTAGATATAACAGGAAAATACCATTACGATGTTTTTCCTCAGATCGACAACGACTACACCAGATCAGTTCATCAACGTGCACTTAAAGGAGAGACCGTTCGCATAGATGAGGACAGCATTAAATTATCGGACGGAAGTATGCACTGGAGCCGTCTTATAGTGCAGCCCTGGAAAGAAGCGGACGGAACCATTGGTGGAATCATAGTTTTCGCGGAAGATATCACTGAACGCAAGAACGCCGAAGAATTGTTGATCAAAAAAGAAAAGGAATATGAAGATATCATTGATTCACTGGATGCAATTATATGGAAAGCCACATTTGACTCTGAAGGAAATGCACTTAAAACCTATGTATCCAAACCTCTTGATAAATTATTGAGGTTCCCGAAGGGTACCATCGGAGATGACTGGAATACTTTTTTTGCACACATCCATGAGCAAGACCTCCCCAAAGTAAAAGAAGAGATTAAAAAAGCGTTCAAGACACCAAATACCCCTGTTTCTGTGGATTACAGAGTGATATCAGATGACGGAAAACTTGTATGGATGAATTCCCTTGGGTCCGCATATCCTCTTGGAGATGGGAATTACCTGATGTCCGGAACAACATCGAACATTACGGACAGAAAACTGGCAGAAGAGGCAGTTGTCCGAAGCGAACAAAGATACAGAGGACTTATTCAGCAGTTAAGCGATGCGCTCATCATAAACACTTTTGAAGGACAAATACTGGAAGTCAATGACAAGACATGTGAAATGCTTGGATATTCCAGGGAAGAATTGCAGAATATGAACATTTATGACCTGATGCCTCCTGAGAGAAGAGAATCCGCAAAGAAAAATATGAGTCGATTCGTTAAAAAAGGAAGCATTCAGGCTGAAACTAAATTCTTCACTGTGGACGGAAAGCTGCTGATAGTTGAAGTGAATGCAAAAGCTCTTGAAGGACACCACAATACAGCCCAGGCTATTGTAAGAGATATTACTGAACGCAAAATTGCTGAGGAAAAGTTACGAGAAAATGAAGAACTTCTGAATGAAGTCGGGCAAATCGCCAAAATTGGCGGATGGGAATTTGACACTGAGTCAAATAAGCTCATTCTGACACCTGAGATTTTCAAAATTTATGAAGCTGACAAAACCCATAGCACTCCCGAGGAAGCATTAGAATATTATCCCTCAGGCTCAAAGGAGATACTTGAAGAAGCATTCTACAAGGCACTTGAAAAAAGGGAGCCATACGATCTTGAACTGGAAGTGATAACAGACAAAGGAAATCACAAGTGGGTCAGGGCAAGTGGGCATCCGAAAATCGTTAATGGTAAAGTTGTAAAGATAACCGGTATACTCCAGGATATAACTAAACGCAAAAATGCAGAGAATAAATTAGCTAAAAATGAAGAAATTCTTAGGATTTTCATAGAACTTGCACCTGCTTCACTGGCAATGTTCGATAAAGATATGAAATACATCGCAGTGAGTAAACACTGGCGAGATAGCATTTCCCCCATCAAGGACATAATAGGGAGTTCTCATTATAATATATTTCCAGAAATCAGTGAAGAAGTGAAGAAATTATATCTTCGTGCTCTGCAGGGAGAAGTCATAATCAGGCCAGAGGATTTTTTTAACCGGACTGATGGAAGTAAGAGATGGGTACACTGGGAAGCCAGGCCCTGGAAAACGGCAGACGGTGCAATCGGTGGCATTGTAGTCCTTGCAGAGGACATCACAAAGCGTAAAGAAGCTGAAGAAGAATTGAAACGCAGGGAAGAAAAATACAGAAGTCTTTTTGAGCAGTCAAATGACGCTATTTTCCTTAACACATTTGATGGACAGATACTGAATGTTAATAAAAAAGCCTGCGAAATGTTCGGATATACAAAAGAAGAATTCAGGGAAATGACTGTATTGGACTTGCTGGCACCTGACCATTTAGCCGGGGGGACTATGGGTCTTGAAGATTTCAAAAAGACGGGGAATGCCCATGTATATTCATTATACATCAGATCAAATGGTGAAACTTTTGATGCCGAAGTAAGAGCCAATGTCCTCGAAGGATATCCCAATCTTGTACATGCTGTTGTAAGGGACATCAGTGATAAGAAAAAGGCAGAAGAAGAATTGATCAGAAGCGAGAACAAATACAGAAGTCTTTTTGAAAAATCAAATGATTCCATTGTGATACATAATGTTGATGGAAAAATAGTTGATGCAAACAAAAAAACATATGAGATGCTGGGTTATTCTGAAGAAGAGCTTTTACAAAAAAACATTATGGATATCATTGTCCCTGAAGACCGGGATATCATAGTAGACGATTTAAAGGTAATTGACGATAAAGATCCATTCAGAAGACAGGGAAGAGCAATAAAATCAGATGGGACCGTAATTCATGTTGATGTCAGTATTTCAGTGATAAAAGGCAGAAAAAATCTGGTAATGGCAGTTGCCAGGGATATTACGGACAGGATAAAGTCTGAAGAAGCGATGCTCAAAGCGAAAATTGAAGCGGAAACCGCAAGCAGGACAAAGAGTGAGTTCCTTACTACCATGAGTCACGAACTGCGCACACCGCTCAATTCGATCATAGGCTTTTCCAGCATCATGCTTGACGGAATTACCGGCGAACTTGAAGAAAACCAGGAACACTATCTTCAGAACATTTCTAACAGCGGGCATCATCTGCTGAGAATGATCAATGATATACTTGATATTTCCAAAGTTGAAGCAGGAAAGATGAATCTGCATTTTGAAACTCTGAATCTTGATTCGGTTACTAATGAAGTGCTTACTATGATCAAACCACTTGCTGACAAGAAGAACCTGCATTTGATTGTGGATATTCCTGATGACATTTCTGATATATCGGCAGACAAAGCAAAATTCAAACAGGTAATGTCAAACTTAATCGGAAACGCAGTTAAATTTACAAACAACGACGGTACTATCAGCATTAGTTGTAAAGCTACAGACAACAAGCTTATTGTTTCAGTAACAGATACTGGAATAGGGATTTCAAAAGCAGATCAGAGTAAACTCTTCAAGCCGTTCAGCCAGATAGATTCATCCATATCAAGAAAGTATGAAGGAACAGGTCTCGGACTTGCCCTTGTTAAAGAGATCATAGAATTGCATCATGGTCAGATATGGGTTGAGAGTGAAGTTGGAAAAGGAACTTCCTTCATATTCGAAATACCCACTGATCAAGATGTCCTTGCTGAAGAGTAGTAATCCTGAATTCCGGTTGTGAATTTTAGAAGAATCTTGCAGGGAATGAATTGAATATTGAGAAACGCTGCTTACCTTTTGTTCTTTTTACTTTAAAAATAGAAAAGCGGACCGTAATCGATCTGCTGTCAACTTATCCTTTCCTGAAGCACATGAACCAGTCAAGACAGTACTTGCCTTCTTCTTCCGACTCTACTCTTTCCTTAGCAGTTCCGCATGATCCGGGCGGGGGAATGATCACATCTTCACCCGGTTGCCAGTTTGCAGGGGTTGCAATGTCCTCTGCATCTGATTTCTGCAGGGCCTGCAGGAGTCTCTTGATCTCATCCATGTTCCTACCGTTGGAAAGCGGATAGTAGAGTATTGCTCTGATCTTTGCCTTCGGATCTATCACAAATACCGCCCTTACTGCTTGGGTGTCCGAGGCATTTGGTTGCAGCATTCCGAATTTTTTTGCAACCTCCATCTTAAGATCGGCGATTACCGGGAAGGTGATCTCAATATCCTTCATTCCCTTGTATTCGATCTTCTCTTTAATGGTCCTCAGCCATGCAATGTGTGCATAAATGCTGTCAATGGACAATCCGATCAGTTCACAGTTGAGCTCTTTGAACTCATCCTGCATGTTCGCAAAAGTCATGAACTCGGTAGTACATAC
>DACO01000036.1:9359-15343 GCA_002508635.1 Methanolobus sp. UBA118 | reverse complement strand
ACCGCATCGATATTGCAGCTTGTTCCCACAAAAGCAATACTCCTCATACCCTGCTTAACAGCACTCATCAGGGCTTCCAGTGTCATACTGTGACTGTATATGCTTCCAGTAGACTCTATCAGCTCATCGTATGTTGTAGCCACAATCGGCACCGGTTTCCAGGGCTCTTCCTCTGATTTGACGGTAACGATAGCACAGTCGATCAGCCCTTCCTCAAGACCATATGCCAGCATGGATGTCACAACCGCCCCGTCCTGTCCCTTAAGGTCCTTGATTCCGGTCCTGGCTGCATAGGCGTTGCGTATCTTGCCTATGAGTCCCTCTTCTGTTGTAATTGTCCTGGGGCACTGGTTATAGCAGACACCACAGGCCGTACACTTGTCCACAAGTTTTGGCTGACCGTCCTCTATGGTGATCGATTCACAGGATGCGGCACAGGCTCCGCATAGAGTGCAGATGCCGGGCTTGATTATCTCTTTTCTGAGCTTGCCGAAGGATATTCTTTCCTTCTCTCCGATGGATCTTTTCAGACGTATCACACTTTTCTCAAGATCATCGAACTTTGTCTTGCACTCAGGGGAGCAGAAGCAGTACTTCTTTCCGCCGTAATTACTGAAATGCTGGGTATCTTCCGGTACCCTTCTCTTACATATGGGATCAACTGGCATTATTTATCATCCTTGTATCTATATTGGCAGACCCTGGTGTAAATCTTATTGCAGAATAGAAAACAATTTCTATCATTTAGAGAGTATACTCAACCCTGGTAACATAATCATTGAGAGATTTCCATGGCAAAAAAATCCGATAAAGATTATTTAAAAGAAAAAGGTTTCCTTTCCCAGAGACAGGATGATTATTTCTCCATGCGTCTGCACACCGCAGGCGGAAATGTCAGTTCTGATTATCTGAGGGCAGTTGCGGATGCAGCTGACAGCTATGGTGAAGGTTATGCACACATAACTTCACGTCAGGGAATCGAAATACCGTTTGTTCATCTGGATAACACAGAAGATGCCAGTAATAATATGAACTCCTCGGGAATCGGTCCGGGTGCATCAGGAAAAAAGATAAGGGCTGTTGTTGCATGCCAGGGTAACAGGGTATGCAAACGCGGACTGATCGACTGCCAGGATATCTGCGAGAAAATAGACGAGGAATACTTTGCAGCACCTGTTCCCTACAAATTCAAGATAGCAGTAACGGGCTGTCCTGCATCATGTTTGAAAGTTCAGGAAAATGACTTTGGAATCATGGGTTTTGTAGAACCTGCCTTTGTAGAAGATAATTGTATAATGTGCAGGCTATGCGAAAAAGCCTGTGAGATGTCTGCCATAAAGATTGAAAACGAAAACCTGCATCTTGATATGAATAAATGCGTTGCATGCGGACGATGTGTAGAAGCCTGCCGCAAGGATGCCATGCAGATAAAAGATCAGGGATTTACAATATTCGTGGGCGGCAAGGTGGGTAAAAGACCACGCATGGGTGACGAATTGCTCAGGACAGGTAATGAAACAGTTGTATTCGATATTCTTGCAAAAACACTCGATTTCTACAGAGAGAACGCGCTCGATGGAGAAAGATTGGGTGATGTCATTGATCGCTGTGGCATGGATCATTTCAGGGAAACAGTGGAGTAATACCGGCAATATTTGCCTGCACATAAATTAATTACTTAAAACGGCGTCATCTGGAAATGGAGAACTCAATGAAGGCAGAAACAAAAGCTCAGCTCATATCCATAGGTTCTGTGAACATGGACCCATCCCTCATACACCGGCTGACCATTCCCACTGCAGGTCCCGGGGCAGGAAATGTTGCTTTCTTTTTTAATTCAGAAGGCCACCGTGTACGTCTGGCTGTCAGAGAAGAATCCCCGCTAAAAGCTGAAATGGAAGACGGCGAGCTGGTGATCAGAAAAGGTGATGTTGAGCTTGCAAGAGGCAATATTGAAGAGGAACTTATCCATTGCCCGGAACAGGCTTTCATAACCATGTGCGAGAAGTGTGTTTTTGACTGTAAGTTCTGTCCGGTTCCAAAACTAGAAGGTAAAGTCAAAAGCATGGACGAAATGCTTGAAATGATCGGGGATGCCAGCGGAACAGGAAAGATGCATGCCATTTCAATTACATCAGGCGTTGAGATATCTGCCGAGAAGGAAGTTGACAGAGCTGTGGAGCTAATCCGAAAGCTCAGGAAGACCTATTCAGTGCCAATTGGCGTATCTGTCTACCCCACCGAGGATTCCACTCGCAGACTAAAAGATGCAGGTGCTGATGAGCTCAAATATAATGTGGAGACCATGGACCGTCCACTTCACGGAAAGCTCTGTCCTGATCAGGACCTTGAATTCCTTCTTGATTCACTCAGACAGGGTGTCGAGATTTTCGGGAAAAATAAGGTCTGCTCCAATTTCATAATCGGTCTTGGCGAATCAGACGAATCCGCAAAAAAAGGCATTGAAGAGCTGGTGTCTATCGGCGTTGTCCCGATCCTCAGAGCTGCGGCACAACATCCCTTGCGCAAGGAAGAGGTGACAGTCGAGCGTCCTTCCGCAGAGAGACTTTTAATGCTCAACCGTTTCCTTCGGGAAAAGCTGGATGAATACGGATTGCGCGCCGATACCTTCAAAACCATGTGCCTGCCGTGTACCGGCTGTGATATTAATCCGCATTCGGATCTCGAATAAGCAATTAAAAGATCAATTTATGCCTTACTTCCGGTAGGGCATGGATCGCTGTATTTTTCTTCAAACTCATCTTTCAGGATTGCATATATGCAACTATCCTGCACCACATCATCCTTGATGATGCTGTTCTTCAGCACGCCCTCAAGCCTGAATCCTGCCTTTTCAAGTACCCTTCTTGAAGCTATGTTACTGGCAAAAGGCTCCGCATAGACCCTGACGATATCGAAGTTCTCAAAAAGATACTGGAGCATACATTTGATAATATCTGACACTATGCCCCTTCCCCAGTAATCCTCTCCCAGGAAATAGCCGACCTCCATGTTCTTGCGGTGTACATCCTCTTTCGGATATGCTCCGATGCTTCCTGCAAGAACTCCGTCGATTTCGATGGCAAAGCCAGCAAAGTTCACCTCCGACTGTCTGGCAAGGTAGATGAATCCCTTTGCATCATCCATAGTATATGGATGGGGGAACCCATCCCTCAGATAACAGTATATCTTCCTGTTGTTCGCAATAAAAGCAAGCCTTTCGGCATCATTCTCTTCCCAGGGTCTTAGTGTGAACTCTTTCGTCTCTATTATCATTTCCTTTCTCCGTATGAGGTCTGAAGAATCTTCCATTTAACAGACCTCAGATAAGAACCTAACCGGAGATCAGCTTATTCTTTTTTCGATTATGCCCGGCCAGATCGAAGCCGAAACGATCATGCTGAGAACAAACACGAAGACCATGCCTGCGATTATGTCTGTCTGACTGTAGAGGGGTATTGTCCTGGAATTGTTCACAAACACCGAGAGTACTGCAAAAATGATAACCAGTAAAAGGGATGACGCCAGGCTGGCTATCAGGGCGTACTTTCCTTTTTGACTTGTACTTTGTTCGTCCATATATTTTGCCTCCTTGTGTCCTTTTACTTTATGCTCTTCCTTTTCATCAGCAGGGAGTTCGTGGTAACCGATATGGAACTCATGGCCATGAATGCCGCTGCAAGAGCAGGTGTTATAAGTATCGTGTGAACGAACGGATAGAGCAGTCCTGCGGCAATAGGGATGCCTATGCTATTGTAACCAAAAGCCCAGAAAAGGTTCTGTTTTATCTTGCTCATGGTCAGTCTGCTGAGTCTTATCGCAGCCAGAACATCACGAAGATCGTTCTTGATAAGTACGATCTGTGCGGATTCCATGGCAACATCAGTTCCGGCTCCCATGGCAATACCTATATCAGACTGTGTAAGTGCGGGTGCATCATTGATACCGTCGCCCACCATTGCAACAATGCGGCCTTCATCCTGAAGTTTGAGGATCTCGGCAGCCTTGTCCTCGGGCAGTACTTCCGCCAGGACTCTCTCAATACCGATGCTCTTTGCGATGGCATCGGCTGTCCTGCGGTTATCACCTGTGATCATAACCACTTCGATACCCATATCACGTATTTTTTCCACAGCCTCTTTTGAGTTCTCTTTCAGGGTATCCGCAACCGCAACAAGACCTATGGCCCTGTCACCACTCGCAGCTATCATTGCGGTCTTGCCCTGCGCCTCCAGCTCTTCCATTTTCTTTTCTGCAGAGGAGATATCAATATTATTATCTTCCATCAGCTTGCGTGTTCCAAGCAGTATCCTGCTATCTTCCACACTTGCTTCTATACCTCTGCCTGCGATTGATTTGAAATCCTCTGCATTAGCGATATCAACATTCTTCTTTTCGGCACCCCTGACAATGGCTTCGCCCAGAGGATGCTCGGATCCCTTCTCAGCAGCTGCTGCAATAGCGAGTATCTTTTCCTCTTCAATGTCTGCAAGGGCAATCACATCGGTAAGTTCGGGCTCTCCCTTTGTCAGGGTCCCGGTCTTATCGAAGACGATTGTATCCACTTTCAACGTTCTCTCAAGTGCTTCTCCGCCCTTGATGAGTATACCGTTTTCGGCACCCTTGCCTGTGCCTACCATGATGGCTGCGGGTGTTGCAAGTCCCACGGCACAAGGGCATGATATCACAAGCACGGTAATGGATATCAGCAGCGCAAAAAGGAACGGACTGAGCAATCCTGAATTGACCGGGACGTTGTATGCCTCGAATCCCACGAAGTACCAGAAGAAGAATGCAAGCAGTGCAAGTACATGTACTACAAGGATGAAATGACCTGCAACAACATCCGCAATCCTCTGTATGGGTGCCTTGGAGTTCTGGGCATTCTCAACAAGCTCGATTATCCTGGCAAGTGCGGTATCAGCACCTACGTTGGTTGCCCTGAACTTCATGGCTCCGCTTTTGTTTAGGGTTGAACCGATAACCTCGTCGTTCTTTTTCTTCTCCACCGGTATGCTTTCACCGGTTATCATGGACTCGTCAACAGCAGATGAGCCTTCAATCACCACACCATCCACAGGTACTTTTTCGCCGGGTCTGACAAAGACGATATCTCCTACTTCAACATCCTCCACCGGGACTTCCTTTTCCTCATTGCCCACGATAATGCGTGCTGTCTTTGCCTGCAGGCCGATGAGCTTCTTGATGGATTCGGATGTCCTGCCCTTTGCACGTGCTTCCAGATACCTTCCCAGTACGATGAATGTGATAAGCATTACTGCAGTGTCGTAGTACAGGTGCTCATAGCCCGGTCCCAGATCAAGAAAGGTTGCTGCGACACTTATGACATAAGCTGCTCCCGTTCCTGTGGCTATCAGCAGGTTCATGTCGGTCACACCATGCTTGAGACCACGATAGGTGCCGACGAAAAACTGCCTTCCCGGGAAAATTATCACAATTGTTGCCAGAAGGAAGAGCAGGTACTGATTCGTGAGAAAATCAGGCACAAACCATAGCAGACCCGGAAAACCTTCCTTCATGCTTCCCAGCATTATGGGAACTGCAATAAGTGCAGAGATAATGAGATTGTTTCTCTGATTGCGTATCTCTTCTTCTCTCTCCTTCCTTTCCCTGTCCTCTGTCTCCTCTCTGCCGACGGGCAGGGAAGCAGAATAGCCGATCCCCTCGATTGCTGCTATCATGTCCTCAACGGATATCAGGGATGAGTTATACTCAACACGCGCCTTTGCCGTGGACACGTTAACGCTTGCGGAGATCACTCCTTTCTGTCTCTTGAGCACCTTCTCGACATTCATGGCACAGGATGCACATGTCATGCCACCCACATCAAGGGTGGTTCTGTCGTGCACCACATGGTAACCGATTGATTCGATGGCTTGCTCCATTTCATCGCGGCTGATACTAGCAGGCTCATAGCTGACTGCAGCCTTTGACATTGGCAGGTTCACACTGGCTGAGACTAC
>DACO01000036.1:0-9154 GCA_002508635.1 Methanolobus sp. UBA118 | reverse complement strand
CACACTGGCTGAGACTACACCTGCCTGTTTTTTCAGGATTCGTTCCACATTCTGCGCACAGGATGCGCATGTCATTCCGGAAACCCTGAAGACAATATCATCTACATGACCGGGTTCTGCCTCAGTTGTTTCTTCCACTTCCTCATCAGGAATTATTTTGCAGGCCTCCTGCTCGGCTTCGGCAGGAAGTGGACATGCCTCCTCTTCCTCTACCTCATATCCCGCATCGATAACAGCCTGCTTGATCTGGTTAAGATCTGTCTTATCCGGGTCGAACTCAACTTCAGCACTTTCATCCTCAAGGTTAACTTCTACCGAGGATACGCCCTCTATGGCAGAGATTGCATCTGTCACACGTTTATGGCAGTGCATGCATGTCATGCCATAAACTTTGATCTTTGTCTGCATATTATCTTCAAAATCCCGTTTTATAGGACTGCCTTTTATTCAACTACCGTGTATCCCGCATTTGAAACAGCTGATTTTATTTCATCAAGACTGGCAGTTGCAGGATCATACGTAACTGTAGCCTGTTTATTCTCAAGATCTACATTTACATCCTGCACACCGTTCACAGACTTTATTGCCTTGTCTACTGTAGCCTGACAGTGTCCGCATGCCATTCCTTCTATTTTGATTGTATCTTCTGTCATGTCTATATTCCCTTGATATCATTTTTGTTTTTACTGATATTAGTATTGTACTGATATGTTTTATTAAACCACTAGTTTTCGGTCAATATTTGCTGTTAACGCCGTTAATCAGTAGCTGAACACCTCAATTCACCTTCACATTCTGTTCGATTTTTTCCTTCCATCTGTGAATGTCATCAACTTCCAGATAATGTTTGTTCATACCTGATGAAGACTCTGATATCATAAGCCTGTCTCTTTTAAGGAAACCTCCCTCAACTTCCATTTCCACGATCTTTGAGAGCATAATCTCTTTTGTAATGCTATCACCTATCTCAAGCAGCACCAGTCTTTTGTTTGTCAGGATTGTCATGGAAGAGCTCTTTCTGGATGAGAGGATAAGATGTTCTCCCCTGATATATTCCGGTCTCAGGTTCTCGAGAATTTCGGCTATATTATCTTTACTTTTACCCGATAGCGGGTACACTGTCAGGTCCTTTCGGCCTGCTATAAGGAATAGATGTTGTTTTTCAACGTGGATACCTATCAGGTCTTTCAACAGGATGCGGAGCTCGACACTTTCCTTTTTAGATAACAGACCGCTTGTCTCTTTTTTGAAAAAAATGTTCTTGTTGCTGATGACCATTGTATATCTTTCTCTTTCTAGATTCACAGGTTCTCTGGCAATTATTTCCTCTCCTATCCGCAGAACAGTTGAGCTTTCCTGCTTCCTGTCATTCTCTCCCGGAACTCCGGCAGATTGATCTCCAGTATCTTCTGGTGACAGGTAGTGGTTCAGCATTCCGGCAAGCAAGTTGCCGTCAATGAGCTTTACATTATGCTCTGCAGCTTCTTCCTGCGCTTCCTTTGTAAAATGTGATGTCGTGACAATGATTACACCGTCTACTCGATCACGGTGTCTCAGGCTGCTGTATTCTCTGATAGCTTTGACACCCACGGAGTCCGTATATCTTTTGGCCTGCACTATCCATGTGTGAGTGAGCCCGAAGTGCTCTATTCTAATGATAAGGTCTATGCCTCTGTCTCTTGATAGTTGGGTTTCCTCTACGAGATATCCCATATTCCTGAAAAGCTGTGCAAGGAGTTTCTCGAACTCATAGGGGTCCGTCTCCTGAAGTTGTGCAACTGCCCAGCCCTGCATCTTATTCATCCACTGTATAGGAAAGTCCGCATTCAGGACAGGAATAGGAAAAGGTCTTTGCCCCGGTCCTGCTTGAATTCACTGTCCTCTGCATCCATGTGCCACAGGTGATACATTTCTGGTCAAAGATGGTCCTGTCGGCTTGTGGGTCCGGTTTTTGTTTTTTGCCTGACATAATATCACTTTTTAAAGCACTTTGTATTTATTGTGCATCTATTATATTAATAATTATTATTTTGAGACAAATTTCCTGATTGATATTTTCAGTTTCCTGTATAAATAAAGTTCTACTTGTCGGTAGTGTGCGATTGATGAAAAACCGTGCAAAAACTTAAATGTATTGAATGTAAAATGTAAGCATGAACATTCCTGAAAATATCCCATCAGGTATTTATCAGACCACAGTCACATAAGAAATATCTGTTGCTGCAGTTTATATTGTTTTCACACGGTGATCATCATGGACGAATTAGAATCTATCAGACAACGGAAAATGGAAGAGTTACAAAAATCCCTTCAGGGCCGTCAGTTCCCGGCATCTCCCATAACACTGACAGACAATGATCTTGACCAGTCAGTATCTAAATACCCGCTCATGGTTGTGGACTGCTGGGCACAGTGGTGTGGTCCGTGTCGTATGCTCTCACCTGTGATCGATGAACTTGCCTCCGAACTTCAGGGTAAGGTTGTCTTTGGTAAGCTCAACGTCGATGAGAACAAAATGACCGCTGTAAAATTCGGAATAACCAGTATACCTGCCATGCTTGTGTTCAGGGAAGGAAAACTTGTTGACCAGATAATAGGTGCGGCTCCGAAACAGAGTATAATGGAGAAACTCCAACCCTACATGTGAGGCTCATATATGAAACCCAGAATTGCGGAAAGTCCGTCCGTTCGTTTATTAGATCTTAAGTCAAAGGCATATTTTATAGTCGCTTCTGTGGAAGTGGGTAACACCACTACCAAATGTATTCTGACCGCCACGAACCTCGAGGACGGAAAAACAAGGCTTGTAACAAAGACTGTCAGCATGACAAGGGATGTACGGCCACCAAAGGATGAAGAAGAGGTGTTCGGGAGGACACTCACAGGAGTTGAACTCACAAGACAGTCAGTGGCCGAACTTGTACGTGACACACTTATAGGTGCGGTCAAAAAGGCAAATCTTGACATTAAAGAGGACATACACTTTGTTGTCCGCTCCACCGGAGTTGTTGCGGGTTTTGATACTCCTGACGAGGTCGGAGAGTTCATAAAAGCGCTGGCGGACGGATGTCTTATGGCGGGTGTGCCTCCAAACCGTATGACACCTCCTATGTCACTTGCCAACATACCAGCAAAGTTCCGCAAACACAGCAAACTTGAAAATGTGGTTTTCGACGGTGCGGTGGCAAGTGTAACACCACCTACCGGTGCGACAGGCGTGGAGATCGTTGCCAACGAGATGGAAGGAGAGCTTGCAACAGCCGGTATTAAGGAAGGTGCCAAATGGGTTGATGTGGATTTCCGCAATCCCTGTATCTCCATGGACTTCGGTACGACCCTGGATGGCAGGGTAATAGGCCCCGAACTCCCTTATGCAAAGACTATAGGAAACTTCTGCGGTTATGCCGGAGCAATCCCTGATGCGATCATACAGGGGACCGCCCTGGTTGATTCAAAGAAGGGTACTGCACTTGATGTGTCTGATAATGTATCACTTGGCTCCCTGACACTCATGCTAAAGGGTAAGACCATCAGGGAATATGCTGACCGCATAAACGAATATATACTGATCGAAAAAGTTCCCAGAGGACGCAAGAGATACGGTAGTGTGCCTGTCAATTCTGAAGCTGCAGATGAGATCGGTGTTGTGCTTATCGGTTGTGATGTGGGAGATAATGGCTCTGACATGAACAAACTATCCGAGATCGGAGCCGAGATCTATGAGAAACATGACCTGAAATTACTCTTTGCAGTCATCGATGAGGTCATGGCAAAAGTTGTGCAGCGTCTTGTAAAGGTTGCACAGGACGAGGGTCTGGTATTCGATGACACTGCCATAGGTGTTACCGGAAGGGCCGGAATCACTGGAAATAAGCCCAAACTGATTCTGAAATACCTGCACGAGCTGGGCATCAACAGCAATATCGAGGAAAATGTGGTTTTTGTTGACGACGGTCTTGCCCGTGGTGCTGCTGTCATGGCAAGGTGCATGAATTCCCTTGGTACCACGTTCAATCCGCTTGGTGGCCACAGGGGAGGAAAATGCATACTCGGACAGAGGATGAAGTTACAGAATAAGTGATGGTAAAGAGATCAATGGCAGGTAAATACTGCCACAGGTCTTCCAAAAAAACATGTTTGATCAAATACCAAGCAGGGATTCCATATCTTTCAGTTTCCTGGTATTAACGACATCTTTTGGTTCAAGCCATGCACGGCGTGCCACATCCACCCCATATCTGATGTTATTAAAATTATCAAGCCTGTGCGTATCTGTATTGATAGCCACCTTTATTCCCATTTCCTTTGCTATCCTTGCGTGGGTGTCATTCAGGTCAAGACGTTTTGGGGATGAATTAATCTCAAGTATCTTATCATTATCAAGGGCCGTCTGGAACACTTTTTCCAGGTCAAAATCATAGGCTCCCCTTTTCCCGAACTTCCTGCCTGTGGGATGGGCAAGAATATCCACGTGTTCGTTCTCAAGGGCCGCAACCATGCGCTTTGTCATTGCTTTTTCCTGCTGCTCGAGACCTGCATGCACGGCGGCTATGACAATATCGAGATTTTCAAGCAAACGGTTGCTGTAATCAAGTTTACCGTTGGATCTGATATCACATTCCGTACCGGAAAGGATTCTTATGCCCTCTATGTTCTCATCGGCCTTCTCAACCTCTCTTGCATGCTCCGTGAGTCTCTTATCGGAGAGTCCGTTGGCTATTGCCGTGGATGGAGAATGGTCTGTAATTGCAATATATTCGTATCCTCTCTCACGGGCATCCAGGGCAAGTTCCTCGATAGTATGTTTCCCGTCGCTCCAGGTTGAGTGGACATGAAGATCTCCTTTTATGTCTCCTATCTCTATAAGTTCAGGCAGCTTGTTTTGCATGCCTGCCTCGATCTCTCCTCTGTCCTCCCGAAGTTCCGGTACAGGGTAATCGATTCCCAGAAAATCGTATACCTGTTTTTCCTCCTCACATCTGATAGTGTTATCCGTTCCTGTATTGGTGAACCCGTATTCATTCAGGATGTAGCCACTCTGGAGTGCAAGATACTGAAGGTGTCTGTTATGTTCCTTCGAACCCGTATAATATTGCAGGAATGAACCAAAGGATCCCTCCGGTACTATACGCAGGTCAATCCTTACTTCCCCCCTGTAAACAACAGAACAGAAATCCTTATTCTTATCGATCACTTCTGTTATATCACTCAGGTTTACAAAATCATCAAGTGCCTCATCGGGATTATCGGAAAGTGCAAGCAGGTTTATATCGCCCAATGTGTCTTTTCTTCTTCTCAGGCTCCCCGCGTCAATAAGCTTTTTAATACAGGGGCATACATTCAGTTCTTCTCTGATGAGTTCTGCAATGGGGGATGCGGTTGCCAGAGGTGTTCTTCCCCTTTCACTGTTCTCAAGATGGCGCTGTACTGATCGCAGTATATTTTCTTCTTTACCGGGTCCCATACGCGGCAGTCTGCGGATGCGGTGTTGCTCTGCGGCTTTCACAAGATCATCAACAGATGTGACATCAAGTCTTTCATAGAACAGCTTTGCAGTTTTCGGACCGATACCGGGGATGTCCAGAATATCAAGTATGCCCGGAGGGATATCTGCTACAGTTTCTTCATATTCTCTGAAGGTGCCTGTGTCCAGTATTTCGACTACCTTTTCTTTAGTTGCCCGTCCCACACCGGGTATTTTCGGGACACGGCCTTTTTGGTCATAATAGGTACTGAGTTCCTCATCAAGTGATTTGATATTCCTTGCAGCTTTTTCGTAGGCTTTTATCCTGAAGGGATTCTCTCCCCTGAACTCCAGTAATGAGGCCATTTTTTTGAAGAATGCAGCGACCTCAAAATTATTCATTGCAACCATTCCCGATGAACTATTGTCTTTCAGGATTTTTAGTCTTTTGTAGCTCAAGAGCTTTTTCAATGGTCTCTTTGTGTATATCGGCAGACCTGTGGATTCCGCCCTGAATACCTCTTACAGCCCTGCAGGGATACTGCTGGATCAGCAGTCCCGCCTTTGAGGGAGCTTCCTCAACCTTTGTACCTATCAGTTTCTCAGCCATATGCCAGGTGCTTCCGCATGGTGCTCCTCTTATGACATTAACGGCGGATATCCTGCCGTTCTCAGTCTTAACTTCAAGTTCGGGTCTTGCAAGCTTTGAGGTGAAATCCGAAATGGCTGGATTGTCAGAGAGCGTACAGCAGATCTCCTCAATCTCGATATACATTCCGTACTTTTTTGCTATCTGCTCAAGCTCATGCACAGGAGCCTTTGCGGCTCCTCCGGGTACAATAAGTGATCTAACGCCTGCCTTTCCTGCCAGGTGCGCGATACCGGCTGTAACGTCAGGGTGAAGGGAATAGCTTATCAGAATATCGGATTTGAATACGGACTCATCCAGGTCTATGTTCTCAAGAAATTCTTCGGGTTCGTCGATAAAATCAGGAAAGTGTTCAGAGAGAGCTGCGGAAACAACATCAAGTTCTGTTTTTGAAAGAATTGTTTCGATAAGCCTTTTACCGTACTTTCCTCTTGTAATGACTCCGATTGTGCTCATGAAGATCTTTTCCCCGGAAGAGATTGTTCTGCTTGGATAAATATGCCTTGGCAGGATTTTTATATTAATAAATTATATTTTATTTGAGGCGAATTGTATGGACCAGTACAGCAATAATAAAGTATACTTCAGGTGCAACGTTTGTGAGCATACTTTTGAGGAAAACCCGGAAATATTCCCGATCAGGTGTTTTCAGTGCAGTTCTGAGAACGTTTCGCGCCTTTAATTTCAAATCTTTAATATTACATTTATACACATAGGCTAAATATAATATTCTCTTTTTTAGTACTGCATGTCATCAAAGGGAAAACTCATAACTCTGGAAGGTATCGATGGTTCAGGTAAATCCACGGTTGCAGGTCGTCTGGCTTCAAATCCCGAATTTTCCGATTTTGTCTTTACAAGGGAGCCCACCGGAAGCTGGATAGGCGAGGCTGTTGATCGTGCAATTCATTCGGACACGGACCATCTGGCAGAGCTTATGCTTTTCGCCGCTGACCATGCGGAGCATATATCAAAACTGATCAGGCCGTCACTGGACAGCGGCAGGAATGTCATATCTGACCGATACTCAGCAAGTCGCTATGCATACCAGGGGATGACACTTGCCGACAGATTTGATGACCCGCTGGACTGGGTACGCAATTTACACAGAGACTGGACAATAGAACCTGATCTTACGATACTCTTCGACGTAGACCCCGGGACAGCGGTTGCAAGATGTGGCAGCAGAGGGGATAAGACCAAATTCGAGAAGATAGGTTTTCTGGAAGGTGTGCGTGCTAACTACCTGAGACTCACGAAAGAAAACCCTGACTCATTTGTTATAATTGATGCGGGGAAAAGTATAGATGAGACCGAAGCAGAGCTTATTGATATAATACATTCTTTTTTGAAGCGCTGACATGAAGTCTATTACTATCTATTTTTATAAGCATCTTCTTATTTTTATGTATAAAAAGATTCTTAATATATGATCAATATATTATATCTAATTATAGTTATACGCAATTTCAATCTGTATTGATTGTTCCGGGTCGGGTCCGGAATATATTTGGGCGTGGGTAGTTAATGATTGATTCATATATTGTTCAGAATTCCCCTATAGGGATATTCGTTGTAGATAAAAATGACAGCTTTACAGTCTTTAACAGGTCAATGGAGTCTATCTGCGAAGTCTCGGCAGATGATATTATAGGAAAGGACCTGGATAATGTATTTTCCGAGCATTTTCCTGCCTGGGAGAATGACCTCAAAGAACTTTTCCATAAAGCAAAGTCCTCTCTGGATAAGATCTCCGGGAAAAATATTTTCTTTGCCGACCGGGAAAAGGAGCTGAATTTGAGTTCCGTGACATTTTTTCCGGTAGTTGATGACTCAGGATCCTATGATGGTATGGTATGCTATGTTGGGGAGATATGTGAAGAGAGTTTCAGGGAAAAAGGTTTACTGGATGAGCTATCCAGTGCCAATAAAGAGGCATCTGTTGAAAAGGATATTCCTGTTGTCATTTTCAGGTGGTCTGCTGAAAAGGGAAGACCTGTGCTTTTCGTATCCGATAACATATCCCAGATCGGTTATACAAAAGAAGAGCTGGAATCGGGGAATATAAAGTATATTGACATCGTACGTCCGGAAGACAGGAATATGCTGCTTGCGGATTTTGAGTCTTTTGACACGAACGACAGGGTCTACTTCTCTGATGATTACCGACTTTTGAACAGGTCAGGGGATAGTTTATGGGTAAACGAGATATCCCTGCTTAAAAAGAAAGATGACAGCTCTTTCACATATGATGGTATTGTGATTGACAATACTGAAAGGAAAAAGGCAGAGCTCTCCCTGAAAGACGAACGTGATCGCCTCGAGAGAATAAGTTCCGGCATGGGACTTGGTCTTGCGGTAATCTCACGTGATTTCCGTACCCTATGGGCCAACGATATACTCAGGGACATATTCGGTGATGTCGAGAACAGGTTATGCTATGAGGCTTACAACAAACGGTCAAAAGTGTGTGATGGCTGTGCCGTGAGGGAAGTTTTTGATAAGGGACTGGACAGGGTTGTAAGAGAACAGCAAGGCTTCGACAGGAATGGTAATCAAATGTGGTCGGAGATTATTGCAACACCAATAAGGGATAGTGAAGGGAACATTACCGCTGCAATGCAGGTAGTTATACCTGTCACGAAAAGAAAAATGAGAGAACTGGAACTCAATGAGAACAGAGCAAGGATCGAAAGTATACTCCGGTCGGCACCTGTGGGGATCGGGGTAATAAAAGACGGAAGGTTCGAAGATATTAATGACAGGTGTTCCGAGATACTCGGTTACTCAGCGGAGGAGCTCACAGGCCGGAGCATACGTTCTCTTTTCGACATAGATGATACCTACAGCGATGTGGAAGCTGTCCTGAAATCGGGGATAAAAGAAAACGGTGTGGGAACTATAGATACACAGGCAAAAAGGAAGGATGGCAGGATAATAGATGTTGAGATCAGTGCCACCCCGATCTATCCGGAAAATCCTTCAAAAGCCATCAGCTTCACGGTTATGGATGTAACAGAGAGCAAGAAAAATGAGAGAGA
>DACO01000156.1 GCA_002508635.1 Methanolobus sp. UBA118 | reverse complement strand
TATGTTGGTGATGTAATATAGTTATGACTCATCAAATGCTTTAATTTCGTCAAGTACTGCCGGAACGTCTCTGTTCAGGCCATATTTGCGTTTGAAATACTTCAGAAGATTGCGGACATCCCTCTCAAGCAGCTCATCGGCATGCGGGTGATTAATCTCCACATATTGCGGCCAGTCAATGATCTGCACGCCACCGTCGTATACGAATACATTATACGCACTGATATCCGAGTGAATAATACCCTTCTCATATGTTTTCTTCAATTGATCCATTATACGGTCAAAGAACCAGCCCGGATCTTCTAGCTTTGTACGGTATAACAGGTCACCTTCTGCAATTTCCATGACAAGAGCATGCCTGTTATTATCTATAAGCCTGGGCACGGACACATCAGGATAGAGCTTGTTCATGATATCGGCTTCCCTTTTTGCGGCAAGCCTGGCTGCGTATATCCATGAGAAGTGTTCCTTATCCTCAAGGTGGGAACGCACACGTTTGACACTTTTAAAACTGGTCCGGCCTTCCCTGTGAAACTTTATGATGACACCCTGCGGCTCACCCAGACCAAGTTCAGGCTCCTTTATGGCCTCAACAACCACGGATTCCTTACCGACACCGATCTCATCACCGATAGCACTTATTGTACCCCTTTTAACAAATGTGTTCACAGCAAGCGTATCATATGCATCGAAATATATCTGGTAGCCTTCATAAGGTGCATTTGTCATCACTACAAGATTTTTCTTTTTCAGCAGCCTCAACTTATATTCCAGAGTGGAGAATGGTATTTTTGTGATCTTGAGCAACTCATCCATGGGCACCCACTCATAGTGCTTCATACCCACTTCGATACCCTGTAGTATGCGAAGGTCCTTGCTGTCAAGTTCTTTGAAAACTTTTATGACGTCGCCTATCATTTGCT
This sequence comes from Methanolobus sp. UBA118, assembly GCA_002508635.1. Taxonomy (GTDB): domain Archaea; phylum Halobacteriota; class Methanosarcinia; order Methanosarcinales; family Methanosarcinaceae; genus Methanolobus. The sequence goes on along the minus strand of DACO01000156.1, from coordinate 3,210 downwards.
GTGTGATTGTCGGGATTGTTTACATGATTTGTGGTAAAAAGTACGATTTTTAGATGAAGTATTCAGAGGAACTTGTTCCATGCTTCCTCCTCAACTCTTCTGATAACTTCCTTCAGAGGCAATTTCATCTGTTCCGCAACCCTGCGGCAATCCTCGTACTCTGCCGACATGTGCAGGATCTCACCGCTTCTGTCCTGTGCGATCTTGACCGCAATCGTAAATTCCCGGGAACCAAGCTTAATATCCACACTGTCCATCCTGCGGTCCGCAACATAGCGGTGTTTGGTGGAGATCACCCGTATACCGAGCGTGCCCGTCTCCTTCATGAGCTCCCTTGCTACACGGTCACTATTCTCAGGCTTTGTGATTACCTTGATTATATGTCCGGACCTTCCCTTTTTCATTGTCGCGGGTATGATCGTTACATCCCTTGCACCCACTGACAGGAGTTTTTCAAAAAGGCTCCCGAGAATCTCGCCGGTCACATCATCCACATTTGTTTCCAGTACCTCGATGGTGTCCTTTGAGAGCGTATCCTGCACGTCCATTATCATTGAGCGCAGGACGTTAGGATCTTCGGTATCCGCATCTCCCGCACCATAGCCGGTCGATCTCACTATCCCGCGCGGCAGGTTCTCCAGGGGTTTTGCAAAATAGGCAAGTATGGCTGCACCGGTTGGGGTCAGCATTTCCATGCTTCCCTGTCCGTAGAATATCAGACCACTCTGCCTGAGTATCTCAAGGGTTGCAGGTGCCGGAACCGCCATTGCACCATGTGCCGAGTGAACCTTCCCACCTCCCACATTGACAGGGGTTGTAAATACCGCATCTACTCCAAGTTCATGGATGGCAAAACAGGAACCGATAACATCCGCAAGCGCATCCTTCTGTCCGACCTCATGGAAATGCAGCTTGTCAAGTGGCAGACCATGGACTTTTGATTCCGCTTCTGCCAGAATCCTAAAAACTCCCAGGACACTCTGCTCCACAGCAGCCGGCAGTCCGGCTCCTTTGACTACATCAACTATTTCGGAATAATGTCTGGAATGGGTCTCATAGGGTACATCTATCCTCACATTTACAGCATCAATACCCTTTTTGTCGACCCTGTCAACAGACACCGATACATCAACAGCGGATTCTATCAACTCACGCAGCTTCTGACTGTCAGCTCCAAGATCTATCAGGCTGGCAAGTATCATATCCCCGGCGGCACCTGAGAACGGTTCGAATATTAGAGACCTCATTTCATCACATCTGTAAATTCATCTGTTTGGATTTTGAAACAATTAACGCTGATGGAAAACATCCACAGCAAACATCATTCCCTATCTGCATCCCCATTTCTGGCCTTTGCAACTGTATTTGCGATCCTGGCTGCAAAAGAGCCAGCCACGAAGCCCGCGTCAATGTTCACAACTGAGAGGACGGAACACGACTGTAACATGGAAAGCAACGCAGCCTCACCCCTGGCTCCTGCACCATAACCTGTCGATACGGGAAGACCTATAACAGGCACATCCACAAGGCCTGATACCACTGTGGGAAGAGTACCTTCCCTTCCGGCTGCAACAACGATCGAATCAGGCTTTTTCTCCTGGAGTTTTAGCATCTCACCCACAAGCCTGTGAAAACCTGCAACACCCACATCGTAGATGGCAATTGTCTCGCATCCCATTTCATTTGCCACCATTCGCGCCTCCTCCGCAGCGTCAATATCAGCGGTCCCGGCTGTGATAATAGCAACAATACCACCGGTTCTTGGAGCCGGGGTGCCGTCATGGACCACGGCCAGGGTTCTGTGAAGGCTCCATTCAAGTTCCTCAGGGCCGAAGCCGGACTCCAGTGCTTCCCTATGATCTTTCCCAAGGCGGGTGATCAGTACACGGCCTGTTGCTGAGACCTGGGCCTTTGCGATCTCCACGATATCATCAGGGTCCTTTCCTTCCGCAAGTATGGCTTCCATGATACCGGTCCTGTGCTTGCGGAATATATCTACCTTGGCAATATCCGAAACCGGGACATAACCCATGCACCTGATCTGCTCTTCCGCAGCTTCAAGGTCCATCTCGTTATTCTTTATCTTATTGAGTATGTTCTTAAGTTCCATCTTAAACTCCGATATTGGGTCCATGGGATAGTATAATTTAAGATAATCTGACATCAGTTATAGTTTTAATTTCATACCGTTGCAGATACATATAGATACATGTACTAACTCTGTCACAAGTAGAGAATCAACAGAAAACTATAATATACATGAAACTGAGTCTCCAATATGGAAGGACCACTTGAAAAAATATATAGTTTGCCGACCGCAGCCCTGATGATCGTTGGTATTATACTGAGTGCCTTTTTGTTCTACGCCATGATGAGGTCTGCAGAAAACGGTAATGTAGTTATGGTAATCCTGCTTGCTGTTGCTATCTCGATCGTTGCGTTTGTTGTGTCACAGGCCGTGAAGTTCCAGAAATTCAAAGACCTCTGAAAAAGAAATAAAGATCATTCCATTCTTTTTCTGGCTTCTTCAACTTCATCGACAATACCGGGATATTCCCGGAACATGGAAAGTATATCCAGAGCTGCGACCAGATCTACAACACCGATAGCTCCGATAGCTTCACCTGCAAGAGTTCTTATCGGTGCCACAATTACTGATTTCCCTCTGTACACCCCTTCAGAAGGAACCGTCCTGACCACTGTATTGGTCCTGATCACCTCTTCGAGTACCGGCCCAGTATAGTCCCTGTCAACGATGACACCTCTTTCCATCCGTATACCCCTGGAGTTCATACTACGGATAGTTATGGGAATACCCAGCAGAGTGTGTATGGCGACTGCGATGGGTTCCAGATCGTCAGCAGTGGAATCTGCACATATCTTCAAACAATAAATGCCATCATTTTCATTGTTGCATTCCATTTTACATCATTCCATATGTGAGGGGAGGATCATCCCCTCTTCTGAGCTTATTCAAGACCCATGATATACTTGTAAGCCGATACTGCAGCAACAGCACCATCGGAAACCGCAGTGACCACCTGCCACATTACAGTTTCACGACAATCACCTGCTGCAAATATGCCTCTGACAGAACTTTGCATTAAACCATCGGTCTTGATGAAACCATTCTTGGTTTTTTCGACATCAACGATTTCCGTTCTGGGACTTATGCCCACAAAAATGAATACCCCGTCAATATTCATCTCT
>DACO01000063.1:4496-4687 GCA_002508635.1 Methanolobus sp. UBA118 | reverse complement strand
CCTTTTCATATGCAAAAGCAGTCTTTCCAAACAGGTTCATGCAACACTGGTCACATATCTCCCAGTAATCGAATTCCTTCACCCACTCTTCCATCTGTTTTTCTGTAACCAAACCAGGCGGACAGATCATGCTTGAAAGAATGCGGGTTTCCCGGTGATCGTTCTCCCATAGAAGAAGAGCCAGCTCGTAA
>DACO01000063.1:1587-4153 GCA_002508635.1 Methanolobus sp. UBA118 | reverse complement strand
ATCCATACATATTCCTTAATTCCGGAACAGACATCCTGTAATTTATCCTATAGCAAAATTTAAACAAGTACTCTTCATAAAAATGCATTGGTATAAATACTATCACTGAATAAATTTGATTTAAATTACAGGAGCCTCAAAATGCTTAAACTGCTGAAAATGCGACTTTTTCTTGTTTTCCTGATATCCTTCTTGTTGATAATTGCTTTTAGCGGTAGCTCACTTGCCCAGGACTGTCCTGAAGACACCGGAGCAGGTATCACTGATTTCTATTCTGACATCGAGAGCGGTGATCTGACAGTATATTCCGCAACAGAGCTGGAAGGAATGGAACTTGAACTCTCGCTAGAGCATGAAGGCGAAGTGCTTGATGAAAAGACGCTTCCGGTCAGAAGAGTGGCTCCCGGTTCAAACGCAATAAAAGTCTTCGAGTGGGATACGGACACCAGGGATGACGGCAGATACACAGTAGATGTACGGATATTGAAAGATGACTGCGAACTATACACCAATACTTACTCTTTTGTACATGGCAGGCAGGTCATCCCGAGAGTAACTGTCGATGATCTCATTGCAAATTCCGAGGGTTTCAGCCTTATGATCACTCCTGTACAGCCTGTTCTCGTTGATGTAACCTACATGCTTGTAGACGGCTCTGACGTTATATACATGAACGAGCAGGAGAGGGTTGCCCTGAACACAGTGCCACTGGAGGTAAGCGAACAATGGAATACACTGCTGGAAAACGGCAGGGAATACAAAGGCCGGGTTAAGGTCAAAATGTACACTCCTTCCGATGTCATTGGATCCATGCAGGAATTCACTGCAAAGGATGATGTTTTCATAAGTGATACCTATCAGGATGAAATTGGTGCCAGCGCAACCATAGATGGCATTTCACAGGTTCCCTTCGAAGGTTCGGTAAGATTCACGGTCATGAATAACGATGGTAGTGGAACTATTATTGAGAGTATTGTCCGGGATTCCCCTATACTTCTCAGTGGTGATGACGAAACGGTAGAGGCAATATGGGAAGAAAGACTTCCGGAAGGGACCTACAGGTTGAGCATAGAGGTCATAGGCAATGATGGTGACCTGCTTGATGTCAAAGAAACTATCATTGAAGCCGAAGCACCACGCAATGTGACAAATACTACTAACGAAACTGAAACCACAAATCAGAGTCCCGGATTCCTCGGACTCCATTCAATCATAATAATTGTTGCAGCCATTTTTGTTCTCAGGCTGAAGAAAAGGTGGTAGGTGCACCGGATGCGTTACGAACTCTTCATCGCGATCCGACATATAGTAGCAAGAAAACGTCAGACTATACTTTCAGTTGCAGCTATCGGGCTGGCCGTAATGATCTTACTTGTTTCACAGGCGTTCATGGCAGGTTTTACCCAGGAACTCTATGACAAGACCGTAGCCAACCTGCCCCATGTAACAGTATCGCCCCAGGAAGGTGATGACTACATCCACCTCTACCAGAACATTGTCACTAAGATAAACAGCATGGATGAAGTGGTGGCTTCATCTCCATACCTAGTGGGGGAAGCTTCTTTCGAGTTCAGGGACAATACCAATAACGCGGCGCTTAAAGGTGTCATCCCCCCGGATGAAGAGGCGGTTGCCCACGTTCAACAGGATGTGATCGTGGGAAGCTTTGAAGAGCTTGCATATTCCACAAATACCATCATGATCGGGGACGACCTTGCAGATGATCTCGAAGTTGAACCAGGGGATGCGGTGGAAGTATCGTTCCCGAATGCAAATACGCTTTCTTTGGAAGTCATAGCGATATTCGATACCGGGACACCAGTGGATGAAAGCCTGACCTATACATCCCTTGAGACCGCCCAGAGATTCTTTGATACGGGCAATGTCATCAACGGCATATCCCTGAGGCTGGTGGACTATAATCAGGATCAACAGATCGCATCCACAATACAGGCAGAAGGCTACGATGCAAGCGGCTGGACCGAGAACAATCCCGAGATACTGAGGACCATTGCCATTGAAAGCACATCCAACAACATTACACTGGGTTTTATCCTGCTTATTGCATCATTCGGAGTGGTAAGTACGCTTAACATGGTCGTGATGGGTAAAATAAGAGAGATAGGCATCCTCATGGCAATGGGTGCAAACAAATCCAATATCAGGATGATATTTTTGATGGAAAGTGGCCTGCTGGGACTTGCAGGTGCATTACTTGGCACAATTGCAGGAATCATCATCGCACTTGCCATAGGCAACTATGAGGTGCCCCAGGGAGCATATGAAGGGACACTTGAAGGCATTTCATACATACCTGTAATAATAAGACCTCTTGACGTGCTCATCATAATAACTGCCGTCTTCCTGCTGAACCTGATAGCAGGAATCTATCCCGCCCAGCGTGCAGCCAGTTTTGACCCGGTGACAGCGATATCAGCAAAGTGAAAAAAGATATCTTTGCAGGGAGCTACTCAAAACCCTGGGCAGAGACAGGAAAGTCAATACCTTCAAATCTGCATCTTGCAATTTTTTTTTCAAATAACAGATAGAGAAGGAATTTGAACAT
>DACO01000063.1:498-1303 GCA_002508635.1 Methanolobus sp. UBA118 | reverse complement strand
CGAACGATTCCGTCAAATTTCGATCTTTCAAGAACAGTGCCCTGCTCCATACGCGGGCCGACGATGATAACATCTTTTTCCATGCCATCCTCGCTCAGACTGTTTTCCACAAATCCATAATTAAAAAGGACCGGTATCGGGGAAAAGAACTCTATATTGAATCTAGACCCTACCTTGTGATATTTCAGAAAACTGTACTTGGGGGTCTCTACCAGAATTCTCATGTGAGCATATTGGTAAAGATACTACAAAAAAGTAACATAGGAGTGCGAACGGGAAGAAGGGTTGAATGCACAGGTTGGTGACATTGGTTTGTGTGGAGAGGTACTAGAAAACCCGTTCGCAATTATACAAACGACATTATAGGATAAAAACATTTCGCCTCCATACGAACAAACATACAGAAGAAAAAGTAAGTGAAAAGATACGGATTATATCATTCACTCTCAATTGCTTCAACCGGATCCAGCCGGGCGGCACGTCTTGCAGGATAGACGGCTGCGACTATGTTGATCAGGAAAGAGAAGATGATCGCATAGGCAAAGTTAAGCGGATCCAGCTTGAGAGGAAGCGTGGTCAGGCCGTAATACGTCTCACTCGGTATGTCTATGGGGTAAGCTAAAAGCAGAACAGTGCCCAGATATCCGAAAACACATCCTAGTAGAACACCCATGGTTCCCAGGATCAATGATTCCAGCAGGAAGATCCTTGTTATATGCCCTCTGGATGTGCCCATGGCCATCAACATACCAATCTCCTTTTTCTTGTCCATTACCACAGTGATAAGGGTGTTCGCAACTCCAAA
>DACO01000063.1:0-161 GCA_002508635.1 Methanolobus sp. UBA118 | reverse complement strand
CCGGTATCGGATTCTATGGACTGCGCGATTACGTCTGCCTGATAAGGGTCCCTGACCCTTACATTCATGTTACTGGCAACCCCGCTTTCACCAAAGAAATCCTGGACAGTATCAAAACGTGCATATGCAGTGCTTTCATCGGCAGGGGTACCACTGTCAAA
>DACO01000041.1:2520-4453 GCA_002508635.1 Methanolobus sp. UBA118 | reverse complement strand
GTGATGGGTATGTCGAAACCGTCATATGTGCCGTCCCTGTCCATGCTTGTGAGCAGTATCTCTCCTGATCCCAGTTCCTCTACCTTCTTTGCCCATTGAACGGCATCGATACCCGTGGGCTGGCGTCCGCCGTAGATGACTACCTCATACCATGCCGGAGTACCGTCTTCCAGTTCCAGTATGATCTTGTCGGGATTGTCTTCCACGTTGGTGTTTCTTTTGCAGTCGATGGCTGTGACGATGCACTGGGCTCCGAATATCTCCGAGGATTCCTTGATGAGCTGTGGGTTCTTCACGGCTGCCGTGTTTATGGATACCTTGTCGGCACCTGCACGCAGTATCTGGCGTATGACCTCGATGGAGTTTATACCGCCTCCCACAGTCAGAGGAATGAAGACCTCGTTTGCGGTTCTCTCGATGACGTCTATCATGGTGGCGCGTCCTTCGTGGGAAGCCGTGATGTCCAGGAAGACAAGCTCATCCGCACCCTGTTCGTTATATTGCTTGGCGAGTTCCACAGGGTCACCTGCCTTTCTCAGGTCTACGAATTCTATTCCTTTGACAACTGTTCCGCCTTCCTCATCAAGCGTAACATCAAGACATGGTATGATCCTTTTTGTAAGCATTATGATTTTGTCCTTTACACTGCATTTGATTATTCGTATCTGTCAGCTAAGCTGGCAGGTGGTGTATTTAATAAGAAGATATCTATTTTTTATTTAATACTTGTTGTATGATCTCTGTTTCCTCAAACTGAAGAAAAAACCGGACGTGAGGATAAATCCTTAAATATTTATTAATTGACTACATAGGTCATTTTGCAAAAAAAAGGTGCTGGCATGAATATACCCTTTACAGAAGAACAATTCCTGAACAATTTTGCAAGTTATAACACGGATGTTTTCCCTGCACAGATATTGCTATATCTGCTTGCGGGAGTGGCAATATACCTGGTATTCAGCAGAAAGGAATACTCTGACAGGATCATTTCAGGAATACTTACATTCCTCTGGCTCTGGATGGGTGTGGTTTATTATATCCTTTATTTCTCCTCGATAAACAAACCGGCCTACTTCTTCGGTCTCCTGTTCATAATACAGGCTGCCCTCTTCTTAAAATACGGAGTGATTGACAAAAAACTCACTTTTGGATTCAGCAAGGACATCTACGGACTGACCGGGCTTGCAATGGTTCTCTATGGCCTGGTAATCTATCCTGTATTCAGCTATCTGATAGGTCACATCTATCCGTATCAGCCAATCTTTGGTGTTCCCTGCCCCACAACGATATTCACTTTCGGGCTCTTGCTCTGGACTTCTTCGAAAGTTCCAAGATCAATCCTTGCAGTTCCTCTGCTATGGTCATTCGTAGGTTTTACAGCAGCCTTTGCATTCGGGATTCTGGAGGATATACTGCTGCTGGTGTCGGGTCTTGTGGCTGTGATCTTACTATGGCATCGGGACAGGAACAAAAGTATAGGCTGAAAGATTGAAAAATGAGTGTCTTTGAAAACGAACTCTAATTAACTTTATTTTTTAGAAAAAGTAATAGTAAGAAGGACTTATAGTCCTTCTTTATCTTTCTGATTTTTCACAACTATTATCACAGCTCCAAGGATAATCACGATTCCTATTATTCCAATGAAAAATCCGCTGCTATCATCGTCTTCGGCAGGCGTATCTTCCTCGACAACGGTTGTGGAACTAAGATCTTCCGATGCCAGTTCCACCGAAGTGTCCTGCACATCTTCTGCATCTGTTCCGAACAGGGCATAGAGTGAGAAGTGATTGATCATTGCTGTTGCTCTGCCGTTTTCCCAGTCAACAGTTGTCTCCAGTGCTATCCACCCGTCTTCTGATGTGTAGGTATAGATCACAGGAGCACGTCCCTCGAATTCTTCAGGATTGAAATCAAGTGTTATCATGACATCCTG
>DACO01000041.1:1648-2250 GCA_002508635.1 Methanolobus sp. UBA118 | reverse complement strand
GAAGTAAAGCCCTGATTCAACAACTTCACGGGGTGTATCCGAAGGCAGGGAGGCCGGTGTGGTAACGATGATCTTGTTTACAGGATCTCCATTCGGATCTACGGCTTTTGTTCCCTTGTATAGAGTCAGTGTTGTGTCAGCATTAGATGATTTGACAATAGTATCACCTGTCACTTCTCCGTCTTTACCTATCGTCAAATCGGTAATTGTTCCTTCTCTTCTTTCTTTTGCCATTACTGAACTTCCCGAATTGCTGGAGCTACTCGATGATTCCAGATCCTTGAAGAGTGCTAATGTAGTTTCATATTGTGGAGCAACACCATTAATTGAAAAACCTTCTCCAGTATATGTCAGTGTTCCGGAAACATAATTGTCGCTGGTATTGAGAGTAGCGTTTTGGATCTTTGTCCACTCACTACCATTTAGTTTGTAGAGTCCGATTGAAGATTCACCTGCATTACTCATTCCGGAATCAACATACAAGAACTTTAGATCCATGTCTTTGAAACCTGAATTAATTTTAGCATCCAGTGGCTGAGTACGAATGTTGAATGAATCGGGAGAATAGAACAGATTTATATAACCATTGACATTTGTTTTTC
>DACO01000041.1:0-1461 GCA_002508635.1 Methanolobus sp. UBA118 | reverse complement strand
TAACCATTGACATTTGTTTTTCCAGGCAACGATACAGAATTTGAATTAGTGCCTTTTAAATAAAGATTGCTATAATCTGTTATAAAAGACATCTGTGACTTTTCTTTGGTCAGCATGAGGTTATTTATTTCTACATTCTGAGAATCTGTAGTTGCAAATTCATATTCGTTGTTGAGAACCTGGTTGTTAGTTAAGATGTTATCTGGACTAGAAGCTAGAAAGATACCGGATCCTGGTAGTATTTCGAGATTTTCTGCTGTATCAGTCGAAAAACTGTTCAGATTGATAGTGCTTTCAAGCGGATTGTTGATTCTAGGAGTATCTTCTAATTGCAGAGAATCTTCAAAAGATACCGTGTTTAGATTCACAGTATTTGCGAGTGGTTCGTTACCGAGATTATCATTTGCGGTATTGCCTGTCAAGATGTTGTTAATTGAGCCATATAGATAAATACCCATCAAAGAGTTTTCATTTGCAATATTTTCTGTCAAAGTATTATTGTCAGATCTCCAGAGAAGAATTCCTGATTCACCGTTGAGGTTAGCAACATTCTTGATCAAGTTGTTATTATCCGAATATTCGAGGTAAATACCTGAACATTGTTGTTGATTAGAAAGTAAACATGTATTAATAGCTGTGTTGTCTCTTAGAGTATTATTATTGGAATCATATAGATAAAAACCATCGTACAAACTTTCGTTAATGATGTTATTGGTTAAAGTATTGTTATTTGAAAATTTAGTATAGATTCCGTATTCATAGTTGTATTTGGCGTCGATATCATTTATGGTATTGAAACTGGAATTCAGGAGACCAATACTGTATACATTATGTCTAAGTGTAACGTTTTCAATGCTTGAATTGTCTGTATGTACTAATGTTACACCATCATAGCCGTTGGATACTTCGATGTCTTTCACTGTGATATTGGTAGAATTAACAATGTATACTTGGCCTGCATCAGAGGGAATTGCAGCATCTGAAGTATTTACCCAATAATACAAAGGTTTTCCAGAAATCGTGTTACTATCATCTATATTATGAAAGAAATGTTTTAATTCTGGACCATAGGCACCAAAACTGAACCTTTGTAGCATTGTATTATTGACCATTGTATTGTTTGTTGATTGGGAAAAGTATATTCCACATGTACTTGGTTCAAAAGTGTTATTGGTTATGATATTATTTGTAGATTTATATGTGTATAAGCCGCAATTGAATCCATCGATTAAATTGTTTGAAACAGTAGTGTTTGAAGCTGAATATATTAATATCCCATCATTCTCAGACACATCAGATTTAATTTCAAACCCACTTATAGTAACATTATTAGCAGTAACATTAAACAGGGGCAAATCGGGAGTATTAGTTAATATGGATGTGCATGTAGATCCATTTTCTGAAACGATCTTAACTTCCTTGTTTACAGGTATAGTTGTTTCAGTGTAAGTTCCGTCAGTT
>DACO01000075.1:6558-8672 GCA_002508635.1 Methanolobus sp. UBA118 | reverse complement strand
GCCTTTGCGCGTGCGTCGTTTACTTCTGTACCTGCTGCCTCGAGTACGGCAGTGATTGCTTCTTCTGTAACGTCTTTACCAGCTTTGTGCAATAAAAGTGCTGCATATATGTATTCCATGTGAAATCACCTTTTCTTTATCAACGTAATTAATGTGTAAATCTCTAACTTAATTCTCATCCGAAGAGTGCTCCAAGTCCGGCCATTCCGTCCTCTTCTGACTCTTCCTCACTTTCCTCTTCCTTCTCTTCAACCGTCTCTTCTGCTTCGGCAGCTTCAGCCACGTCTGCTGTTACAGCCGCGGTAGCCCTTGCGCCAAGAGCTTCTTTCAGTTCGTCATCAACAGCCTCTTCATTGTTGGCTGATGCTGCAGATGCCACTGAAAGCATCTCTGACTGTGCCTTCCCAAGCAGGGATCCCATGATATCCGGCTCGTACACAGTTGCATTGATTCCCAGGTTGCGTGCCTCTGATGCAGCCTTGGAGATAATTGCAGTGATGTTGTCCTTTGTCGGATATGTTGCATTGACTGACAGGTTGAATGCCTGCTGTGTTGCAAGAACGATATCTGAGAAGTATTTGCTTTCGTCAATTGCCAGGACATCCGGTGTGAACACGGATCCTGATTCAAGAACTGCCCTGAGATCAAGACCTACTGTTACAGGATAGATCTCAAGTCTTGTAAGCATGGATGCCAGTTTCTGTGAAACTACTTCGCCTGCTTTTGCAACGGTCTTCGTTTCTCTGACGACCACCTTTCCGGCATCGATTGCCGCAGGTATTCCCACGCTTTGCAGATCACCAAGTATCGGTCCTGGCGGGAAACTTGTGGGTCCGGCCTCGACCACGATATCGTTTGGTGCTACTGCCCCTCCCTTGATCGGGGATGGGCTCTTGCTCTGCTCAAGTATCTTGTAAAGCTTGAAAGGATTGTTCTCTGTGAATATAAGAGCGGTCTGTGAGTCTATGTACTCATGCATCTTGTTGACGTCTTCATTTGATTCGTCAAATGCTCTTCTGATAAGTGTGTTCCTTGACACTTTCAAAACAGCAGTGCCCTGAAGACCCTTTCTCATTTTCTGGAGCTGCTTTGCAGGTATGCCGCCGATGGCTACTACTCCGAACAGAGGGTATTTGTTTATATGTTCCTTTATGTCCTCTACTTCATCTTTCTTCCACTGAGGTACATGTTCTGTGTGGTGAACTTCTTCCATTTACATCACCTTCACGGAATTACCCATAGTGGTCGTAACATAAATAGACCTTACGTTATGCTTTCCCTTTTCCAGGGATTGCTCGACCCTATTCAGAACAGTTTCGACGTTATCTGCCAGCTGGTCAACACCCATGTCCTTACGTCCGATTGAAACGTGGAACGTAAGTTTGTCCTTGGACCTTATCTTTATAGAACTCCTTGCGTTATTGATAAGGTCTCCAACATTTCTGCCTGGTGGCAGGGGTGTCGGCATCTTTCCTCTAGGACCCAGGATTGCACCCAGGTTCTTACCGATCTGGGCCATGTACTGTACCTCTGCAATGAAGAAGTCACACTCGTTGGCAATACTTCTAGCACGTGGCTTGTCTGAACCGAGTTCAGCAATGTCTTCTTCTCCGAAGACATATTCTGCACCTGCTTCTTTTGCCTGGAGACCTACTTCTCCTTTTGCAAATACAGCAATTGTGAGGTCCTTTCCAAGACCGTGTGGTAATAAGATCTCCTCATCAACACGGTTTTTGGGTTGACTCATGTCAAGATTCTTCAAGTTGATTGCCAGATCCACACTTTCTGGAAAGTTACGTTGTGGTGATTCCTGCAATAACTTGTCAATTGCATCTATTATATTTTGTTCTGCCATTCTTTACCTCCCGTAGTTTGAACATATTGTTCAGGCAGGACCGTTGCGGTCTACTACGGCTTTTTTCTTCGAGTTCATCAGACTATAGTCTCAGTCTAATGGGCTCTCCTTTATTTAAGCAATAGTTTTAAACTTGTCGGTTAAAGCTGATATCAAGCCGGGATTACCAGGCTTCGTTTGCGAGCACATCGTCGAATTTGCCTTCATCTATCTGTTTCTGGCATTCTCTTGCGTGTACTCCTTCAGCGTTAACTCCCAT
>DACO01000075.1:4332-6276 GCA_002508635.1 Methanolobus sp. UBA118 | reverse complement strand
TCGTCCCTCTTCATACGGGCTATCTTTGCAGCCTGGCTAACACTGAGGTCGCCAACGACTTCAGAACCGGCAAGGCCTGATCCCTTCTGGATTCCAAGTTCCGAAAGGATAAGCGCGGATGTAGGAGGTGTACCTACTTCTATCTCGAAGTTCTTGTTCGAATCTACTATTACTTTGACAGGGACCTGCATCCCATTGAAATCTTTTGTTTTCTCGTTGATCTTATCGATCACATCTTTGACATTAATCCCAAGTGGACCAAGGGCCGGACCGAGTGGCGGACCGGGGTTTGCCTTTCCTCCGGGGACCAGTGCTTCAACAACATCTGCCATTTGAATATCACCGTTGAATTTTGATTATTGATAAATTGTAATCAGGTGTTTTCCTCTTCTTCTTTTCTGAGGACTCTTACAGTATCACCACGGATAGTTATAGGTATCGGTACAACAGCATCAAAGAGCTCGACCGTAATCTCTTCATGACCTTCATCAACTCTCTTGACACGTGCCCTTTCACCCTTGAATGGTCCGGATGTGACCTCGATGATCGCACCTTCTGCGATACCTGTTACAGTTGGCTTTGGTGTAAGGAAATGTGATATTTCTTCTATACTTGACTGTCCTTTCACCACTGCTCTTGCATGTGGAACTGTCTGGATTGCCTGCTCTACCACACCTGGCTCCGGGGCTTCTATCAGTATGTAGCCCTTGAGCTCATCCGGTGCGATGATGGCTCTTAGATCCAGGTGATCCTTCCGTGCAACCTGTGTGATCATGTTTGCAACGGAACGTTCCTGGTTTGCGGTTGTTTTTACAACAAATATTGCAGATTCTTCGACCATGCTTACACCAATTGTGGTATCTCTACCAGCAATACGTATATCAGGAATCCGACAAAGCCAATAGCAAGTATTCCGAGCCCTGCAACCTTTGCGATTGTCTGGAACTCTTCTCTTGATGGTTTCTTTGTCAGTTTGAGGACCCTGAGATATGTTTTAAGGGTCTGTCCCATGTTACTGTTCAGTTTGTTCAGATCAAATGCATTTTCTGCCAAGTACATCACAACCGGTCATGATTGATGAATATATAAGAATGGATTGTTTGAGGCTGCTTTGAAATATAAGCATTTCTGTTGAATGCCTGATTACAGCGCCATCTAAATAACGTCAATGATAAAATACTTTTCGATTGAAGGATGAAATAACTCCTTCAATCGTTATCTGCAAAAGCGTAAATTATTTTACGAAATCGATGCCGTATCTTCTGGTGACGTTCTTTGCGCCACCATGGCCATATATCTGTGGGGATTTCACACCTGTTACAACGATCATTGTACGCACTGTCTGCTCAAGTGAGTTGTCGATCTGAGCACCCCATATGAGTCTTGCATCCGGATCAATACGGCTGTAGACTTCCTGTACCACGCTTTCTGCTTCCGCGATGGTCATGTCTGCTCCGCCTACCACATTCACAAGTGCGGATGTGGCACCGGATATGTCAACATCAAGCAGAGGACTGCGAAGTGCTTTCTGCACGGATTCCACAGCTTTCATCTCGCCGTCTGCCTCACCAAGTCCTATCATGGCGACACCACCATTCTGCATGACTGTTCTTACATCAGCAAAGTCAAGGTTCACAAGACCTGGTTTGGTGATGAGCTCTGTGATTCCTTTGACAGCTCTCATCAGTACCTCGTCGGATACCTTGAATGCCGCCTGAAGCGGAAGTCTTGGGACAACTTCCAGAAGCTTGTCGTTAGGTACAACGATAACCGTGTCAGCTACCTCTCTGAGCCTTTCGAGTCCTGCCTCGGCATTCGTACGCCTGACATGACCCTCCACTCCGAAAGGAAGCGTAACAACGGCAATTGTCAATGCGCCCGCATCCCTTGCAGCCTCGGCAACTACTGGTGCGGAACCGGTTCCGGTTCCTCCGCCCAGACCTG
>DACO01000075.1:1213-4122 GCA_002508635.1 Methanolobus sp. UBA118 | reverse complement strand
GTCCCCCCCCCCAGCCCTGCCGTAATGAAGACCATGTCACTGCCGGCTACGGCCTCTGCAATGTCATCTACGCTTTCAAGAGCGGCGTCCTCACCTATCTGTGGCAGACTGCCTGCGCCGAGTCCTCTTGTCTTCTTCTTTCCGATGAGTATCTTCCTGTCAGCGTTAATGTTCAGAAGATGCTGTGCATCGGTGTTAAGGGCAACGAGCTCAGCACCCTTGATTCCTTCGTCGGCCATTCTCTGGGTACTGTTTGATCCACCGCCGCCGCAACCTATTACTTTAATGTTTGTCTGCAGTTCACTTAACAGATCTTCCAGCTCTGCATTGATATTCTTATTTTGCTGAGCCGGCTCAGAACTGCGAAGTTGTGACTCCTGTTCAGATCTTGCCAGTGCCTCTTCTACTATGGATTTCATCTTTTTTCCCTCAAGTGAAAATCGTATCTTTAACTCCGGGTAGGGTTATTTGGTGAATTGGTTAATGGGATTTCTTTGATCTTGCGTTCATGGACCATATCCGGCCTGATCGTTTTTCCATTAACTGTAACAGTTTCCATATTTGCCAGTTTACCGTACAGCGGGCCGGGGTTTATGCCCATGTCTTTTGCCATCATGGGACTGAATCTTTCGGTAACTATGTACAGCAGATTCTCCTGTGGGGCATATTTAACTTCATAATGCTCTTTTAGTATTTTAATGCATTCATTTGTGATATCCTGCATCGTAATTTTGATATGTTCTGCCGGGATTATCATGTGATTGGATATTGTCCCGTTATCCCTTTCAATATATACAAGAGGAAACTCTTCCAAAGTATTAAGTAAGGTTCCCCTGTCTGCGCTAGAAGTTTCCTGTATAAGTTTGTTGCTTATTTCGCTATCTTTTAAATTGTTTTCTTCCTGCACCCATCCTTCTGAATTTAGATATTGGCCCCTTAGCCTGTCTGTGATCCTGAATCTTCCTCCGCTGCACAGCTTCTCTGCCATATCCCTTATGCGGAGGAACCGGTCCCATTCCAGACCTTTAAGTTCTTTAATGTCTCCTTCACGCAGTATCGGATATCCAAGCTCTTCTATGATTTCCCATATCCTTTCTCTTTCTGCGGAAGGCATTGACTTTCTGTCAAAATATGCAAAATCAGCTCCGGATTTTAAAAAAGCCTGTTCAATAAGATCTTTATCAATGTCTGCAAGCTGGTAGTCCGGGAAATTATGGCCAAAAGTGATATCTTCTTCAAGCAGGATTTTTGTCTGCCGGCTCGCGTAGTGCCCTCCGCCAAAACCAACGGCTACTGGTAAGTCCGTCTCTTCTGCTTCCAGGATCGACCTTGCGACTATCTCCCCTGCATCAGGATCTGACCACTGCTCTTCTCCACTGCCGATCTCTGCATAGACCATCGGGATTCTTATGTCAGAGGGACCGTGATGCGTGGATTCCATGTTTATCTCATAGTTTTTTCCCTGGGCTCGGTTTTGCATGTTCCTGAGGATGGAGCACATTATCCCGGGGGCAGCTACAGAAAGTTCGTAAGGCTTCCCTCCGAAGTCCGCACTTTTCACATTGCCTGTGAAGTGTGCGGTAAGAACAGACCTGCCATCACTGCTTTTATGCTTTGAGGCAACTATTATCAGATCGGTGTTAAAGCCATACTTTTTCATCTTCTGATCAATACGGTCTTGGTATATGTGGTGCTGATTGATCTCTATTATCCTGTAATTCTCATTTTCGTAAACCCCGACCAGCTCTTCCCATGAGTCAGGCAAGATCTTTGCCTTTTTCCATTCTCTTTTTAAAAGCAGATGCTCTTTGATATTCTGGCCTGCCCTGTCTACTGTCGAACAAAGTATGTTTATCTTTTTAGCTTTCATGGATTTCAGGCCGATATCTGATTATTTCTATTGTGGATAGCTAGTTCCGATGGTTTTATATTTTTTTTGGTTATTTTATAATTTTCCCTGTTTTAAGTTTCTGAATGATGTTCTCTCCTTTTTCAGTAAACTTAAGATATATTATGGCATCTGTATGATCTGAGATTAGTAAATGCAAGATATAAACAGTGAAGTGATTATGTGGGCAGTATTACAATAGACAATGTGCTTATAGACTGGCTTGGACATGCAGGTTTTATGATCAAAGCGGAAGATTTGGTGGTACATATTGATCCTTATCTATTACCGGAAGTTCTTTCTCCTGAAGACATGGCAGATATACTCCTGATAACTCATGAACATGAAGGTCACTGTAACCCCGATTCTATCAGGAAGGTCCGTAAACCCCGTGCAACGACTCTTATTCCTGAGAACATGAGTCTGCAGTTCAGGGGTGATGCCAGAAGGGTCGAAGAAGGCGATTCCCTCACAGGCGATCTGAATATTAAAGGTGTGGGTATAGAAGTTGTTCCCGCATATAGTGTCGGATCTGATTATCATTCACGGGCTGACGGGGTTGGATACGTTGTCGAAATAGGAGGACTGAAGATATATCATACAGGTGATACGGACCTGATCCCTGAGATGAATGACATTTCCTGTGATATTGCACTACTTCCCATAGGCGGAACTTCAACAATGGATGAAGAACAGGCATCAGAGGCGGTGGCAATTCTTTCTCCAAAGACCGTGATACCCATGCATTATGGTGCAGACGGTATATCTGCAGATCCTGAAAAGTTCAGTGAAATGGTAAAGGAAAGATCTCCGGGAACTGATGTCGTAATACTTTGATTATCATTCAGGCAGGCATCATGGCAAAACGCAAACATAAAAAAAAGGCAGTTGCAAAGGAAATTGCTCTTGAACGCATAATATATCTGTTCGAGATGGCTGATAGGGAATATTCGGCAGATCCTGATCGGAGTGACAGGTATGTCTCCCTTGCAAGAAGAATTGGTATGCGCTATCGTGTAAG
>DACO01000075.1:0-924 GCA_002508635.1 Methanolobus sp. UBA118 | reverse complement strand
CCAGGAAGTAATTGCAGGGTACGCCTGAAAGGCGGCTTATTGATAGTTACATGTCAGAAATGCGGGAATGTACAGCGTTATCTGCTTTCAAAGCAAAAGAAAGCTTAGACTTTCAGATAATTGATAATAATCTGGTCATCAGGTAGGCCACGACAAAAATAATTATGCCCATGCTCAGGTAGAGAAAGATATTCCTGTACACCACTTCTTTCTCAGAGCCTGCCTTAATGCCAAATCCTCCACTGCATCCTCCTGTAGCGCAGGATGTGCAGGCAGAGTTATTATCACTTTTCTCCTGTGATCTTTTGTTTATTACGGGAATTATTATCTTGTTATCTGACATCAGTTGCTCGTTATGATTTCATTTGATTTAGTAGTTTGGAATCCGGCAATTGATAACAACGAATCTGATAAAAAATATTGAGCGACGAGAGGGGGATTCGAACCCCCGAGGCGCATAGCACCACAGGATTAGCAATCCTGCGCCATACCGGGCTTGGCTATCTCGTCAGAAATCGAGTTCGTTCCTAAACGTAATTCATCTATTTAACGCTTTCCGGCTTCAGTAAAGTGACGGGCACGCCTTGAGTCGTTGTTTTTCACATTTCCAAATAATCTGCGACCTCTTCTCCACCCCGCAGCCCTACAAGCGACGGCTGCCCACGGTCGGTCTGCTCCCTTCCGGGCCTGGACTGGTTCCCGCGGTTAAGATATGAAAACAGGTTCTCCAACAAGCCCTCATATCAACACCGTCCAAGCAGGACGGGGTTTCTCAGTTGAGATCACAGGTTTGGAAATGATCCGAACATCTCCTCTTGGCTTCGTCCCCCGCGTATCGGCGATTTCGGGTTACAGGTAACGCCGGCCTACCCGGACTAGCCCGTCACCCCTACATGCGCATTACTGCTTATAAATGTATCCTTT
>DACO01000059.1:11268-11745 GCA_002508635.1 Methanolobus sp. UBA118 | reverse complement strand
TTGCAGAAGCTGAGATCAACACAGTAGGAAAACGACAGGACCTCATTCAAAAACTCGAGGACCTGGCACAACTGGCAATCGAACAGGGCGACCTCAAAGTAGCCGTTGATGCTCTCAAGGAAGCAACCT
The DNA here is from genome assembly GCA_002508635.1 of Methanolobus sp. UBA118. Taxonomy (GTDB): domain Archaea; phylum Halobacteriota; class Methanosarcinia; order Methanosarcinales; family Methanosarcinaceae; genus Methanolobus. The sequence continues at coordinate 11,616 of DACO01000059.1, read as the reverse complement.
CCGCATTGAACAGTCTTGACAAGTTGCTTGGCAAGTATGAAACCAACCCGGCCGTACAGGTCAACCTCAACCAGGTGAATATAGATGGAGAACTCAGAGCTCTCTATGAGAGAGTTGCTGGCATTGAAGCCACCGAAGCAACGTTTGAAGACGTTGAATGATGCCGGGTTTGATACCCCACAGAAGCTCAAAATACTCGATGCTTCGTGGGACTTCAACGCAAGGCCGAAACAGAGGACACCGCCGGGCGATTGGCGCATATGGCTTATATTGGCTGGCAGGGGTTTTGGAAAAACGCGCACGGGCGCCGAGTGTGTCAGGGAGCAGGTAGAATCCGGAAAAGCAAAA
>DACO01000059.1:9542-11065 GCA_002508635.1 Methanolobus sp. UBA118 | reverse complement strand
TAGAATCCGGAAAAGCAAAAAGAATTGCATTGGTTGCTCCGACATCAAGTGATGCCAGGGACGTCATGATCGAAGGCGAGTCTGGAATAATGAACATTTGCCCTGAATGGAACCGACCAACCTATGAACCATCAAAGAGACGCCTGACATGGCCGAATGGTGCAATTGCCACAGCATATTCAGCAGATGAACCAGAGAGACTGAGGGGACCACAGCACGACTTCGCATGGTGTGATGAGCTGGCAGCGTGGAGATATCCTGAAGCATGGGACATGTTACAGTTTGGCCTTCGTCTTGGGGATGATCCCAGGGTCATTGTGACAACTACGCCGAAACCTACGCCCATGATTAAAGAGCTTGTCAGGAATCCCAATGCACACATCACAAAAGGTTCAACGTATGAGAACAGGGAGAACCTTGCACCTGCGTTTCTGGAAGCCATTGTTGGGAAGTATGAAGGCACCAGGTTAGGCCGACAGGAGCTCAATGCAGAGATCCTTGATGACAATCCAGATGCACTCTGGACAAGAGATACGATTGAGGAAGCAAGGGTCTCCAAAGCTCATGACCTCATGCGTATTGTAGTGGGGGTTGACCCTGCAGTTACATCGAACGAATCATCAGCTGATACCGGGATAGTAGTTGCAGCGGTGGATGAACATGGGGAATACTATGTCCTGGGAGACTACACAGTTCACGCTTCTCCAAAAAAGTGGGCACAGGAAACCATTGCAGCTTATTACAAGCATTCTGCGGACAGGGTAATTGGTGAGGTCAATAATGGAGGAGAGCTCGTAGAGTATACCCTCAGGACAGTAGACAAGGATGTATCTTACAAGTCGGTCCGGGCCAGCCGGGGAAAGCAGACCAGAGCAGAACCTATCAGTGCACTATACGAGCAAGGCAAAGTTCATCATGTAGGATCCTTCCCAGCTCTTGAAGATCAAATGTGTGACTGGGTTCCAGGAGAAGGAAGAAGTCCAGATCGAGTAGATGCACTTGTATGGGCCTTGTCAGAACTCAGTAAATCAAAGTACGGACCACAGAAACTCAACATGTCAGCACTTATCAAAACAAGACCGAGGTAAAAACCATATGTCACGCCGTATAATCCTCAACACCACCATTTCGAAAAGATCAAAGGCCACTATCAACTCTGCATCAAAGAAGTTTGACGGTAAGGTTAGTGCAGGGGTTGATCACATCTGTGAGAAGTATTCCGAGAATAAGGATGTCCTTGAGGATCCGGAAGCTGTGCAGGTTGCGAGGGCTTACATCAGTGAGAGGAATAAAAGGCTGCTGAATGTAAATGCGAAATAATATAAAGAGTGAAGTCTCTCTAATCCCAAAGGTGATTTTATGAGCAATAAGGGCTAATCCCCGCCATTTCAATGGTGGGATACAGCCCGTCAACTTCCAAACATAATAGCGTTAAATTAATATACACATGGTTACCATATGTATATACTAATATGGCAGGAAAAGAACACTGGGTTAAAATCAGACCTTAGAGGGATTGAAAT
>DACO01000059.1:8906-9258 GCA_002508635.1 Methanolobus sp. UBA118 | reverse complement strand
CATATGCAACCGAGGCAGGTGCACTTATAGCAGGTGTGGCTGCAGGAATAGTTATCAGAGCTAAGTTGTGGTGGGGATCGAAGTCCAAAGCTGAAAAGACCGAGCTTATCAGTGACACGATACAGTCAGTTGAAGACGGTAAGATCACTGCATCCGAAGCAAAGATGCTCATCAAGAAACATCTCTGAGGATCTGAATGCCTGATCTCAATGCAGCAAAGCCAGGACAGAATAAGCCACATTCCTTGGTTGCATCCACTGGCGTTACTCGGGCAGATACCTCTTCTTCTTTTGGTGGATACCGGGGTTTCGATACTTCCAACAGATTCCGGTATTACCAGCAGCTGGCAAAG
>DACO01000059.1:8449-8669 GCA_002508635.1 Methanolobus sp. UBA118 | reverse complement strand
CCACACCACATGTCTCCACAAGTCTGATCAAGCTAGGACTGTCCTTGACAAAGGGAATGAAGTTCGATGGTGATTCCTCCAGAGTAGTAAAGGATTTCGAGAACTGGTCAAAGCGTACGAACTTCCAGGAACAGGTCCAGACACTTGCCAGACTGATCTGCAGGGACGGAACATACGTAGCCTCTTACCAGGGAAAAGCTGAAACCTTCCAACTAATCCC
>DACO01000059.1:7977-8180 GCA_002508635.1 Methanolobus sp. UBA118 | reverse complement strand
ATGCCTGCAGTCTCACTTCTTCCGGAAGGCCTGGATCCAGGGTCCAGAAGTTCCAAGGATATACTCACTCCTCCGGTGGTCTCTGTAGTGGTTAACGAGTCAAGCCCTGCAGCAAAACAAACCAGACTGAAACCCGAAGATGTTGTGTATGGTACATTCAATGCATGGGATAGTGTCCAGAAGGACGTGATGGGTAGGGACAC
>DACO01000059.1:0-7766 GCA_002508635.1 Methanolobus sp. UBA118 | reverse complement strand
CTCTAAGGTCTGATTTTAACGTAGGGACACGTTCGGCATACACGGCTCATCACTTCTGGATCCACTTGAACTTTCTATCCGGAACCTGCTGAACATCAACCATGGATATGTTTCATTCGTTCAGAAGTACGGCAACGGCAGGTATGTGTTCAACTTCAAGCTTCTTGAACAACTGATCGAAAAAGAGCTTATCTCCATTGATGATGCACAGGCAGTTATCGATGAGTGGATGGAGGAGCACAAGTACATCAAACAGAACGAGGATATCGTCGGAGCTGGCCTGGATGTTGTTCCAATCGATGCTAATGGCTCTCTTGATGTGATGGCTTTCAAGAAATCCCTGGAAACGGATATCCAGATCGGCTTGTTCCAGACTCCCCTTTCCATGGGTGACACAAAGGGGTCCACTTATGCGGCTGGTTATGTCTCCGAAGAAGATCGTATGGTGGTCCTGGAAGGCCTGCAGAAAGTAACGGAAAGTGTAGTTCAGCAGGCTATCAACAAGAGACTTGAATTAATGAAGAAACCGGAAGACAGCGTGTGGATAGAGTTTGACGAGCTCAGCAAGCCCAAACTAGAATCAAGGGATGTCCTGGAATGGTACAACTCCGGAGTACTAACAAGAGAACAGGTCTTGAAATGGGGAGGTTTCCCGGTGGAGGGAGAATGAGATCTTTAAGCATTTTTGTATTTTTTTTAATCGTCTGGCTGTGTATTTTGACTTTCTGTGCGATGTTCATGTTCCTTAGATGAGGGCAGCACTATGACGCTGCTGAAAACGGTTCCTATAGTAAAAGCAGAGAACAGGTTGATCTCTCTAATTGAAAGGACATTTGAGAAGGGCTTCAATGTTAAGACACTCAATTACCAGCAAGAGTTGCCTCAAAACGTCAAGAGATGGTTTCAGTCGAAAACATATAAGAAGCAACTCGATGATATCCTGACTGAAATAATCAGACATTCTCTGGAGTACGCTAATGGCCAACTGCAGGAACTCACAGCTGCTAAGATCACTGCAGCTAAAAAAGAACCATATATCCTTACAAAAGAAGCTGTCAGGATCTCAACGGAACTGGCTGATGAAGTTGTACAAAGCATCGTTGTGATGCTGGACAAAGATAAGATCTACTACAGAAATCCTGTACAGTTGTCCAGACAGATCAAAAAATACTGGGGTGGGGAACGCTACAGAGCACTAAGATTTGCCCGCACATTCTCAGCTGATGTAGCAACCCACTCCGAATTATACAGCTACGCACAGAGAGGCATACAGGTCGAATTCTATGCTGAGATCGATGACCGTACATCACCCCAATGTCGAACCCTGCATGGAACTATTTTCGATGCAGACTCCCGGGAAGCTGCAATGTATCGCTGTCCTCTCCATCACAACTGCAGATCAGGTCTCAGGCCTGTCCCGATTACCCGGGAAGTAAATCCTGCAAGGTTGTTCAAAAACCGAGATTTCCGCAGGCAGATTGATCAGAACGGTAATTTCCTTGATGGATTAGTTGATGAGAAGAAGCTGAGAAAGACTTTCAAGAACATCAATACATTCAACCAGAAATATCGTATTAACAAGTTAATCCTGGACAAGGATCTCGAAACTAGGATCGCCAGAGAGAAAGGCTTGATTGACACTTTTTCTGTAGGACCTGGTTCAAAGAAATCCCTTGCCAATATCATCAAGGATCACGAAGATGAAATCCGGCATAAGAGTTACGAGAATTGCTTTGCCTTCGGTCCAAAAGGGAAGATCTTGTTGAGAAAGTCTGGTAGCAAAGACACCATTATCATAACTGCGGAAGAAGGGAAAAAGCTCAAAGGAGCTGTCTTTACTCACAATCACCCAGGCAGTAGCTCCTTCTCTCCAGCTGATATCCGGACATCATGCGGATTAGGATTAAAGGAAATAAGAATAGCCAGCTCCAAGTACTTTTACACGATGAGATTGAAAGACGGATCCAACTTTACCGAAAAGATGTGGAAAGAGATCGAACCGGCGATGAATAGGTATAATTTTGCTGTCCGGAACGAACTCGAAGATAAGATCATCTCTGGGGAGATTTCTATCAATGATGCAAACATTCTTCACTGGCATGAAGTTTGGTCACGAGTAGTAAAAGATATACCAGAGTTGGAATATAGTAGGACGTAAGAATGGCAGAAGACGATATCCTGATAGATGACAGAACAGACTCGGAAATAATCTATAGTCCTGTCTGTACTTTTTGTAAACACAAACATGCACCTACCCTAGAGGATAACGGCACCCACTATAATACATGTGATGCATTTCCGGAAGGAATCCCTGATGAGATCTGGAAAGGGGATAACAATCACAGGGAATCATATCCGGGTGATCATGGGGTACAGTTTGAAAAAAGAGAATAGTACTCTTTGGTAGACTCAATATCAGCATAGAACAAAAAATATAAAATATTTTATATGAATTGTTATGTATGGATGTCAGAAAAAGTAATGCATTAACAATGTTTTTTTTCGCTATATGTATATTCATTTTAATCTCTATAGCGGTTTATTTTCCAGAATACGTGCCTTTAATGAATGCAGTTTTTGCAGGAATTCTTGCTTTAATAACAGCAGTATACGTATTGTATACAAAAGATATTCTAGTGAATAGCAGTAAACAAAGACAGATAGATTTCATTTCAAAACAGCTTGAAGAACTCTATTATCCTCTATCTAATACTTTGGATAGTTTTTACGAAGAAGGGGGAAGTTTGAAAAAAATTATCGCGCATGAATATGCTGATGAAATAAAAATGCATGATGTAGCCCATAATCTAAGTGGTGGACAAGGAAATGAAAAAAACTATGCACAGAATTCCAATTTAATACTAAACAAAAAAAAGCACGTAGTCAATTTATCGGATCTTATAAACAAAAAATATCTATTCGCTTCTGGAAATAGTTCAAAAACGGCCTTTGAAGATTTTGTTGATTGCTTTGATACCGTTATATCATCGAATGATTGTTGTAAACGATATTATAGACTCAAAGAAGCCATCAAAGAAGACATTGAGGCACTTGAAGTTGAATTAAACAAATTGACATCCAGCAATTAACTCTATACAAACAACTAAAGTGGTGCAGGGTTGGTATGCAAAAAATATTGGTGGTATTTTTTGAGCCATTTTGGTTTCTCTGCACCACACCTTTTCAAAAACTCCAGAGTATATAATTTTTTTGAATATAGTTGAACGATGGCAAAAAATAAGCGGTATCTACTTGCCAATTTACATAATTAGTGTTAGATGGAAGGATATGTCCATAATATTAAGAACCCGGTCATTGGAATTTCTTCGCGAATGTTGTATGTGGATGTGACTTTAACATCGACCACTATCTTATCATCATTTTTTGCTATCCATTCATTTACTTCTTCTTCATAATCACAAAACTTTACACCGTCTATTCCTTTATTCATATTTTCACCCATTTATTCAGATTTATTTACTTTGCTCCCATATTCTGAACATATGGATAATATTTATTATAAGTAATAAAGTTACTTATTATTATATTTCTTTGAACTATTTTGTAAACCAACTTTTCACATAAACTTTTTATATCGTTCACATACACCCTGTTCTGCTAATGGTAATTATTGAAGGCACTGCCTTTCCATTAGACAAGATCAACAAGAACGGCTGGGGGGTTCCCGCATCCGAAGCAGGGAATGCTATCTCTTCTCTCAAGAACTCTGTAATACGGGTCTGTCCCCGTGATGCTCCACATGGCTGTGACTTTTCTGAAGACCCCAAGGCTGAGATCGGCAGGATTCTTGATGTGTGGAAGGAAGGCAAGGATGTCAAAATACGTGCAGATATCACCGATTCAATTGCATCACAAAAAGTAGAGGACGGCACCTGGCCAAATACTTGGAGTGTATACGGACATTCTCAGAAACTCACTGATGGATGGGTGGAAGGTTTTGCAGCCAGGTCAATGACCCTTGTACTGGATCCAGCGTGGGAGGATGCGAAGTGGGGAATTGCAGCATCTGAAAGCGGAGGATATGCAGTACGTACGATTCAATCCTTTTCATTAATAGCATCGCAAGCAGGTGATCCTGTGGCAGAAGAAAACAACAATCAAGATCCTTCCGGTGGAGATCCTTCGCCAGAAGAGAAAATAGAACAGCTTGAACAGACCGTTGCAGACAGGGACAAGGAGATCGAGGACCTGAAGAAAAACAGTTCCGACCTAACTGCTGCAAATGAAGAACTCGGCAAGAAGGTCAAGGACCTGGAAAAAATCGTTGCATCACATGAGAAGAACAAGGCCACATCCGTACCAATGGAAAAGGTCCAGGAACTCATAGAAACCAAAGCCAATGAGATTGCTGCATCTGCAATCGACAAGCACAAGGAAGATCTTCGCAGGTCCACAGCATTTGAAAAGCTCTCAGCTGCAAGAAAAGAGCTCGACCTTGAGACAAAGGCAGACGACTACCAGCACCTCACAGCTGCAGATCTGGAGAAGCTGGCAGATGAGTTCGGAGGTGTTAAGGTTACAGCCGGAACAAAGTTCCAGTATCCTGCAAGCGAGTCCGGCAAATCGAGAACCGGAGTGTATAACCCAGTCTCAGGAGTGTTTGAATAATGGTTCAGCTTGGGTTTAGAAAACCAACAAACAGAGTGACACAGGGAGGCAGTCTCGGACCGGAATTTTTCAAGGTCGGAGCCAATGCTACACCAGCTAAGATGCTCCCTGGAATTGCAGTGTGTAAGGATACAAATGACTACTCGGTCAAGGAATACGATGGATCCGGAAATTCAATCGGATATCTCGGGTATGATGAAGCAGCTGCAGTATTCAAGCCCGATGATATTGACACCGCATATGCAGCTGATGATGAAGTACCGGTTCACAGAGGACCTGGTCGCAGACAGATGGCCCGTCTTGCATCCGGACAGAGTGTGGTCAATGGACAGCCTCTCAAGCTCACCACAGATGGATATCTGGCTGCAGCAACTATCAACGGGGTAGTGTCTGTCGATGAATCAGGTTCTTCAACAGTGTCTACTGGTAATGACGAGGTCGTTGCAGATGCGGATGAGACTGTTGATGCATCAGGTGCAGCAAAGAAGATCTGGGTAATCACCAGGAAGTGATCAAAAATGACAAACACACTCGCAGAACTTGGAAAGCAGTGGGACGATGATATTGTTCCTGTACTACGTGCAAACAGTATCGGAAAAATGCTGATGCCTATCAACACCGAACTCAGTGGAAAAGGCCTTGGTGTTCTCACTGTTGAAACGATGAAGTATGTGGCCAGAAGTGCTGCAGCGATCAACTATGACATCCAGCAGGATATCGAAGACTCTGTAGACATCACAAGCTCACCACTACATATCCCCGTCCAGCAGGATGATGTGAAGATCAAGAGGCGTGACTGGGAAGCATACCTTGAAAAGGGTGTTCCTATCGAGAATGATCTCGCACTTGATATGGCAGCAAACATCGCTGCACAGCAGTCAACTCTGATAGCTGATGGATGGAAGCCGGATGGAACAAACTATGCCGTGAAGGGGATGTATCAGGTAGCCAACAACTCTGTCACAGGGTCCGATTTCGACACTTACGGTAATGCTCTTGCAACAGTGGCAGCTGCCATTTCTGAACTGAAACAGGATGCAATCTACTCCCCGGGATACAACCTTGTTCTGTCATCCCTGAACTATGCTGAACTTGAAGCAAGCTACAGCACCGCTGGTATCTCAGAATACGAGCAGGTCCTGAAAATGCTCAACAGAGACGCTGCACCAGGGGCCATGCCTGGACGTGTTTTCGAAGGAACTGATCTTGCTGCAGGTACCGGAATGATTGCACCTATCGCAACACAGGAAAACCGTAGGTTCTTCGATATCATTGAAACCCAGGAGCCAAAGCATCATCTCTGGTTCAAGGATGGTAACGAGGAAAGCGGTGATATCATGGTCAGGCAGGTTGGAGCCATGATCCCGAGGTTCAAGCATTTGGACAGCTCAGGCAAGGATAACTGTGTCTGTACCATCACCGGCCTTGATGCATCCTGAGGTTGAATCATGAAACTAATATGCAACATAGGATCCGTCCGTCTGAAAAATGGTAGCAGAGTTACCAAAGGAGAAGAGTTTGAACTCAGGGGCAAAGAAGCCCATACTCTTCTTGACCACGGGTATGCGATCAAGGCTTCTGATGTTGCCAAGCAGTCAACGGACCCGCCAGACAAAGATTCAGAAAAGGACGAAGCAGATAAAGAGGAGTGATTTTTGTGGTGCTGTGTTCAGTTACAGAGGTCCGGAACATCGTTGACCCAAAAACCCTTACAGATAGCGATATAGAAGGCATAATCTCACATGCAAGCAATGTGATCTCCCTTAACACGGGTGCAAGCGAAGATGCTTCTGGTAATGCCTATCTGAACACAGCCTGCATCCATATGTCAGCTGCCCAGGTCCTCCGGAAGATGAAGTACAAGGGTGAGCTGGCCAAACAGATCAAGTTTGGCAATGAATCACAATCCAATGATGTTGATTTGGATATCCGGTACCATGAACAGACTGCTGAAGCACAGATGACGAGATACAAGTACTCGACATCCCGATACTCCATTCTCTATGGAAGAGTAGGTCCAAAAACGGTGAATGGTGAGTGAGATGACCGGCGATATCGGAATGATCCATGCCTGTAACATCATCTCCAAAACTCAGACCTCACAGGACGAATATGGTTCCCCTGTCTACGAAGATGCTACAGTGTCTTCTCCATGCAGATTCTTCTACTACAACAACAGTGACAACAGGATGATTTCACCGGAAAGCGGGAAGCATGTAGTCTCAGCTCCAGCTGTGATATTACCTGCAACCGTGACAATTGAAGAGGGAAACACCATCACAAGTGAAAATACCGGATTCGCTAAAACGTACACAGTTACAGCTGTCAAACCAATCTACTACATGTTCTCGGAAACTGTCCACCATTACGAATGTGATCTTGAGGCGGTGGAGTGACTATGAGCGAACCAGTAACACACGATGAATGCGAAAATCATCGAAGATGTATGGAGAATAAGTTGAAAGATGCCATTGCCATTGAAAAAAATGACCGTGAGAAAGACTTTGATGATATGCGGGGCTGGGTGATCAGGATTGAACAGAGGATAGATGGCCTTAGTTCCAAACTCTCTGCAGTTATCATCGAACTTCTCATTGGTCTGATATTGGCCCTTGTAGCGATTGTTGGAACTCATCTCTAACCACGGTGAAGACAATGTTCAAACTCAAAATAGAAGGCCTTGATAAACTTCGCCAGGACCTGAAGAATATGGGTGAGGATATCACCGATATGATGGAAGATGCCACCATGGCAGGTGCTGATGTCGTGGTCTCAGAAGCCAAAGAAAACTCCAGGAGGGGAGGAGATGAGTTTCCACATCGTAGGACCGGGACACTCTTCAGATCTATCAAGGTCCTGGACAAACGCAAGAAACTAAGCCGGGTTGAAGTCGATGCAGGATCTCCTGTTGAATATGCTCGCAGACTTGAATACGGTTTTATGGACACCGACAGGCTAGGCAGGAGATACAACCAGAAACCAAGACCTTTCTTAAGGCCAGCTCTTGAGGAAAACACCGGTGAAATTGAACTTGCAATCGAAAAGAAGATCGGACGGATCGTATCGAGGTACACATGACGGATATACACGTTGCACTCCGGAACTTACTTCTCGCTGATACAAACGTCACTGACATT
>DACO01000105.1:5309-8191 GCA_002508635.1 Methanolobus sp. UBA118 | reverse complement strand
AAAGAATAAAGGGGTAAGTGTCGACAGGCGTAGTGACTACAGGTATCAGAACCTTGCTGCAAACTTCATCCATAAAAAAGCCGAACCCTTTGTCGTAAAGGTGGAACCAAAATACGGGGATTCAAAACCATCCATGAACTCCCATCCCGGACAGGAGTTTGATTATGTGCTTGAAGGCACCCTGAAGATCGTTATTCACAACAATGAGATCATTCTTGAAGAAGGAGATTCGATCTTCTTTGATTCGGGCTATGATCATTGCATGCAGGCAGTAGGTGGAAAACCGGCAAAGTTCTTAGCAGTTATTTTATGATTCGGAGGAAAAATGGCTTCATTACTTGACAGGTATGTATCACGGACAGACTTTGATTCATACGATGATTTTAAACAGAATTTCAGGATCAATATTCCGGACAACTTCAATTTTGCATATGATGTTGTCGATGTATATGCAGAGGAACAGCCGGAGAAAAAAGCACTAGTCTGGTGCGATGACAACAGCGATGAAAGAATATTCAACTTCAAGGACCTTGCGGAATACAGCAATAAAGCCGCGAATATGCTGAAGAAGTTCGGCATCAAAAAAGGTGACAGTGTCATGCTTATNNCGGCAAAGTTCTTAGCAGTTATTTTATGATTCGGAGGAAAAATGGCTTCATTACTTGACAGGTATGTATCACGGACAGACTTTGATTCATACGAAGATTTTAAACAGAATTTCAGGATCAATATCCCGGACAACTTCAATTTTGCATATGACGTGGTCGATGTATATGCAGAGGAACAGCCTGAGAAAAAAGCACTTATCTGGTGCGATGACAATGGCGATGAAAGAATATTCAACTTCAAGGACCTGGCGGAATACAGCAACAAAGCCGCGAATATCTTGAAGAAGTTCGGCATCAAGAAAGGTGACAGTGTCATGCTTATGCTCAAAAGCAGGTATGAGTTCTGGTTCTGTCTGCTCGGACTGCACAGGATCGGTGCCACAGCCGTCCCTGCCACCCATATGCTCACAAAGAAGGACATAGTCTACAGGGTGGAACGAGGCAATATCAGTATGGTGATCTGTGCACCTGATGCAAATGTGCTGGACTATGTTGACGAGGCCTATGATGAAGTAAGCTCGATCCTCAAGACAAGGATCGCAATTGGCATGAAAAGAGATGGCTGGCTCTCCTTTGAGGACGAAATACAAGTTGCATCTGCTGAATTTGAAAGACCCGTGGGTGAGGAGGCTACAAGCAATGATGACATACTGCTGAATTATTTTTCATCAGGTACCACTGGCTTCCCGAAGATGGTACTTCACAAATTCACCTATCCTCTTGCACACATCATTACCGCTAAGTACTGGCAGAATGTTGAGGACGGCGGACTGCATTACACTGTGGCGGACTCAGGATGGGCAAAATGTGTATGGGGAAAGATCTACGGCCAGTGGATAGCAGGAAGTGCTGTATTTGTCTATGACTATGAAAGGTTCGCTGCTGACAGTATGCTGGACAATGCCATAAAGTACGGTGTCACAACCTTCTGTGCACCTCCGACCATCTACCGCTTCCTTATCAGGGAAGATTTGAGTAAATATGATTTCAGCAACCTGAAGTACTGTGTGACCGCAGGAGAGCCGCTGAATCCTGAAGTCTATGAAAAGTTCCTGGAGATTACAGGCCTTAAACTCATGGAAGGTTTTGGACAGACTGAGACTGTAGTTACTCTGGCGACCTACCCCTGGCTTGAGCCCAAACCCGGTTCAATGGGAAAACCATCTCCTGAGTACAGCATAGAGCTGCTCAATGCAGAAGGCAAACCTGCTGAGGTCGGAGAGGAAGGCGAGATCGTGATTGACACAAGCTTTGGCAATCCTCCCGGGATCTTTACAGGATACGGCTCAGAACCTGAGAGAACAGCAGCTGTCTGGCATGACGGTTATTACCATACCGGTGACATGGCATGGAAGGACGAGGACGGTTATTTCTGGTTCGTTGGAAGGGCCGATGATATCATAAAGACCTCCGGCTACAGGGTCGGTCCCTTTGAAGTTGAAAGTGCACTGATCGAGCATCCTGCTGTACTCGAATGTGCCATCACAGGTGTTCCTGATCCTATCAGGGGTCAGATCATCAAGGCCACCATAGTTCTTACAAAGGATTACACTGCAAGCGAGGACCTGAAAAAGGAACTTCAGGACCATGTCAAGAAGGTAACGGCTCCTTACAAGTACCCGCGTGCCATCGAGTTTGTCACCGAGCTTCCAAAGACTATCAGTGGTAAGATAAGACGCGTGGAGATACGTGACCACGATAAAGAGCCGCAATAACTTATATAGAAGAAAGGCATTCCCGGACCAAAGCAGTTATTCTTATACGGGCTTTGTTCCTGTCCGGGAACTTTTATTTTAAATTATCATGAGGTTAGATACTATGTCAGATCTTCAGGAAAAAAAGGAACCTTACTCGGTTATCAATATTATTGAGTGTAAGGCATGCGGTCGTTGCATAGTTGCATGCCCTAAAGACCTTCTTAAATTAAGTGACGATCTCAACGAAAGAGGCTACCACTATGTGGAGTATGCAGGTGAGGGTTGCACAGGCTGTGCAAACTGTTACTACACATGTCCCGAGCCACTTGCAATAGAGATTCACATTCCCGTAAAAGAAAAATAAATATCAAGGTGATCAAAAGTGGCAACACAATTAGTTAAAGGAAATACGGCGGCAGTTATCGGTGCCCTGTATGCGGGTTGCGACTGTTATTTCGGCTATCCCATCACTCCCGCAAGTGAGATCCTGCAGGAAGCCTCCAAATACTTCCCGCAGGTGGGAAGAAAGTTCGTGCAGGCCGAATCAGAAGAAGCTGCTATCAATATGGTATACGGC
>DACO01000105.1:0-5107 GCA_002508635.1 Methanolobus sp. UBA118 | reverse complement strand
CCGAATCAGAAGAAGCTGCCATCAATATGGTATACGGTGCAGCATCAGCCGGACACAGGGTAATGACAGCATCCTCGGGTCCGGGTATCAGTCTGAAACAGGAAGGTATCTCCTATCTCGCAGGCTCGGAACTTCCATGTGTAATAGTGGATATTATGCGTGCCGGTCCCGGACTCGGTAATATCGGACCCGAGCAGGGAGATTACAGCCAGGTCGTCAAAGGCGGAGGTCACGGTAATTACAGGAACATCGTGCTTGCTCCAAACTCCGTTCAGGAGATGTGCGATATGGTTATCAAGGGCTTTGACCTTGCCTTCAAGTACAGGAACCCTGTTTTTGTACTTGCGGACGGTGTGCTTGGACAGATGGTGGAATCCATTCAGTTCCCTGAAGAGTCAGTACATCCTGAGATAGACACGTCATGGGCTGTAAACGGTACCGCTGAAACAAGAGAGAATCTCGTTACATCCATCTTCCTTGACTTCAACCTGCTCGAGGATTTCAACTATAAGATACAGGAAAAGTATGCTGCTATTCAGGAAAAGGAAGTTGATTATGAGGATTACATGACAGAAGATGCCTCGATCATCCTTGTCTCCTATGGGATCAGCAGCCGTATATGCAGGTCTGCTGTAGATCAGGCAAGGAAAGAAGGTCTTAAAGTGGGTCTTTTCAGGCCAAGGACCCTCTTCCCGTTCCCGGAAAAGGAACTCAGGGACATTGCCGATTCAAGGGATTGTAGCTTTGTGTCCGTGGAAATGAGCAACGGACAGATGCAGGAGGATATTCAGCTTGCTGTGGGTTGTGACAGGGAAGTTGAACTTGTAAACCGCATGGGCGGAAATCTCATAACAATGGACCAGGTTATGGAAAAGATACGTGACATTGCTTCAAGGGAGGAGTGATCATGGCTGAGAAAGTAATTAAGAGCGCAGGTCTGTATCCCGAATTTCCGCGTAAGGGCGGTGCGGCATCGACTGCAACTCACTACTGCCCCGGCTGCGGACACGGTATTATCCACAAGCTCATCGGCGAGGCAATGTCAGACCTTGAGATACAGGACCGCTCCATAATGATAAGTCCTGTTGGTTGTGCTGTCTTTGCTTATTATTACTTTGACTGTGGCAATCTCCAGGTTGCTCATGGAAGGGCACCTGCTGTTGGAACCGGCGCATCCAGAGCAGAAGATGATGCGGTGGTGATTGCCTACCAGGGAGACGGTGATCTTGCATCCATTGGACTAAATGAGACCATGCAGGCTGCAAACCGTGGTGAAAAGATAGCGGTTTTCTTTGTGAATAACACAGTATACGGTATGACAGGTGGTCAGATGGCACCGACCACACTGATCGGTGAGAAGACAGTTACCTGTCCTGACGGAAGAGATCCAAGGTTTGCAGGATATCCGCTTCACATGTGCGAGATACTCGACAACCTGAAAGCTCCCGTTTTTATTGAAAGGGTCTCGATATCTGATATATCACACATAAGAAAAGCCAGGAAAGCTATCAAAAAAGCCCTTGAGATACAGCGTGACGGCAAAGGTTATGCCTTTGTGGAAATACTGTCAACCTGTCCTACAAACCTGAGGCAGGATGCGGAGCAGAGTACACGTTTTGTAAACGAGGAAATGGAAAAGGAATTCCCTCTTGGTAATTTCAGGGACCTCTCGGCAGAGGCAGAACCACTGATAAGAGGTGTGAGTGATTTCTCAAAGGATTCAGTTGACAAACTGTTCAACCTTGAAACAGAATCATCACCTGACGCAGTTCATGATCCTGATTTCCCTCTGGTGCAGGTGAAGGCTGCAGGTTTTGGTGGTCAGGGAGTACTGAGTATGGGACTTACCATTGCACATGCAGGATGTAATGCAAGGCGATTTGTCTCATGGTATCCTTCCTACGGACCCGAGCAGAGGGGAGGTACCTCAAACTGTTCTGTGGTAATATCAGGCGACTCCATAGGCTCACCTGTAGTTTATACACCTGATATTCTTGTAGCCATGAACCAGCCATCTCTCGAGAAGTTTGCAGGTGATGTGAAAGAAGGCGGAGTTATTCTGTACGATTCGACCATCGGTGAGTGTGAAATTCCCGAAGGTGTCAGGGGAATAGCCGTACCTGCAATCAAAATAGCAGAAGAAGCAGGCTCTGGTAAAGCTGCAAACACAGTAATGCTTGGTGTCATGCTGGCTCTTGGTGTTACTGGCCTTTCAGAGGATGATTTCAGATCCGCGATTGCTGAGACATTCTCCAAAAAGCCAAAGCTTGTTTCCTTGAACCATGATGTGCTGGATGCAGCAGTTGCATGGGCAAAGGAAAATGTCTGAGCTAATTCAGGCTTTAAAAAAGCCTGAGTAATTTTTCTTTTTTTTGCAGAACTATTTATAGTTGAAAAATCAAAGCTTATTCGGGAGCGGTAAAAATGAATGAAGATGATTTTAACGAATCGGATGTTATCGAAGCAACTGACGAGAACTGGGAAGAACTCATTGAGAATCAGGAAAAACCAATGGTTGTTATGTTCTATCTTCCGACATGTGCCCATTGTAAGGATATAGAACCTTATTTCAGGCAATATGCAACTGAATTCCGGGATTCATGTACATTCATAAGGATGAACGGCCTGCTTAGTGCAAGAACTGCAAGGCGATACGGTATCAGGGCGACTCCTACATTCAAGTTCTTCTGTCGTGGAAAGCCGATAAAGGAAGAAGTGGGTATGGTATATCCCTCTATACTTAGAAAATCCATTGAGGACCTGGTAAGGCACGGTAACGAATGTGTACTACACACAACTCCAATGCCCGATGAGGTTTCTCCCTACGAGTAAGACGGGATAAGATCCAGTCTGCCCTTGATATTTTGATTCCTGCTACCGGCAGACAAATAAGTGTCATTCTGTATTATTTCTTGTATGATCCGTGAATGCATTCTTTCCGAACTTGATTTTTTACCCCTGTTAACACCTCCGCAAAAACAGGGAAAAAATTCTGATCATTACTTCGTATTCAAGGATCGGGAAATATTACTCATATCCGATGACGACAGTATTTTTTTGCCGTCAGCAGATCATCTTTCGTCCCTTGGTGTCGATCTGCAAAGAGAACAGTACCTTGGTGAGTTCCGGAATTCTTCATGCTTTGCAGCAAAAATTGCAGACGATTCTGCAGAGAATGGCGGACTCATATTTGAGAATCTCAGGAAACTGCCCGGAATTATCGGAGAACCTATGGCGGCTGTGGCAGGGAGGGCTGTACATCTGCTTGAATGGGATTTAAACACCCTTTACTGCGGGCGCTGTGGTTCCTCTACCTTCAGAAAAGAAGATGAGAGAGCCAAACAATGTCCTGATTGCGGTCTGCTTCTCTTCCCGAAAATCTCCCCGGCTATCATTGTTATGATCGAGAAGGATGGCAGGATCCTCATGGCAAGATCACCTCACTTCCCGCCAGGTCGTTATGGTCTGATAGCTGGTTTTGTGGAACCCGGTGAGTCCATTGAAGAGGCTGTTGTCAGGGAAGTTATGGAAGAGGTTGGTCTCTGTATTACAGATATCTCATATTTTGGCAGCCAGCCCTGGCCATATCCTGATTCCTTAATGATCGGGTTCACGGCAAAATACAGGGATGGGGAGATCCGTTTTATTGACGGAGAGATAGAGGATGCCGGATGGTTCAGAAGTGACGAGGTTCCACATGTTCCGGGAAGTAACAGTATTTCCGGAGAACTTGTGGAATATTTTATGTCCAGAAATCGAACATGATCTTTTTTTTAAATTAGAATGGTAGCGGCGTTTTCTGCCTTCAACGTTTGCAAACGTTTATCATATTTTTAGCTCAGTCTGACCAGGTATTTAAGCTTTTGCTTACAAAAGGATAATGTATAGTGCCATTTTATGCACATATAATCTATTTAAATAGTAATAAATATCATCTTATTATAGGTTATAAGAAGGTGAGTGGATTGATACAAAGAATTGTAGTATATACACTTGTTAGTTTGTTGTTTTTATTTGCATTTACGCAGATAGGTGCCGCATTAACATATTCTGGAGGAGGAGAGTGGAACTATTCGGAAGAGATCACTATTTCGGAGAATTCCGGCCAGAACCTTGTAAATTACCAGGTGCCTCTTGTGCTGAACAGCTCCAATTTCGACTTTTCCATGGCTGAATCCGAAGGTGAGGACATCCGTTTCACCTCAGGTGATACGCAGCTCAAACACTGGGTTGAGGAATGGGATGCAGAGGATGAAACTGCACATGTCTGGGTAAGAGTGCCATATATCGCTGCCAGCGGGAATGCAAGAATAGAAATGTATTATGGGAATCCTGATGCAAGCGATGTAAGTTCAGGTCCTTCCACTTTTGAACTCTTCGATGACTTCAGCAATTTCAATATCAATTTCGGCAAATGGGACCAGTACTATACCGGCGGGGGTGAGGTTGACGTGACAGGAGGTACTCTCCAGCTTATAGTTCCGAAATTCCACCCCGAAGATGTTGCGCAGGTAAAATCCGATGATGATTTCCCTGTGAACTCGATGTTTGTTGTAAAAAGGAAGAAGGTCACGACAGGATCTGATACCCGCGGACCGATAATAGAGCAGGGATTTGTGGATCCCAATAATCAGAATCGGAATCAGGTAATTGTGCGTACCGAACTTGAGAACGAGACATATGTATCCTGGGTGCTTGAGAATGAGAAAAGTGATGCACGTTACTTCCCGAAGGATACCGCTTCTCTGAACGTAGCCGAGGACACATGGTATACCACGGGTGTTGCCTGGTATATGGTGGATGAACTAGGCAGGGTTGCTTTCTTTGAGAATGGTGAGAGAGTGGGCAGTATGGATCTGGCATCCACCGAGGAAGAGAACTACGTACCTGTTGAAGATATGAAAGCATATCTCTTTGCAAGCACTTATTCCGATGTTTCGAAGAATATGGGATATGCAGCCTTTGATTATGCATATGTGCGTAAGTTCGTATCTGATGAGCCAACTGTCAGCATGTCCGGTACTACTGCGTCTGAAGAGGAAGCAAACCTTTCCGAGAATACCAGTTCTGAGACAACTCCCGCACCCGTGAAGATCAATGTTACACC
>DACO01000005.1 GCA_002508635.1 Methanolobus sp. UBA118 | reverse complement strand
TTCACAAAAAACAGCCTGTTTTCTTGTATTAGGGGCTTTTTTGCTAAATAAGATGTTTTAAAACTTCTATTTGGGTAATTGTGGCTTTAATGCAGTATTCACATCCCATGGTGAGAGTTCAATCCCTTTATCAGAGCAAAAAAGAAAGGTATATCTACCATGAATTGCAGTTACTAATTTGTAGGAAGGGTAGTATAGCTGTCTTAATACCTTAAAATGATAAAATAAGGGTTAATAGGGCTTTATTCTATCTAAAAACAAATGCCTACTATTATCAAACGGAATATTTATATATTATTACTTCCATTCAATTAATTGCAGGTCACACGGAAACATTGTGTTCCGGATGTGATCACGCATCAACGGATCAAGATAAAACGAGCAACCATTATCTGAGGGGATAAATGGTATGTGAATCCACACATCTGAGGGGATGAATGGATCTGCACAAGAGGCAAAAAGGATGAAGGTTCGGCTTGAGATCATCGCAGAAGATGGTGCAGAAAGCACGAGTGTAGAATTTGGCGGGAAACACTGGAAACGGTGTATACTCGCTTTCATAGACTCGCTAGAGGACGAGAACCAAATAGATTCCGAACCTTCGTCCATTCACTCATCTAATACTGGTCCTGTTCCAACAGCTCAACAGCCAGTGCCAAACCAGGCACCAGTTCAGCAGCCACAGGGACAGATGCCCATGCAACAGCAGGTACCACCACAGTTCTACCAGCAGTTGCAGGGACAACAACCAGTTTACCAACCAAATAATTATTATCTACCTCCTATGGCAGTACCTTATTATTACAACGGACAGCCGGTTCAGCAAAACTCCTCTATTGCCCAACCACCACCACTCCACAAGCAACAAGCTCAACCGGCCGTGCCTGATATAAATGCTGCCAGGGAGCAGGATGTGCACAGGAATCAGGTCCGTGCACGTCCTTCCTCTTTAAGAGACAGGATCAATGATTCTTCACTTACTATTAATGAGAGACTTGAACTTTTCTTAAAGTACGAATATCCAAGAGTCTGGTTCTCTTCACAGGATGTCCAGCAGCAGTACGAAAGGATATACGGTCCAATAAAACAGAGTACCGTGTCCACGTATCTTTCAAGGATGTTCAGGAAGAAGCTGCTGGAGCGCCGTGGAAACAGGACTCAGCGTGAGTACAGGTATGTCGGTGACGAAGTGGAAACATCATATCCCGAAACCGGTGTAAATGTTCCGCCACAGTTCCATCACAGGGTATAAATCCCGCAAATCCTTTTTTTAGACCATGAGTTCTTCTCAAAAAGCCATACAGGCTGGCATTCTATTGATCTTTCTGGGATTTGTGCTTGTGTTTTTAGGTACGATCCTGTCAGCAGGGGATTCGGGAGGCAACTTCGGAGGAGTGCTGCTCATCGGGCCTATCCCTATAGCTTTTGGCTCATCGCCTGAGATCACATCTACCATGTTGTGGGCCGGTGTGATTATAGCGCTAATTTACCTGTTCACAAGGAGGATGTTTTAGTGTCATCACTACTAATTTACGCTGGCTTGCTACTGATCATGCTGGGTTTTCTTTTACTGATATCCGGTAGCCTGGGATCGATGTTCAAAAACAGTGGTGAACAGGAAAGTCAGGGAACAGATGTGAAGGGAGGCGGGATTATAATGATAGGTCCTATCCCGATAGTGTTTGGCTCCGATAAAAGCAGTGTTCAGACTCTGTTGATACTGGCAATAGTCCTTATGGTGCTGTACTTTATTGTATTCAGATGAGTTTTTGTGGTTAAGCTGTGATCCTGTTAAGTTGTTTTTAGTTATTCACAAAACTGTAATGCGTATGAGTAGCCACTGTGAATACGTTTATAGGGTTTCAGTTCAATATCACTACTGATGCGTCCGTTCAAACTTGTATCCGACTATGAGCCAAGAGGTGATCAGCCAAAGGCCATAGCACAGCTCTCAGAGGGATATCTGGATAATAAAAAACATCAGACACTGCTGGGTGTAACAGGTTCAGGCAAGACCTTCACAGTTGCAAATGTGATCCAGAATATACAGAAACCAACACTTGTGATTGCACATAACAAGACCCTTGCAGCACAGCTCTTCTCCGAGTTCCGGGATTTCTTTCCGGATAATGCAGTAGAGTATTTTGTAAGTTACTATGATTATTACCAGCCTGAGGCCTACATCCCGACAACTGACACTTATATCGAAAAGGATTCTTCGATAAATGAGGAGATTGACAGGCTGCGTCTTTCTGCCACTCGTTCCCTGCTAGAGCGTAAGGATGTCATTGTGGTGGCCAGCGTGTCTGCAATCTACAACCTCGGTTCCCCTGAGGAGTGGCGTAAGATGTCGGTGATCCTTACTGTGGGCGAGGAGATAGAAAAAAGAAAGCTTTTCGAGGACCTCATCAATATACAGTATGAACGTAACGATATCGAGTTCAGTCAGGGAAAGTTTCGCTCGAGGGGCGATACCATCGAAGTCTATCCTGCCCAGGAGCTTCAGGGAATAAGGATAGAGCTGTTCGGTGATGAGATCGACAGGATCGCGTACTTTGAACCTGTTTCCGGAAAGATCATCCATGAACTTGCTCCGGGCGAGAGCACCATGATATATCCTGCAAAACATTTCGTTATGCCTGAGGAGTATATCGAAGGAGCGCTCAGGTCGATAGAGGCCGAGCTTGGGGACCAGCTGGATAATCTGAAATCGCAGAACAAACTCCTTGAGGCTCAGAGACTTGAGCAGCGTACACGATTTGATATAGAGATGATCAGAGAACTCGGTTACTGCAGTGGAATTGAGAACTATTCGCGACACTTTGACGGACGCAAACCGGGAGAACCACCATCTTCTCTGCTTAATTTCTTCCCGGAAGACTATCTTGTTGTTATCGATGAATCCCATGTAACCATCCCCCAGATAAGAGGTATGCACAATGGTGACCATGCAAGGAAGGATTCACTTATATCCTATGGTTTCCGGCTGCCTTCGGCGTATGATAACCGGCCACTGCGCTACGATGAGTTCGAAAGACAGTTGAACAATGTCCTCTATGTGTCGGCCACGCCTGCAGAACACGAACTGAAGAAGAGTAAGGCTGTCGTGGAGCAGATCATCCGTCCCACAGGTCTTGTTGATCCGGAGGTGACCGTGAGACCCATTGAGAATCAGGTAGATGACCTGATAGGTGAGGTCAGGAAGGTTACTGCTGAAGGTTTCCGCACACTAGTGACCACCCTTACAAAGAAGATGGCCGAGGATTTGACCGATTATCTTGTTGAACTTGGCATCAGGGTACGCTATATGCACTCTGACATAGACACGCTTGAGCGTGCGGAGATCGTCAGAGATCTGCGAAAGGGTGAGTTCGATGTGCTTGTGGGAATCAACCTTTTGAGGGAAGGTCTGGACATACCGGAAGTTGCCTTTGTTGCCATACTGGATGCGGATAAGGAGGGCTTCCTGCGTTCGGAACGCTCATT
>DACO01000195.1 GCA_002508635.1 Methanolobus sp. UBA118 | reverse complement strand
GAGGATGTCTATTATTTCTCTTCAGAACACCCCGTATCCGAGATCATTCATGAAATGGAGGATCACAAATGGGAAGTAGGAAAGCACATAGAAAGCGGCAGTCTACAGTTTATCGATGCCTATGGCCCCCGGTTCTACAATGTACTTCCCAAAGAGTTCACAAGTAATCTCTCTGCAAAGGATTTCCTGAAAAAAGGGACGGATTCCCTGAATCTGCTCAAATCCACGGTCATGCATAAAAGGGAGAACAAGTACCGTGGAGTAATTGATTCGATATCCTATTTCCTGCGCGCATATGATCTCAATACTGTTGTCGAGGCCATCGAGATAGTATCTTCCGTGGGCAAGGCAACGGGAGCCATTCAGCTCATACTCATGACCAGCGGCATGCATGATACAATTACCGAGAACAATCTCAAACACATATGTGACGGTGTCATCGAGTTCAGGCTCAAGGAACGTGGCAGTGAGATAGAGCGCACCATCATGATCCGGAAGATGCGTGGGATGATCGTTCCCAACAGGACGATATCATACGTGATCACTAACAAGGGAATTGAGCTGGAAACCACCACAAGGGTACTCTGAAAGGGACCTGTGGATTTATTTTTTTTAACAGATAGGTTTATTGCTTATCTTTTTATTTTATGACGGCTATTTTATTAGTGCAAAACAGGGGACACTGATTTTCATGAAACAAGATTTAGTGCGCATCTTGAGGGATATATTCTCCTCGGCTGGTTACAGTGTTACGGATTCTCATAAGCATGATTTTATCGCTGAGAAGAACGGTCAGAGAACGTACGTCAAATTATCTTCACATCCGGATTCGGTGGAGATAAAGAACTTTGCCAACCAGATTACAAATGGCGAGGGACTGTACATTATAACGGACAGGACAGACGCAGATATGCTTCAATATGCTGAAGAAGCAGGCCTGAAGGTATGGGATCGTGATGACATGTCCCTGCAGATAGGCAGGGCGGTTGTGGCTGATATTGAAGGTAATGCCATGGATCTGGACCTGCTGGACAGTCCTGCCAGAAAAAGAGTGGTTGCTGCAGCGCCCATTGCAAAAACTGTCACTCCTCAGAGTGCCGATGAGATTGCAAAGGTGGCGATAGAATCAATTTTCGGAAACGGTACAGCTTACAAGGCAGAAGAACCTGCGCAAGAAGGCTCCGTGCTCTCACGCTATTCAGAACCTTCCCGTGAGCCGGTAATAGCCAGTGCTCCTGTCAGGGAGCAAAGTCCGCAGACCGAAGTTCCCGAAAAACCTCTACCTGCAGACCGCATATTACTCAACCTGAAGGCTGTCCCGGTGAATATGACAAAGGAACATGCCATCTCCACTGCAAGATCCTATGTCTATGATTACAAGGACATAATGCTCAAAATGGTGCCATTCTGGAAATATGACTATAGCCTGAGTACCGAACAGAGGTACCGGTCCAAGATAGTGGATATATCCGGCGAGGGTTCGAGCTGTGTGAATGCTCTGAATGGTAATAACGAACAGATATCACTGCATGATGTGCGTGAAACGGTTGCAATTCCGGATGTACGTTATGAGGTAAAGCACCCTCAGACCGTTGAGGAGGAAGCGAAAAAAGAGCTTCTTGATGGCATTATCGACGAGCATACAAAGGACCTGCGCTTTGATGCCACACAGGGCGAGGCGATCATATCCGAGCACAAGAGATTTAAGCCTGCACCCGATGATATCGAGCTAAATGTACAGCTGGTCTATGTACCCGTATGGGAGGTCAAAGGACCTCGCAATTCCGTTGAGATAAATGCTTACAATTCGGAAGTGTTGCGAAATCCTGTGGATGATGATGCGGAGTTCGTATAATCGTCCTTTCAAGACTTCAGATATTCGTTCGTACATGTGCGAATATTTTATATATCAAAAACCCATATAAGGGATTACCGGCTTAAATCACCTTGTGGTATAGACAAAGAGGAATAAACATGGTAGAAGTAAGTGAGAAAGCAGCAGCAGAATTAAAATCATTGCTCGAGGAGCAGGACAAACAGGACCATTCATTGAGAATATTCATAGCAGGAATGAGCTGCTGTGGTGTTCAGTACGGAATGTCACTGGAAAATGAGATCAGCGAAGAAGAAGACGTTACTGAGGAAGTAAACGGCCTTAAGATCGTCATGAACAAGAATGACGTGGAAGGTCTCTCCTCCGCAACCATTGACTATGTGGACGGACCACAGGGCAAGGGTTTCGTTATC
Source organism: Methanolobus sp. UBA118 (assembly GCA_002508635.1). Lineage (GTDB taxonomy): Archaea > Halobacteriota > Methanosarcinia > Methanosarcinales > Methanosarcinaceae > Methanolobus. Next base: position 13,810 of record DACO01000195.1, on the reverse strand, counting down.
GATAACTCTTCTTCAGCAAACGCATGCGGATCATGCGGTGGCGGTTGCTCTTAAGCACAGTCAGAAGAGCATAAGAATACTTAAATAGTAAAATTCAATTATTGCTACAAGGTGATTATATGTTTCCGGGAATCGGCGGCAGGGGAATGAACCCTGCAAAAGTCAAGCAGATGATGAAACAGATGGGTATAGACATCAAAGAAGTCAACGATGTTGAACAGGTCATCATTAGAACTCCTGATAAAGACATTGTGTTCAATGATGCAAACGTATCCATCATGACAGCACAGGGTACGGATACCTATCAGATAGTCGGAACCCCGGAAGAGGTTGCCAGGGAAGTTGAAGTACCTGACGACGATGTAAGGCTGGTAGCAGAGCAGACCGGCGTCTCAGAAGACGAGGCAAGAGAAGCACTGAAGAATGCCAACGGTGACCTGGCGGAAGCCATACTGGCACTCTCAGCTTGATCTCTTTTTTCCTGTCTTTTCTTATCTTTTATATATTTCAGTTACTTTCTCCTGAGCTTGTCCTGTGGAATTTTTATCCAATGACCAAAATAGGTTTATACTAATATCATGATTATACATGATGGATGGGAACTATTAACCTCTGGTTTCATTATCTCTTCCTTTTCAGTATCCACCAATACAATACATTAAGCTGAAATGCATTCCAATGCAGGCTTTGTTGAGTGGTTTCTGAGTTAAGTTCGATCGACCTGAAATAAGGTCGGGTCTTGTGAGATATATAATCATTAATAGTTAGGAAAGGAGTGTAAATGTCTGATAACTTTGATGTCAAACTGGATACAAAGAGTTACCTTCCGGACCCTTCGGTAAAGGAAGATTCATGGATGGGGGATTATGAAAAGGCCTATGATGAATCCGTAAAAGACCCGGAGGCTCACTGGGAGAAGGTTGCGGAGGAACTCGAATGGTTTGAGAAATGGGACCGTGTAAGAGAATGGGAGCACCCTTATGCAAAATGGTTCGTCAATGCTAAAATGAACATTACCTGCAATTGTCTGGACCGGCATGTGTTCAATGGGAGAAAGAACAAGGTAGCTCTCATATGGGTTGGGGATGACGGAGAAGAGCAGGTGATAACATATCGTCAGCTTTACCGTGAGGTTATGAGGTTTGCAAACGGACTTAAGTCCCTGGGAGTTGGAAGAGGTGACCGGGTGTGTATCTATATGCCCCTTGTTCCAGAGCAGATAATCGCAATGCTCGCATGTGCCCGTATAGGTGCGGTACACAGTGTCGTCTTCGGAGGCTTCGGTTCCAATGCCCTGCGTTCCAGGATAAAGGATGCACAGGCAAAGATCGTCGTAACGGCAGATGCAAGCCTCAGACGTGGTAAGCGCCTGGACCTGAAATCCATTGTTGATGAAGCCGTGGTGGGCTCCTCCAGTGTTGAGAAGATCGTCGTTCTCAGAAGGATGAAGCCACAGATGGAGCTTTTCTCGGAGATAGAGGTTGATTTCTACGAGATCATGGAAGGTGTTGAGAAAGAATGTGAGCCTGAGGTCATGGATGCCGAAGACCCTCTCTTCATTCTCTATACCAGTGGTACCACCGGTCCTGCAAAGGGAATTGTCCATGCCTGCGGAGGATATATGGTAGGCACATATTACACCACCAAAAATATGTTCGATCTCAAAGAAGGGGATGTCATGTGGTGTACTGCGGATCCCGGCTGGATCACAGGTCACAGTTACATAGTATACGGTCCGCTTGCAATGGGTGCTACGATCCTGATCTCCGAGACAACACCTGATTATCCTGATCCGGGTGTATGGTGGGATATGATCGAGGAGTTCGACGTTACGGTCTTCTACACCGCACCCACGGCTATCCGCATGTTTATGAAAATGGGTGAGGAGTGGCCGAACAAATACAACCTGAGCTCATTGCGGGTACTGGGCTCTGTGGGTGAACCTCTCAATCCGGAGGCCTTCGAATGGTACTATCGTGTCATAGGAAAGGAGAAGTGTCCGATACTGGATACCTGGTGGCAGACTGAAACAGGTATGCATATGCTCACAACTGCGGTGGGCGAGCCCATGAAGCCGGGATTTGCAGGCAGACCCGTGCCCGGAATAGTTGCCGATGTGGTGGATGAGAACGGTGAGCCGGTAGCTCCGGGAACCGGCGGCTTCCTTGTGATAAAGGAACCCTGGCCGTCCATGATGAGGACCGTTTACAACAACGATGAGAGGTACCGCCAGTACTGGAACACCATCAACAACTACTACTCAGCCGGTGACCTTGCGGTAAAGGATGAGGACGGCTATATCATGATCCTCGGACGCTCGGATGATGTGCTGATCGTAGCCGGTCACAATATCGGAAGCGCTGAAGTGGAAAGTGCCCTTGTCTCTCATGAGGCGGTTGCCGAAGCTGCCGTTATCGGAAAACCTGATCCTCTCAAGGGCGATTCCATCAAGGCTTTCATCATACTACGCATGGGTTATGAGCCCGGTGAGAAGCTGAAACTTGATCTGCTGTATCATGTGAGGATGAACCTGGGGCCGATCGCCATGCCCTCGGAAATAGAGTTCGTGAACTCTCTTCCCAAGACCCGCAGCGGAAAGATCATGCGCAGGGTTCTCAAAGCACAGGAGCTTGGAATGGATCCCGGGGATGTTTCAACTCTGGAGGACTGATCTTTCTTTCCTCCTTTTTTCCTCCCTTTAAAACTATAGCAATAGTTATGAAGTATGCACCATAACTAATATCATCAGGGTGACAACATGATGGATTTTTTTGAGCTTTACCTTTCGGAGGACTGCCCGTACGGTGATGAGACCACAGAACTTCTGGATATTCATGGCAATGGCAGGCTGCGGATAATTTCCCGGGAACACGGGGTTGCTGCATGCATGGATGACCTGGCTGACTTTTACAGAAAAAATGGTCTGGAAGTTGTCACGTGTCCCGATAACGGTGCTGAGTTCTATCCCAATGATGTGATATTCGAAGCTCAGGGTGAGCTGCCGGTGCTTTTTAAACTCTGGCGCGTGTCCCAGACATTTCTCTCACTGGTATGTGCCATAGCTTCCAATACCCGTATTGCCGTGGAACTTGCTCATAAGGTCAATGCCGGTGTGGAAATTGCGACAAGCAGAAAGACACATCCGGGATTCCGGAAATACGAGCTCAAGGCTGTAAAGACCGGAGGAGGCCAGCATCATCGTAATTCTCTCAGTGATTCCATCCTTGTCACACAGAACCATTTCAACGTGGCCGGGGATTTCGGAAAACTTCGGGCCATGAAAAAGGTCGAAATAGAACCAAGGACCCGGGAGGAGGCCTTCAAATACGCTCCCCTTGCGGATGTACTGCTTCTGGACCATTACAGTCCCGAAGAGCTGGAAACCCTCGTACCGGAACTTCGGTCCGTGAATCCGCACATTGAGATCGGAGTCGGCGGTATCGATCTGAAAATGGTTTCCGAGTATGCAAAACATGTGGATTTTATCGTGACCAGTTCCCTGTATTATTCCAAACCACTGGACCTGACGACAAAAATAAGGAAAATGTGAGGGTATTTTTCAGGCTACATAGTAAATTATTTATATTATAAACACAAAGGTTGTGTACAAGACGTGCATTACCGATGCAAACAGCTCGTGCCCTTGGGGAAGGGTACCGGAAGCATGTTTCCTGGCAAAAGGACGTCGAAAAGATAATTAAATCAATAGATCATTTTTCATTCAAAAGAAAAGGTGTTAATATGAGCAAACCGGAATTATTGGATTTCAGTGCAACATGGTGCGGACCCTGCAAGATGCAGAAACCTTTCCTTGATAAGGTAAAGGAAGAGTTCGGAGACCAGGTTGATGTAAAGGTCATTGATGTGGATCAGAATCAGGAAATGGCTGCAAAATATGGTATACAGGCTGTTCCGACACTCATCATAGTGAAGGAAGGAGAGGCTGTCAAACGCTTTACGGGTGTGACAACTGCCGGTATCCTGATCGAGGAGCTCAAAAAAGTACTCTAAGTGCTTTCCTCTTTATTTTCTTTCCTTCCGTTTTTCTTATTCATTTTATTCAGACTTTTTCTGAAAAACATGTATATACTTTGAGATTAATCCCTGTCCGAGGGATAAGGATATTGCAGGAAATGGTCGACCTTGGGATCATGGTTTTCAGACAGAAGAACTCGAGAGGTTCCTTCAAGCCACACCTGTCTGTAAAGTTTAGGTCCGGGGAAGGTGAACTGGTTACATTCTCCATAGATACAACAAGGACTCCTGCGAAGTATCCGCAACCCGATGCCTATCTTATCACTCATGCACATTCCGATCATAACGGCAAGTCTGCAATGCTTTCAGACCGTGCCATGTGTACGGGGAAGACTGCCCATGCCCTTGAGATCCGACATGACAGGGACTATAAGGGCAGGACCGTGGAACTTGGTAAATCCATTGAGGTCAATGGTGTCAAGGTCAGCACATTCCCTAATTTTCATACAGTGGGTTCAAGTGCCTTCTACTGGGAGAACGATGTGGGAACCCGCATACTGGTTACAGGTGACGTAAAGGATGCCTCGCAGCTTCCGGAGTGTGATGTGCTCATAACCGAGGCCAACTACGGGGATCCCGGGGATACTACTTGTTATTTTGATGATGATATTCAGGGATTCTCCTCTGCGCTGGAGGAAAACAGCTGTGTTGCCTTTGGAGCCTATGCTTTCGGCAAGGCCCAGCGGGCTGTGGAACTGATGCGCAGTTGCGGCTATGACGGGGCCGTGGAAATGGAAGAGAAATCCCTGCAACTGACACGCTGCCTGCTTGATGATGCAGGTGAGCTTGCATGTATCGGTGAATCATGCGGTGATTCCGTCTGCATCGTACCGCCCTGGGATCTTGATAAACTGCCCCATGATATGGCCAAATTCGTCATGACAGGCAGGGCCGACTATCGTTATCCTGCCATCCAGATAAGTGACCACCTGGACGCACGGGGACTGACATCAATGGTCCACCAACTTGATCCGGAATTCACAGTGGTCTACCATCCCGGGGGATACAGGCCCGGAAAGTTTGCCGGTCATCTGAATTCTCAGGGATTCAATGCAATTGCAATTGACAAAATAAACAATGTTCTGAGCAATGAGTTTATCTAGTAGTGTCCTGTATGCAGGATAAAACTTTATATAACTAACAGTTTTTTATAGTACCCGGATATCCAAGTTATTCAGGAGATTATCAATTGCCAAAACCGTCCAAGAAAAAACAACCTAAGGCTGCTTCTAAGAAAAAGGCCGCCGAAGCCTCTGAAACCGAACAGGTTGAGACTGTCGGAAAGGTTGCCTATAAGCCAAAAACTCCCGAAGAGAGAAAAAAGGCACATGTAGAAGGTATCATCAAGACCGCAGTTGCAGCTCTGCTAGGTATCGTAGCCGGTATTGTTGCCAATTTGGTCTATGGAGCGGGGACCGATACTGTATGGTATGCCGTACTGATCATAGTTGCGGGATTTGCGTACTATATCCAGAGGGTGATCTTCCCGTTGATCAAGATAAACACCAAAGAATTCGGTTTTAAGGACTGGTTCTATGTGGAGTTCATAGTCATTGACTTCTGTCTGGTGACATGGACACTGCTTCTGAATTGATATCTTTTTTCATTACTTTCATTTTTATTGACAGGGATCTTACATGCGAATAGCCATACTGAACAAAGACAGATGCCAGCCAAGACGTTGCAGTCACGAATGTGAAAAGTACTGTCCCAGAGTTAGGACAGGTGACGAGACCATTGTTTTCCTTGAAGACGGAAAACCGTCCATCTCCGAAGAACTCTGTGTAGGTTGTGGTATCTGTATCAACAAATGTCCGTTCGATGCCATCATGATCATCGGGCTTCCGGAAGAGCTCACGGAACCCACACACAGATACGGACCGAACTCCTTTGCACTTTACGGGCTTCCGGTCCCGCAGGTAGGCAGGGTGACAGGTATCCTTGGTCCGAACGGTATCGGTAAAAGTACAGCCGTACAGATACTCTCCGGAACCCTCGTACCCAACTTCGGTGAGGGTGAAGGTAACTGGGAAAGAGTGCTTGAATATTACTCCGGCACGGTTCTTTATGATTATTTCAGTGATGTGGTGGATGGTAATATCAAGGTCTCACAGAAACCACAGTACGTGGACCTGATCCCAAAGGCATTCAAAGGCAAGACAAGTGAACTTCTCGAGAAGACTGATGAACGTGGCGTTCTCGATGAACTGGTCGAGAGGCTTGACCTGTCCCACATCATCGACAGGAAGATTACAGAGTTAAGCGGAGGAGAACTCCAGAGAGTTGCCATTGCCGCCTGTGCGGCCAAGGATGCGGATTTCTATTTCTTTGACGAGATAAGCCCCTACCTTGATATCTACCAGCGTATAAATTCCGCCCAGCTCATCCAGGAAATGGCAGAGGAAAAGGCGGTGCTGGTGGTAGAGCACGACCTTGCGATACTTGACATGCTTGCAGATGTGGTCCATGTAGCCTATGGTCAGCCCGGTGCCTACGGTGTGATCACCTATCCGAAGGGTGTACGCATCGGTATCAACCAGTATCTTAAGGGTTATCTGCCCGAGGAGAACGTACGTATACGTCCGGAAGCCATCAAGTTCGAGGTACATCCTCCTAGGGAGGAGACCGATGTGGAAACACTTGTGGAGTATAACAGCTTCTCCAAAAGCTATGATGAGGCTTTCTCCCTTGAAACAGAAGAGGGCTCCCTGAGAGAGGGTGAGGTGCTGGGTATAGTAGGTCCAAACGGTATCGGTAAGTCCACCTTCGTCAAGATGCTTGCAGGTGAGATCGAACCCGATGAAGGTGAACTTGATCTGGACATCTCCATATCATACAAACCCCAGTACATCAAGGGTGACAGTCCCCTGCAGGTACAGTATTTCCTTCGTGGGATCTCCTCGAAGTTCGATACAAGCTACTTCCAGTCCGAGGTGGCAAAACCCCTGCAGCTCGAGCAACTCTATGAACGCTCCCTGACAGATCTCAGTGGTGGAGAGCTCCAGAGGGTTGCGATCGCAGCCTGCCTGTGTCGTGATGCGGACATGTATATTCTTGACGAGCCAAGCGCACACCTGGATGTTGAACAGCGTTCGATGACCACCAGGGTGATCAAGAGGTTTGCAGAGAACAACAGCAAGACCGCAATGGTGGTTGACCACGATATCTATATGATCGACATGCTCAGCGAGCGCCTTATTGTTTTCGAAGGTGAGCCTGCGGTCTACGGTAAGGCACACCAGCCTGCCAGTATGCAGGCCGGAATGAACCAGTTCCTCGAAAATCTGGATATCACCTTCAGGCGTGATGAGGATACCTCCCGTCCACGTGTCAACAAGCCTAATTCAAGACTTGACAGGGAACAGAAGGCTAAAAAGGAGTACTACTACCATAACATTGAGTAGTCTTCTTTACTTTTTTCTCTGAACTGATTACATTTCCAGATGTCCCAATTCTCTTCTGAGAACTTCATAAAAGCGTTCCCTGGCATATTTTTCTCTCCAGGGGTAATGTCCGCAGTCCTTCAGCAGCACACAATGGAAATCCCTGAGTGTTCTCTCCAGCGGTTTCCTGACACCTTCAAAGGGATGGGGATCATGATCGCCGTGTATTGCCACCACAGGACATCTGATGTCCTTTCCCATCCTGAGCAGCTTACCGCTTCTTCTCAGATAACTGGCTTCATTCCAGACACTTCTATTGACCTCATGGCTGAACTCTGAAGTGTTTTCCGCGGAAGGTAACAGATGAAATGAATCGACGCCTGATATGAGCTTTCCGAATTTTGCAAAAAAGTAGTTCTTATTCTTTACAGAGGGATCGCTCATCTTTGCGCTGAGATGCAGATACTCTTCCATTTTGTTCTCGCTCATGCGTTCCAGTCGCTTTTGCATGATAGCGGGAGCATACCTTTCCTCAAACGGACCGCTGGCAACCAGGATGAGTTTTTTGACATAGCCTGGGTACCGTGCAGCGAACATAAAGGCAAGCCATGCACCCCATGAGTGTCCTACCAGTGATATTGGCATCTCTCCATGTTTTTTCAGAATATTTCTCAGTTCACTTATCTGCCCTTCAATGCTCATTGAGGTCTGCAGTGGTTCCAGCACTCCGGTGGCTGACCTGTTTGAAAGTTCCATGGCCAGCTCCGCCACGCTTCCCGGCGCCCCGGGTCCGCCGTGAATTACAGCAATATCGTATGGCTCTTTTCCGTATCTTTTAAAGTTAGGATACATGTTATGTTCTTTCTTTTCTGTCCGGATTCTCAGTACCCTGTACTTTTAGAGATTCAATGCAGATATGTTTATTTCCAAGCCATGTATTTGCTTTTCTTCGCTAAAAACTTCGGATATCCTTCTTCGATATTTATAAATACATTTGTGTTCCTTGAAAATATAGGAGTGAATCAAGCAGCCGTATCTATTAGATATATTGCCCTTTAGCGGCTGCTATATGTCAATAAACAATATGAGGAAATTAAACATGCTGTCAAAGATACCAACGGATATAGACAAGGTCAAACCTGAAGACGTCAACAAAGAGATATTAAGGGCCGCAATAGTTGCCGAACTTGATGCCATCAACCTTTATGAACAGATGGCAGAGATGACGGAAAATGACGAGGTCAAAAGAGTGCTTCTGGATGTTGCGTTGGAAGAGAAGACCCATGTGGGTGAGTTCCAGACCCTTTTATTGAGGGAAGATAAGCAACAGGAAGAAGAGCTCAAGGCCGGTGAGGAAGAGGTCAACGAAGAACTCTCAAAGTGAACACGGAGGTCAGCAAATGTTTTCGGAAATTCCGGTCAATCTCAAAATAGTGGACGAAGAGGACCTTGATAAGGAGATCATGAGAGCTGCTATGATCGCAGAGCTCGATGCCATCAATCTTTATGAATCCATGGCCGCGCTAACTGAAAGTGAGGATCTGAAGGAGATCTTACTTGATGTTGCCAGGGAAGAGAAGGTCCACGTGGCAATGTTCCAGACAGTTCTCATGGAAGTGGATAAAGAATACCTTAAGGTCATGTCGGAATATTCTCTCGGGAGAGGATAAGCTTAAGATCTTTGACCATGCTCCGGGAGGGTCATGGTACCTCCGCTTTCCTGCTTGCAACCGTGTAAGCGTCATATATGTTATAGAGCCAGAACAGGGCAAGTATGATAACAGTTACTCCCAGATGCAGTGTAAGTATCAGGGTGAATGCAATGGCAAAGTACAGAAGTCCCTTTCTGGGATCGTTGTTTCTGATCTGCCCCAGTCCGGGGAATACAAGTGAGAACAACGCGGACTTCCACGGTTCAGGTTTTTCTTCTTTTTCTTCAACAATCGTTTTATCTTCTGCTGCCATATCTTCTTCATCTTTCAGGCTACATACCCCCAAATAAATTTACTCTCCGCTACTATATTAGAATTATCCCGTCAGTTGCGCTTTGCCAGGACCGCTCTTAATCTGAGAACACCTGCGTTGAGTAATTTTTTGATATCAGGGGATTGTGTTGCTCTCTGTTCACCCGCTCTTTTCCTTTTCCCGGTTTTAAGATACCATGTAAGGAACTCTGTGGAGATTATTATTCCCATCAGGGTCGACCAGATTATCAGCAGAATGTGGAAGTTATTCACCGGCACAAGTCCGTCCGCAAACAAAAAATGGCGGTATGAGAGAAATGCTACGCTTGTTCCGGGCAGGATGATAACTGCAAGTATGGGTATGACCAGCAGTGTCAGCATTGCTAGTCTGGACGACACTGCCACCAGAATGAAGAGCACCGTCAGGGCAAATACTGTAAAAAGCATTGCAGAACCGATAAATGCGAGTAATTCCATTGCTACCCTCTTATTGTGATTGTTATTTATAAACTCTATTTATATATAGATATGCAATTGCCGGTATGATCGCAAGTATACAGAACAGGGTGATAAATGACGATACCATGAATCCGGCAGCTTCCACACGCCCGACTTCAGGAATTATATCTGCTGTATCTGCATCATTATAGATTTCTGTATCTTCTCCGTATTCCTGCACAGTCTCTGCCACTTCTTCCGATGCAATGCTCTCTGTCATGTCATCAACATACAGCACCGTTTTTTCCGAACTTGAACTTCCACTCTGGTCCTGCTCGTCTGTATAATCAACCCTTGCAGCACCCAGATCAAGTTTTCCGGTGGCCTCTGTTACCAGTACGTAATTTATATCTTCTGATTCTCCGGCATCAAGACTACCTTCCCATGTGTTGCTGCCGGAAACCATTGTGAACTGCCTAGAAATACTATCTGAAAGTTTTGCTTCTACTTTCCTGCTGCCGGCATTTATGATGTTAACAGTAACTTCTACTTCCTCTCCCGGAAGTGCGTAGTTTGGTGATACGTATTTTTCCACTACGACCCTTGAGCCGTGTATCAGGTATTCTCCCTCAACAGGTCCGGATTCCACGGTATATGTCTTTCCGCTGTCCTTCCATTGCACAACTGCCTGCTCGAATGTATATTTTCCCGGAAATGTGGGTTTTGCAAGGTATTCGATCTCTCTTGCAGAATCTGCTTCCACCATTAAGGTCCATTCGGTATTTTCCAGGTCATAGGGAATCAACGATGTGTCAAGTACGTCACTGACCGTTACTGCTGTGGGAAAATCGGCTGTGTTCTCCACGGATATGCTGATCCTGAAATATTCCTCTGTTCCGGACTGAACGCTACTGTCAGGCTTTTCAATTATTTCCACACTCTTTTCAACGGAAATATAAGGTTCGACCAGAACTTCTGTCTGTCCTGATCCTGAGTATGGATTCCCTTTATAATCATAAGCTGTGACCTCGGATTCGATCTTTACAGTTTTTGCAACAGGTGTCACGGGTGCCGTTACGGGAATCATGAAGTTTTTTATCTTTGTGGGATCAAGTCCCGAATGCTGCATCTCTGGTTCACTCACGTCAGCTTCATCGGAACCTGTGCTTACTATCAGGCCGTGCAGCGGAAGGCTTCCGTTATTGGTAACTATGAACTGGTAATCTATGGTCTCCCCCGATTCATAGCTGCCCTTATCTGTCACAATGTCTATCTTAATCTTCGGTTTTCCGGGTCTCAGTGTTTCCAGAGAGACTTCCTGTGTTCGCTTGTTAACATAGATTACATGGACCATGAATTCATCTGAGAACTCTCTGTGATCGCCTGAGATATAGATGTCTTCATCAGTGACGCCATCGCCTCTGACTTCTATCTTTGCACCTTCCTCAGTGATATCCTGTAGCTTTACAGTGTAATCCCCATCCTGAATACTGTTGCCAATCCCAAGGGATGTTTTTGCAAGATTTGTTATCCAGACCCTCTCATACTTCTGCCTGTGCACTTCAAGTGACACGATGCCATTGCTGATATCCAGGACATCGATCTTCAGCTCTCCATTATAGATCTGTTCACTGTTAGCTCCCGTGTCCACATAATAGGATTCCGCGAAATCCCGGTTAATGTATAACAGCAAAGTGGCTGAATTGCTGTCCGTATCCACGGTATGTACCTTTACGGTAAACTCATTCAGCTCTGCTCTCTCACCGGGTCCCAGTTCATACATCCCTTTGAATATCCATATGTTCTCGTCACGAAAATCGTAAGCATGAGCTGATGATGTAAAAATAAGTAAAATAAATGTCAGGATTGCCAGCTTCCGTGCAGCCATTATCAACATCTATGTATTTTTATCTTTTAAATGTTATTGTATTCTTGCTTACGGTCACTCTCATAAGACCATAGAACCCGGCTGCCACCAGGAAATAGATCAGGATCCATATGCCCGATTCCATTGAACCTATACTCTCGATGGAGAGGCGTGTTACAAGGTTTAGGGGTGAGTTCGTGAAAAGGTATGATGCCATGAAGAGAAAGATCAGTATCATGGAGTAAAGCAACTGGGAAACACCCCTGTCCTTGAATGTAAGGGCTATGCTGCTGCTCAGAAGGACGAGTATCAATCCTATGAGCGTGACAACCAGCAATATCTCGAAGAAATTACTTATCCTGATCCAGTTTAGTCTCAGTAGCAACATCCACGCAAAGGACTGCAGGGGCACTATGGCAGTTGCAAGCAGGACCTTGCCGCTAACGATATCCAGCAAGGATGCCGGAGATGCAAGCAGCAGTTCCATGGTCTTTCTTTCATACTCTTCCGTAATGAAGTCGATAATAAGTCCGCCTGATATGAATGCAGGTGTGAATACAAGCAGTGGGAGAAGTGCCACATAGACAAATTCGAAATAGGTGGAAGAGGTCTTGATGCCTCTCTTAATTATGTTCACATCGATTGGTGAATAACCCGACAGACGCTGTGTGCGTATATCACGTACCTGCTGCTCGAAATGCTCAAGTGGTTCTTTTAGCTGCATGGAAATTAGTGTGGATTTTATCTCCGACTTGGGTAGATATATCTCCACGTTCAGTATATCCACTCCTTCCGGAGGTCCCGACGGTGTTACTATTATTGCATCCATCCTGCGTTCGTAAAAGTCAGTGTATGCAGGAGTTAGGTCACTGTAGAGCTTTGTATTGAGCTTGCTTTCCTGTAGCAGGTTGTAAAGTTCGTTATCATCTGTTCCTACAACAGCTATCTTTGTTCCCTGCAGTTCCATGTCCCCCATTGCAGTGGGATCATAGAACGAGGTAAGTCCTATCACAAGAAATGTTGAAAAGGATGCTATGAAGAGCTGGATCAGCACTGAAAGTATGAACGTTTTCTCATGCATGAGTTCCGAGAACTCTTTTCTTGCAATGCCTCTGATCTTCTTATAGGATTTTCCTGATCTAGCCAAAGAGAATCACCCTCAGGATGAACATATTATATGCACTGTGAACTATTGTTGCCAGAAGCACTGCAAGGAAATATCTCCGGGTTCCAAAGCGATACATGCTCAGTGAACTGACCATTGCGGTTGAAATGTGGAGCAGGAGCGGGATCAGCAGAAGTGTGCCCATTGTCATTACAGAACCAAAGGCCGAACTGGCTATGGGGGAAAGAGTCAGCACAGCAACTGCCTTCTCTCCCACAAAGAAACCTGTTCCCGAAAGGACAGCCAGTTTGACAGCATTCTTCAGAGAGATATCGGCCAGTTTTCTTTTGAATAAGGTGTAGATACCTGCTGATTTTACCAGTTCCTCTGCCATAGCTGAAAGAACTATCATGGCGATGACCGAATACGGCACAGGCAGGTTGAAGAGCATGACTATCAGCATCAACTGGGTCATGTAGACAAACGGTATGAAGACGATGCTGAGCAGGAAGACAGAGCCATACCTATGTGACAGGAAGATCTCGAAGGAGTCCACGATCTTTTCCTTAATTGTCTTCTGGGTAAAGAGGTCCTCTTCCCTGAAAATGAATGTCCCGAAGGCAAATGCAGACAGTCCCACAAAGTAGAACGGAATGGTTGAGAACATATATGTATCAAGCATTATGCTCTCTCCCTCTATCAGGCGTACGATCAGTGTGATGGGGGATATGGAACTTATCGCATGGATATTTGTGAACATGGCCGGGAAGAACAGATATCCTGAAATGACCACCGAGAGGAAAACACTGGCAAATGTCAGCTCCTTAAAGCTCCTTGAAAGTATGGCTCCGAAGAACGAAAGTGCGAAGAACAGCAGTACAACCGGGAATATGGTGGCAAGGATCAGAAACACATTCTTGAGTCCTTCAAAGGTTGTGGGAATTCCCATGATATAGAAAGTGATAGCAGCCTGTATCAGAAGAGTTACCAGAAGATATGGCACGGTCTTGCCGATAAC
>DACO01000192.1:2200-3661 GCA_002508635.1 Methanolobus sp. UBA118 | reverse complement strand
GACGGAAAGGTCTACGAAGATAATGACGTTGATTGATGGTGAATCCATGGAATATGCAAAAGGATCTATAGGAAGGGTCTTTACCGTGAGGATGGATCACGGGGATGACCTGCTTTACGAACTTGAGAATCTTGCAAAGCTTGAAGATATAAAGTCTGCAGTTTTTGTACTTCTTGGAGCTGTCAGGGAGGCAAACCTTGTTGTCGGTCCGAAGGAAAGTAGAGTTCCTCCTGAAATCCAGTGGGAGAATCTTGATGAAGTGCATGAGATCATAGGTGTCGGTAACATTTTCTTAGAAAACGATAAGCCAAAGATACATCTGCATTCAGCAGCAGGTAGAGGCAAAGCTCCTGTTGTCGGATGTATGCGGGGTAAAAGTGAGATCTTTATGGTGGTGGAGGTCTTTATTATGGAGATATCCGGGATATCTGCTATCAGATCATTCGATGAGGGCAGAGGATTCGCACCGATTATCTTTGGCAGCAGATAGATTTCAGCAACCTGAGCTTAGATCTTTAAGTTGTGCAAGAGCTTCTTCGATCTCCCTGTTCTTTTTAAGGAAATCGGTCTCAAAGGTTTCAACGATATGATCGAAAGGTACTACAAGCTTGTAGTATTTCAGTGGCCTGCCCTTGTCGTTGTTCTTTTTCTCGTTGCGCTCCTCGATCCATTCCTTCTCCCTGAGGGGGCGCATGGCAATGCTCACCTCTGGCTGTCTGAGACCGGATGCTTTTTCGATATCCTGTGATGTCAATTCCTCTCCGCAGACCAGACAGGCTATACATATGGATTCTGTCCGCGGCACACCCAATCCCTGCAGTAATTCAATGATCTCATACCCTTTTCCGTCTAAAAGACTTAATTCTGCATATTTCATTTAACTACTATAATACTTTTAAGTTTATATAATTTATGTGAATATAAATGGCTTCTGTTATTCATGCGCCATGTTTAATCATGAACGGTAACAATATATACGGTAATTGCAAAGTAGGTGTATAAATTCAAAGGTGGATCAGGATGGCGTATATTAGCGAAGACAATAAATACAGAATTCAAAAAATTCAGGCAAGAGAGATACTGGATTCAAGAGGAAATCCGACAGTAGAAGTGGATGTTCTTACGGCATCTGGCTTCGGCAGGGCAAGTGTTCCCTCCGGGGCATCCACAGGAAGTAACGAAGCACTTGAGTTGCGCGACAAGGAAGATCGCTACGGTGGAAAAGGAGTACTTGATGCAGTTGATAATGTAACCACCATCATCGAGAACGAACTTCTGGGAATGGATGTGAGGAATCAGCGTGAGATCGATGCTCTGATGCTTGCCCTTGACGGCACCGATAACAAGATGGAGCTTGGCGCCAATTCAATACTCGGCGTTTCCATGGCAGTCGCAAAGGCTGCAGCAGACTCCCTGAACATACCATTATACAGGTACCTTGGCGGAGTAAATGCGTATACT
>DACO01000192.1:1541-1921 GCA_002508635.1 Methanolobus sp. UBA118 | reverse complement strand
GAGCTGTCCATTCAGGAGTTCATGATACAGCCAAAAGGTGCCGAATCCTTTACAGAGGCCCTGCGCATGGGAACCGAGACCTATCATGCACTTGGCAAGGTACTGGAAGACAAATACGGAGCATCAGCCACCAATGTAGGTTACGAGGGCGGTTATGCACCTCCACTTGAGATGACCGGTGACGCCCTTGATTCCCTTATCAAGGCAATCGAGGAGGCAGGATACAGCGAGACCGAGATCACCCTTGGTCTTGATGCTGCAGCATCCGAGTTCTTTGACGGAGAGAACTATTCCATAGACGGAAAACTGCTCCAGCCTGCAGAACTTGTGGATTACTACCTTGACCTCGTTGAGAGCTATCCGATAGTATTGATAGAGGA
>DACO01000192.1:0-1174 GCA_002508635.1 Methanolobus sp. UBA118 | reverse complement strand
AATGCACTCCTTCTCAAGGTCAACCAGATAGGTTCCGTTTCTGAAGCCCTGGATGCAGCACACATGGCAATGCGTAACGGCTACAGTGTGGTTGTAAGCCACCGCTCTGCAGAGACCGAGGATACCACAATCGCTGATATATCCGTGGCGATCGCTGCTGACCTTATTAAGACAGGAGCACCTGCAAGAAGTGAAAGAACTGCAAAGTACAACCAGCTTCTCAGGATCGAGGAAGACCTGGGAGATGTTGCACGCTACATGCAGCTCTGATTTTTCATTTTCTTTTTTTTAATTTTCAATCCAGAAGCGGGACGGTAAGGCTACCCTGTGGCAGGATGACTGCATAGGGTTCTTTACCCTTATTTCTTATGTCCGCAACGGCCCTGTCAAAGGTTTCCTGTATATTTTTATAGGGTTTGAGTTTGGCCTTTTCCAGTATATCATCGTCAAGATCAGAAACAGCCCACATTTCCGCATAGATTCCTATCTGTGCCATTTTAGCGGCTTTGTGATACCCCAGTTTGTAGCCTTCTTCTATCCTGTCCATTACATCTTTACATCTTTTTGAAGAACAGAGCAGATCAAGGAAGGTATCATCTCCCACACCATCCCTGCATTTGGATACCAGGATGATCACTCCTCCCTCTTCAAGTGCCAGCTTTCCATTTTCAAGTGCTTTCTGGGACTGGTACAGGTCTATATCCATGGGGTAGGGAGCTGCCGAAAGGACAATGTTGCCCTTTCTTTTGCACCTGGCACCGAATACTTCGTTTGCCTTCTCAACTGCAATATCAAAAGTCCTGAAAAGGTCACCTGCGATTATTGCATACAGTCCATGATCTGCTGTCAGTACGGTCTGTATGGAAAAGATGTTCAGGTCCTTTAGTAATTTCATAGCATCATCCATGTCCTCTGCGACAGGGTTCTCCTTGACAGCAAGGGGCTGTGCAGCGTCAGAGAGTGCATGCTTGTGGTTCATCTCGATCGTCTTATAGGACGCCACGCCCGGCAGGAATGACTTTCTCCCTCCGGTATAACCTGCAAAATAGTGAGGTTCCACGCTTCCGATGGGAATGATGTTCTTGCTTTCTTTCACCATCTTGTTGAGATACATTTCCGTGCCATTGCTTGAGATGCCAAGGAATTCCATGTCTTCATCCTTGCGGGCGTCGTG
>DACO01000164.1:12574-12831 GCA_002508635.1 Methanolobus sp. UBA118 | reverse complement strand
TGTTCTTAAAGCTTTATCTCAGGGAAACGTCACTTTAAGAGACTTTTTATAAACTTAACACAATTAATCACGTTTTATCGGAGATACGCGTATAAAAGCCTGTCCACAGGCTGAATAAAAACCCTCTCTCTCATTTTCGTAAGCACTTTCATTGTGATATGAAGCTGTTGTCCTTTTTCTCTTGCTTATGGTGGTGTTTGCCGCTGTAACCAAGTTGTTCCCTCCTGGCAGAAAATTCCCTCAATGGAAAAATCCTT
>DACO01000164.1:0-12277 GCA_002508635.1 Methanolobus sp. UBA118 | reverse complement strand
ATATATTAAATATAGATTCAGAAACTATTCTCCACGAACAGGGTGAAAGGATGTTTGAAGACAGACAGTATCCGGTGCATAAGAACAATATCAGGGGAATTATCTTTGATATGGATAACACCCTCTTTGATTTTGTGGAGGCAAAGATATCTGCCTGTACGGCTATTGCTAATCATCTGGGCAATGGAGACGGACATGAACTCTTCAGTTATTTCCGTAGGGGCGTACATGGGTTTGAGAGTACCGAGAACATAAGTGATTATATGAAAGACAACGGTCTTTTTTCCGAAAACCGTTTTCTTGAATGTTGCAGCATATATGAAAAAGAAAAGGTACGTTCTGTGAGACTATACCCCGGCGTCAGGAACACCATAACGAAGCTCAGGTCGATGGACATCATGCTGGGGATACTTACGGATGCGGAAATGAAGAACGCCATGGCAAGACTGGAGAAGGTCAGGCTTTACGATCACTTTGATTCGCTCTTCACCTTCGATATCACCGGATCTAAAAAACCTTCACACAGGGCGTTCACCTACGCCCTTGATTCCATGAAACTCAAAGCCAGTGAAACACTGTTTGTAGGAGACAGTCTGAGGAGGGACATCGCACCTTCCAGACGTCTGGGAATGCTGACAGCATATGCGATCTATGGGGACAGGAACCCCGCCAGGGACAGGGATAATATTGAGGAAAAGCCGGATCACGTGCTCAATAACTTCAGCGATATTCTTGAGCTTATAAGAGACGGAGGGGAAAATGAAGAACACGGATTATGATGTCATCGTAGTCGGAGCCGGGCCTGTGGGTTCCACGGCAGCAAGATATGCTGCCAGAAACGGTGCAAGTGTGCTGATGGTAGAAGATCATGCATCCGTAGGTTCACCAGTGGGATGTACGGGACTGCTGAGCACACGGGCGGTAGCAGAATGTGATGTAAGTCCGTCTGACAGATTCGTCCTGAACAGTGTGCGTGGTGCTTTCGTTCATCCCATGAACGGGGAGAGCCTTCCCATCGATGGTAAAGAGACAAAGGCATATGTGGTCTCAAGAAAGAACTTTGACAGGACCCTGGCATCCATGGCACTTCAAAGCGGCGTTGAGCTGAGGCTCAATACAAGAGCCACGGGGCTGGAGTACGCAGACGGTGTCCAGAGATTATCCGTTGTTGAGAACGGTCAGAGTAGAGAGATAAAAGCTGGGGTGATCATCGGTGCCGATGGTGTACGCAGCCGTATTGCAAGGATGGCGGGACTCGGGAGTGTTAAAAAGATACTTCCGGGAGTACAGATAGAAGCCCCTTACAACTCACCTGATACGGACTTTGTAGAACTCTTCGTCGGCTCACAGGCACCTGGTTTCTTTGGCTGGGCTGTACCTGTAGATGATAAAATATCCCGCATAGGGCTGGCAATGGACAGCAATACAGATGAAAGTGTTCTGACCTGCCTTGACAGAATGCTGAAAAACAACCCCCATATTTCCTCAAATTACGGCGGAGGACATCTGGACCTGGTAACTGGAGGAATACCCATCGGACCGCTTGAAAAGACCTATGCAGAAGGTACTCTTATTGTGGGAGATGCTGCGGGACAGGTCAAGCCAACTTCCGGCGGAGGAGTCTATACAGGTGCCGCGTGTGCCAAAATAGCAGGAGAGCTTGCTGCAAAGGCTGCACTGGAGGATGATAATTCCGCACAGAGGCTTTCAGAGTATGACCGCAGGTGGAGAGAGAAACTTGGCAAGGAACTTGCGATCGGGATGAATATCCATAATTTTATCGCAGGACTTGAAGATGAAAAGATGGATGAGCTTATAGCTTCCATGAACAAAGAATCAATACTTGAGACCATTACCGAGTACGGTGATATGGACCATCCTTCAATAGTCATAAAAAAACTGTTAAGACCATCAAACTCCAGACACCTTCTGGGAGTTTTCAGTGCCTTTGCAAAGGCTGTTCTCTGATTAATAGATACTTACGCCTCTGACTGTTCTGAGAGCCAGGAGTTCCTCAACAATGCTACCAGGAACCTTTGTGTCAGTGATTATCGTCAGTTTTGGCTCCGTGGTGAAGAACGGGTCATCAGAGACCGCCTGCCTGATGCTTATATCATGATGCGCGATGACTGTGGATACCTCTGCGATGATGCCTTTATTTACCGCATCATCCGGTGTGATTATGATGACACCCAGACCCAGTAAAGGAGCTACATCACGCAGGAAGGGGATCGATCTTACGTTCTGGAAGATCTTGCGCAGGAGTTCATCGGATAATATTGTCTCTGTTGTCGAGTCCACAACACGCCTGTCAACGCCCGCCTCCCTTGCGAGCTGTGTATGGGCGATCTCGATGGAACCTGATATTACCTTTCCTTCATCGTTGACCTGGAAGCCGCGCTCGAACAGGAGTCGCAGGACTTTCTGTTGTGCGGGATGTTTTTCAAATTTATTGAGTAGTATACTCCACATAACACCATGTAATCCCTGAAAGTATTAAGAATTTAAGGTTATTCAGGCACTGCAACAGATACCATTATTGAAAGAAGAAAGAAGAAAAGCATTTTAAGGATTAGGTCATTTAATACAGTCTGCTAGTTATTTAATAACGCACGTTTACCCGGAGTTGAAACGCTCGTTATCCGGATGGAAAAAAGATCATCCTGCCATTTCTAAAGAAGTCAGTTTTACCGGGAATATCGGACAGCTTGCTCTTAAAGGAGGAACAGAATGAAAACATACAGGGACTATGATGACCTTCCGAAGATAAAATTGCCATATGGGCAGGAAGTGTCAATCAGTGACAGTACGATACGTGATGGTGCCCAGATGCCAGGTATCGTTGTGAGAAGTCATCACAAAGTGAAGATATACGAATATCTGCACAGAATAGGCATTGAAAAGCTGGAGACATTCGTCTACAACGAAAGGGATAGAAAAGCCATCAGTCTGATGCAGGACATGGGATACGAGTTCCCGGAGATTACAGGCTGGGCCCGTGCAAATCCTGCAGACATAGACATGGTCCTGGATGTTGACGGTATTGAGGAAACAGGTATTCTCATGTCAGTGTCAGATCCGCATATCTTTGACAAGATGGGTCTGCCAAGTCGTGAGGCGGCTGAAGAGAAGTATCTGGAAGCACTTCAGTACGCTGTTGACCATGGACTCAGGACAAGAGCACACATTGAGGACATGACCCGTGCTGACAACTATAATTTCGTCTTCCCCCTTATCGAGAAGATCATAGACATCGATCCTGACTGTACGATACGTATCTGTGATACAATCGGTTACGGTGTACCTTTCACAGGAGTGGATGAACCTTACGGCATACCCACCATTGTCAGGCACCTCAAGGAAAAGATCAATGTCAAGAACATCGAGACCCACTGCCATGACGATTTTGGTCTTGCGGTTCCGAACTCTCTTGCAGGCTACTGGCATGGTGCCAACTGGTCGAATGTCACTTTCCTCGGGATTGGGGAAAGGTCAGGTAATGCAGAAATGGAAAAGCTGCTTCTTTTCCTGAAGAGGCGTATCGAAGGATTCGACAAGTATAACCTTGACTGTGTTGCCGAGTTCTCCCGGTACATGGAGAAGGAGATCGGTATCAGAATACCAAGGAACAAGTCTGTTATCGGTAACAACGTCTTTGCCCATGAGTCAGGGATCCACACAGCAGGCGTTATCAAGAATCCGTTCACCTACGAACCATATCCACCTGAGATCGTTGGAGGAAAGAGGAACTTCCTTGTGGGTGATTCGTCAGGTATTGAGGTTCTCAGGTTCAAGGTCCAGGAAGCCCTCAATGAGCTCATGGATGTGAACATCGAGATAGAGAAGAATGATAAGCGTCTGCGTTCCATACAGGCCGATATCCAGAAGCTCTACAATGAGGACAAAAGGGTTTCATGCATTTCCGATGAGGAAATCCTGGGATACGTCAAAAAATACTTCATGTTCAACCCCATGGTCAGAAAAGAAATGTATCGTGATGAGGACGGCGATAAAGAGGTCAGCTCTGAAGCCACTCCCGGCATCAAGCCACGCATGCATGATACCATAGACTGAACAACAAATGATTTATTTTTAATATATTATCTGCTGGCTGGAAATACACAGCAGAATTGTATGGCGGGATCTCCGCCATCACCTATTTTTAGAGAAAGATATTCTGAGACGTATCAGCTTGCATGATCTTCAGGCTCGTCAATTTCTATAACATCCGCGATCGGAGCGTTGTTCTTTACGGATTCGATACCTTTCATACAACCTGCCTTACTTGCATAGGCCTGGCTGACTGCAATGATCTCCCCGTTCGGAGCCTTCAACCTGAATCTGTACTTATCGCTCTTGTCCTTGAACATTTCAAATTTTGGCATATAATACACTCTCCTTATGTAAAACAGGTAAGCTATCTACTCCCTGTATTAGTCCCCAATATAGATTAGCAGAGCCATCTATTAAAAAGTTTGGGGATATGTCCGGGGATTAAGTGATTCTGCAGTCCGGTCGGTAAAGCAATATCGTAGATTCAGTTAAAATCGATGCAGGAAAAAGAATAAAGAAAAATAGATGGGATTATTTCATCCCAGCTTCGTTTCCATAATAAAATTAAATAGAATCGATAATCCCATTCAAAGTCGCACTGGGTCTCATGGCCCGGGATCTCAACTCCTCATCCGGAGCATAGTATCCTTTGATATCCACAGCGTTGCCCTGAGCTTCTAACAACTCATTGGCAATCTTCTCTTCATTTTCCATCAGAGATTTAGCTACAGGTTCAAAAATCGCTTTTAATTCGGGATCTTTCTCCTGATCAGCCAGAGCCTGAGCCCAATACATTGCCAGATAAAAATGAGATCCTCTGTTATCGATCTCATTCACTTTTCTGGAAGGTGATTTTCCGTTTTCCAGAACCAGCTCTGTCGCTTTATCCAATGTTTCTGCTAGAACCAGAGCTTTAGGATTATCATAACTGTTGCCCAGATGCTCCAGAGAAGCAGCTAAGGCCAGGAATTCTCCCAGGGAGTCCCATCGCAGGTGACCTTCCGATTCAAATTGCTGTACGTGTTTGGGTGCCGAACCGCCGGCACCTGTCTCGAAAAGTCCACCACCATTCATCAGGGGAACGATTGATAGCATTTTCGCACTGGTTCCCACTTCCAGAATGGGGAAGAGGTCTGTCAGATAATCTCTCAAAACATTTCCAGTCACAGAAATCGTATCTTTGCCCTCTTTAATTCTCTCCAATGAAAACCTGGTCGCTTCAACAGGGGATTTAATCAATAGTTCCAAGCCATCAGTATCATGATCTTTCAGGTATTTGTTCACCTTTTTAATGAGCTGTAAGTCGTGAGCTCTTTTCTCATCGAGCCAGAAGACTGCAGGATCGCCTGTCTCTCTGGCTCTTCTCACGGCCAGCTTGATCCAGTCCTGAATTGGTGCGTCTTTCGCCTGACACATGCGGAAGATATCTCCTTCCTCTACCGGCTGTTCAATAAGTACATTACTGTTGTCATCGATAACCTGAACTTTTCCTGTACCAGTCATCTCAAAGGTCTTGTCATGTGAGCCATATTCTTCAGCTTTTTGCGCCATAAGCCCCACATTTGAAACGCTTCCCATTTTTGATGGATCAAAGGCACCGTGTTTTTGACAGAACTCAATAGTTTCCTGATACACTCCCGAATAAGAGCGGTCCGGAATTACGGCTTTCATATCTTTCAGTTTCCCTTCCGGTCCCCACATGCAGCCTGATGAACGGATTGCTGCAGGCATGGAAGCATCGATGATAACATCGCTGGGAACATGGAGATTGGTAATTCCCTTATCGGAGTTAACCATAGCCAATGCCGGTCTTTTTGTATACACAGCTTCTATATCTGCTTTGATTGCGTCCTGTTTGTCTTCAGGCAGATTCCGGATCTTTGCATAGAGATCCCCCAGTCCGTTGTTGGGATCTACACCCAATTCCGAAAGCAGATCACCATATTTATCAAATATGTCTTTAAAGAAGACCTTAACCACATGACCGAAGATAATAGGGTCGGAAACTTTCATCATTGTCGCTTTCAAATGAACGGAGAATAAGACATCTTTAGCTCTGGCATCTTCTATCTGTTCAGCCAGAAATGCCTGAAGCGCTTTTTTGTTCATAACAGATGCATCAATGATCTCTCCGGTCTGAAGAGGGGCTTTGTCTTTTAATATTGTTTTATTACCAGCGTCATCCGTAAAGATAATTCTGTAATTGCTAGCCTCTTCAATTTCAACAGATTTTTCACTGCCGTAAAAATCTCCCTCAGCCATGCTGGCTACATGGGATCTGGAATCGGACTTCCATTCCCCCATGGAATGAGGATGTTTTTTCGCATAATTTTTTACAGCTTTAGGAACTCTGCGGTCAGAATTCCCTTCTCTAAGTACCGGGTTAACAGCACTGCCTTTGGCAATATCGAATTTCGCTTTGATCGCCTTTTCTTCATCATTGGAAGGATTTTCGGGATAATCGGGCAGATCATACCCTTTAGCCTGGAGTTCTGCGACTGTCGCTTTTATCTGGGGAACTGAAGCGCTGATATTGGGTAATTTGATAATGTTGGCTTCCGGAGTTAAGACCATCTCTCCCAATTCGGAAAGGGCATCGGAAATCTTCTGGTCCTCCGTCAGTCTTTCGGGAAACTGGGCAATGATTCTTCCCGCCAGGGAGATATCCCTCGTTTCCATAGTGATTCCGGCGTTTTTCACATAAGCCTGTACAATAGGTAGGAGCGAACTGGTTGCCAAAGCCGGAGCTTCATCGGTTTTTGTATAAATGATCGTAGATTTCTGTGACATGTTAATCCCTTTATCTGTAAATTAATATTGCTCAAATGCAATACGTTTTTTAGCAAATTGTAATTTGACAGGAAACAAATAATTTTCAAATAGTTCCGTTTTTCAGTATTAACTATATCCCCGAAGTATTTCACTCATATTCTCACGTTCCAATAATTCGTATAAACGTAAAGAGCAAATTGCTTTATTAACGACTACATTATATATATGTCATGCCCAAAAGAAAAAATAAACCGGAATCAGATCAAAATTTCAGCTTTTTCCATAAAGTCCGGTGACCTTTGCAAGGTTTATCAATCTCAGGATCGTTACAGAGAGAACGTAGATCAGACCCACTAACAGAACTACAAGAATAATAGTCGCTTCTAAGGAAACATCCGCATAGAACAGGGTTGCAGAGGCAACAGATATAAGAATTATCTGACCTACCAGGGATAACAGGCTAAGCCAGACATACTTTTTCTTTACAAAAATCGTCAAATCCATGAGAGATGATTGATGTCAGAATCATTTATACATGTTTACCAACTCACATCTTTCCGGCAATTAACTCAATGAGAAATCTACAACACTAGAATTTTACATCATGATAACATATGAACAATCATGACACCTGATTTCCCGATCACAGATGAACACATGCACATAGACCCAAGAGCAAAGGGTCTGAAAGCAGTCAAGGATTTCCAGAACACAGGTGGAACTCATATATTCCTTGTCATGAAACCAAGCTGGACACTTGGAATAAAGGTTACAAAGCCCGAAGACCACATAGCAGTCTTTGAGGAAACAATCGACATCTCAAAACAGATAAACGAGACCGGCGTTACATCCTTCCCCGTCCTCGGAGTCCATCCCGCAGAGATCACAAAACTCATCGAATATATGGACCTTGAAAAAGCAGTTGAGACCATGAAAGGCGGATTGGAGGTCGCCGCAGGCTATGTGGAAAAAGGACTTGCTGTGGGGTTGAAAAGTGGAAGACCGCACTATCCGATTTCCGAGGAGATATGGGATGCTTCCAATGAGGTTATGGAACATGCCTTCAGCCTTGCCGCAGACATTGACTGTGCAATCCAGTTGCATACCGAAAGTGTGGGTGAGCCCGAGCTTATTGATATCACAGAGCGGGCAAAAAAGACAGGCATCAAGCTGCACAGGGTGGTCAAACACTATGCTCCACCACTGGTTGATGTCTGTGAGGGCCTGGGCATATTCCCGGGAGTGCTTGCCGGCAAGGGAGCTATAGAAGAAGCGCTTGAACAGGGAACCCGCTTTATGATGGAAACCGATTATATCGACGATCCCGACAGACCGGGTGCGGTACTCGGACCAAAGACAATTCCAAGAAGAACCCTCAAACTTGTGGAGCAGTTCGGAGAGGAGCCATTCTGGAAGGTCCACAAGGAAAATCCCGAGAAGGTCTACGATGTGGATATCGAGATCTAACATCCGGACCTGACTAAGCGGCGGAACAGTCGTTTATCCGATCAGCAGGATGTATACATCCATTACATTCGTTCCCGTAGGACCTGTAATGAGCAGGTCTCCGATCTCCCTGAAGAACTCGTACGAATTATTCTGCCGGAGCAGGGCCTTTGCATCTATGTGCACATTTTTGCTCTTCTCAAGAGAATAACCGTCCGCAAATGCCCCGGCAGCATCCGTAGGACCGTCGTTACCGTCCGTGGCCGTCAGAACAAAGAGGATGTTGTCAAGTCCCCGGGCTTCAAGTGCGAAGGACAGAGCCATCTCCTGACATCTGCCACCTTTGCCCTTTCCTTTTATCCTTACAGTGGTTTCCCCGCCTGCAAGAATGCAGGCTGGTGGCGGCATTGGCCTGGATTCCTTTCTTTCCTCCCTGGCAACGGCTGCAAAGACCCTGGCGATCTCACTTGCCTCGCCAACTAGTGAAGATGTGAGCACCAGTGTGTTGTATCCAAGTTCCTTTGCCCTTTTTTCCGCTTCATGCAGCGCGAGGGAATTGTTTCCCACAAGGTAATGATGACATTTCTCAAAAACCGGGCCCTCGGACTTAGGAGTATCTTCCACCACACCCTCAAGCCCATCCTCAACCAAGCCCTCTACTGCAGGAGACAATTTCAGATCGTATCGTTCAACAATTTGCTGGAAATCCTCAAAGGTAGACCTGTCAGGCACAGTAGGTCCGGAAGAGATGACGTCAAGTGGGTCTCCCACGACATCCGATAGAATAAGGCTGATCGACTCTGACGGGTAAGCCATCTTCGCAAGTCCTCCACCCTTTACGGCAGACAGGTGTTTTCTTATTGTGTTGATCTCATCGATAGTCGCTCCCACACGCATGAGCTTATTTGTCAGGCTGATAAAATCCGACAGGGAAATCCCTTTTCTCGGCAGGGTCATAAGTGCAGAGCCTCCTCCGGAGATCAGGAAAAATACAAGGTCCTTTGATCCGGTCTTTTCCAGAAGGTCACGGATGCACTCTGCCGCGATCACACCGTTCTTATCAGGGATAGGGTGGCCCGCCTCCATGATGTTCACTTTCTTCAGTGATCCGCCAAATCCATACTTAGTTACTGCACAACCACCGGACAGATCATCTCCCAAAATTTCCTCCAGAGCCTTTGACATGGCAACCGAGGCTTTCCCGAAAGCTACCAGATAGATATTCTCATAAGAAGATATATCGAATGAATCCGAGCCGACATTGAGACGGTCACCTTCCCTGCTTACTGCCCTTAGAACACATGAGAAAGGGTCAACTCCAGAGATTGTTTTTGAAACTATGTCCCTGGCATCGGATCTCAGATCATCTGACATGTGATACCTCTATCCAGCTACAAAGGATCATTCTCTAAGCTCTCCCGTACAGGGCAGTCAGTTTTCCTTCTGCTATAACATGCCCCTGCATACTTTGTTCCAGTTCATCGATCTTTGATCCTCCCTCCAATTCAAGTTCGGTGTCAAGGGCAAATACCCTGAATACAAACTCGTGAGTGCCCGAGGGAGGACAGGGACCTGTATAGGAGGCCTTTCCGTAACTGTTTCGGCCCACAACCCCCGGGACACTGTTTTCTTCAATCCCTGATTCGGGTATTATATTCCATACAGCCCAGTGAACAAAATTACCCGAGGGAGCATCAGGGTCTGTAATTATCAGCACCAGACTTTTTGTTGCCTCGGGCAAATTCTCAAATTCAAAAGGAGGATTGACATTTTCCCCGTCACATGTATACTTTGCCGGTATCTTATCCCCATCTTCAAAAGCACTACTTGTAATCATAATGTCATCATCCCTGAATAAGTCTGCATATCCCCTTCCGGACCCGTTGATAAGACGATCCGGATCCTCCTGTGATTCATTATTGCTATCTGCTATGCATCCTGTAACCAGACTTACAAATGTCAGAACCATGAAAGCGATAAAAAATCCCGACAGATTACTGGATATCATGAACACCCTGCAAAGACAGGATTGCAGACTATCCTGATTAAAACTCAGCATGCTGACTATTTAGCGCTTTTGCACCACAGTTATGTAGAAATAATCACTTCAGAAGAGTCTTAAAAAGAAGAAAGGATTTTATTGCTCTGCCTGCTCGCTGTCATACTGTATCCCGCCTGAAGTTGCTTGCTTTTCTTCCGGCATGATAACCCAGGCGATCACATAAGCCAGGACACCAATTATTCCAAAACTGAATATGGTAATCACTGCCCATATAAGTCGTATCACAACAGGATCTACACCTATATATTCACCTATTCCGCCGCATACGCCTGCTATCATCCTGTTGTCCTTCGATCTTGTCAATTCTTTGCCCATATTGTCACTACCAATCCTGATAATTTTATTCTTCACATCTATTTTAGCAAAAGTTAACATATAAACTTACCTGTAAAGAAGAGAATATACGGAATAATTACAAATGACAAAGCCTGCAATTGGAATTCCCGCATTCCTCATTCTCAAATTTCCATTTAAGGCCCCATCTTTTGATATTCTGGATAACCCTGATAAAATCCTCACCGCCTTCTGTCAGAGAATATTCACTCTTTATGGGAACCGTTGAATCATCGATATTTTTTTCAATGAAACCCTGCTCTTCCAGTTCCTTAAGCCTTGTGGACAGGGTCTTGGGGGTAACATCCTGAAGTTTGCCTTTTAACTCATTGAAACGCTTTTTTTTATTCTCGCCCTTGTAGAGCTCGAGGAGAATACACAGGGACCACTTTTTCCCTATGATGTCCACCGTTTTATAAATAGTACAGTCTTTCATGATATCTAATTGGAAACCATCCAATATATAAGGCACTATCCATAATATATCAAAGTCCAGAAAATTTTATGGATCAAAGGAGTGATATAAATGGCAAAAGATTTACTTGAAAAGGGAGCTATCCTGCAAAGAGACAAGGAAACATATGCAATCGCACCACACCTCCCCGGTGGAATAGTTTCTGCAGAGCAGATGAGAAAGATAGCCGATGTTGCCGAGAAGTATGATGCTGCAACGTTAAAAGTTACCTCTTCCCAGAGAGTTGCCATTGTAGGGTTAAAAGAGGAAGATATTGACAATGCATGGGATGACCTTGGTATCAAGCCTGGTGCTGCCATCGGAATATGTGTGAGGAGTATTAAGATCTGTCCGGGTACTACATTCTGTAAGCGTGGACAGCAGGATTCTGTCGGCCTCGGACTCAAACTTGATGAGAAGTACCACGGAATGCCGCTTCCTGCCAAGTTCAAGATGGCTGTTTCAGGCTGTGCGAACTCATGTTCAGAGCCGGCTATCAAAGACATAGGTATCATGGGTACACCAAAGGGCTACACTGTTATGGTAGGCGGAAACGCAGCACTTAAGCCAAGAATTGCTGATGTTATCGCAGACGAACTGAGTGAGGATGAGGTCCTGAACCTTGTGGACACCATCATCAATTTCACCAAGACAAACGGTTCAAAGCACCGTCTTGGAAGAGTAATTGACGAGATGGGACTTGATAAGTTCAAGGAAGAGATCGGACTCAAATAACTTTGTACGGCTGAATATCAGATCGATCGGGGAATATTCCCCTTTGTTTTTCTTAAAACGGAGTTGCGATTATCGAAGATGCTGAAAAAATAACAAGGATCGCAGTCATAAGATGCGATATAATCTCCGAGGCATGTCCAGGAGTCGGGTGCTTCATGGCATTTAACAAACGCAGCATGCATTTTGAACAATATGATGAAAAAGCTGAAATGATAGCCTTTTTCACATGTGGCGGATGTTCCGGAAGAAGAGTATACCGCCTTATAAAATCGATCAAAAAGCGTGGTGTTGATGTTATACACCTGAGCTCCTGCATGCAGATGGATAATTACCCGAAATGCCCGCATATAGATGAGATAAAAAAGACTATCACCGATGCGGGTATAGAAATTATTGAAGGAACACATCACTGATAGTGGGGA
>DACO01000131.1 GCA_002508635.1 Methanolobus sp. UBA118 | reverse complement strand
CATGAAGCGACGGGAACTTGCCGGGAATTACGGTTTCACCCAGGTGAAGCTTTTCGGAGAATTCGATATTCAGCAAGCACCTGCAAAGATCACGGAGATAATCAGGGAACTTGGTAAAACAGAGCANNGTGCCAAAGGATATCTACGGTCTGGAATCCCTGGATTTCTTTGTTTTTGACATAAGGTACAAAGCAGATGGAAAGCCGCTTCCTGTTATGAAGCGACGGGAACTTGCCGAAAATTACGGTTTTACTCAGGTGAAGCTTTTCGGGGAATTCGCTATCGAGAAAGCACCTGCAGAGATCACTGAAATAATCAGGGAACTTGGCAAAACAGAGCATGAAGGAGTTGTTATCAAAGATCCTGAAATGGTATTGCAACCAATTAAATACACCTGTTCGGAAAGTAACAATGCTGACCTGAGACACGCATTCAGATTCTATAACGATAGCGGAAGAGACTATATGTTTCCAAGAGTCGTAAGAGAGGGATTCCAGTCCTTTGAATGGAACGAGAGTGAGGAAGAACTAAGAGAGCGTTGTCTCAGACTCGGGGAAAGTATACTCCGACCCATGATACAATCCATCAGGGAAGTTGAAAACAACAGGCGCATTTCCGAGGATGTCCGCATACGTGTGAAAAACAGGGACACCATAGACAGGTTCAGGTCATATCTTGAGAGACTTGGTGTTGATGTAGTCTTCAGCGAGCCTGAAAGAGTTGGTGATGAATACCTGGTAAGGATCAATAAAGTAAATCAAAGTACAACCGATAAAACAAAGAGTATACTCGAAGGTCAGCTATGGTCATGAAAAAGAAATATATCTAAAAAGACTTATCGTAAGACCATAATCGAGGAAGCTCACATGACAAAGATAACTATAATCGGTAGTGAAAAAAGCGGAAAGACCACCCTTGCAGGAAAACTTGGTAAAAAGGGTAGTATCTCCGACATCACAATGTATGATTTTTCCAAGAACGAACAGGTGCTTACAACAATCGATGCAACCGGATATCCGACATCACCAAAGTCGCTAGTCACCGCCCTGAACCTTTCTGATATCGCTCTTCTCTGTGTGCCCCCGGAAGGACTTGATCCGGTGGCAGCAGAATGTATTATCGCACTGGATCTGCTGGGATATAAACACGGAATAGTGGTCCTGACAAAATCAGATCTCTCATACCCTCTTGCCCTTGAGGAACTAAAAGAGAAACTACAGAAGATTACAATAGGGACCACTCTCGAGAACTGGGATTACCATACAATCTCCACCACTTCCTTTGAAGGTATGGAAGAGCTCAAAGAGAAGATATACGATGTCGATGAAAAAGTCACGGCTGAGCAGGAGCAGAAGAATGACCTTCCTCCCCGTGTGATCATCGACCAGTCCTTCAACGTTACAGGTATAGGATGTGTTGTACTCGGCGTCGTGGATCAGGGAACCATCAACGCAAAGGATAAGATGATCGCATATCCGGCAAAGAAGAATCTCGAGATCCGCTCCATCCAGATGCATGATGAGGATGTAAAGAGTGCCCCCACGGGTGCGAGGGTAGGACTTGCCTTAAAAAGCATACAATCCAAGGACATTGAAAGAGGTTTTGTAATCTCCAATGATGAGACCGTGACAACAGATTTTGCACTTGAGTGTACACTTTCACAGCTAGCCAGGGAATTTGAGACAGGAGATATGTTGCACCTTTATGTCGGCCTGCAGTCCTCTCCTGTAAAAGTAACGGATATCATTGAAAACGGAGAGAGTGTGGAAAAGGCGGTATCTGGAAAGACATATAACCTGAAGCTTGAAGGCTCAAAGGAAATAGCCTACAGTAAGGATGACAGATTCTTACTTGCAAACCTTGATGAGAAACAGAGGTTTGTCGCTTCCGGGTACAGCCAGTAATTATTTCTTTTTCGGAAGCAGATGCTTGGAACCCTCAAGTATTGAGGGTCTCTCAACTGCTTTTGTAAGCTGCACACTGTCAGGCAGATCCGTGAGGGTTGGCTGCTGTATTGCAGTTGAGGAGCTTTCAATCGATGTTCTCTCAACTGTGAAGCCAGAGTCACTCTTTGTAAAGGACGCTTTAGCAGTACTCTCCGAAGTAAAGCCGGAAGCTTTGTCGGGTTCTGCTGTGCTTTCTTTACCTGCACCCCTGAACAGACCTGATTTTGTGTCCCTTTCCTTTGCCTTGGAACCCTCATCTTTACCGTGTATGTAATTCTCACGGGCAAAGTCCCGAAGGTCATACTCCTCGGCAAATCCGTAGAGCTTATTTAATTGCTCCTGAACCCAGCCTATTTCCGAGTGCCTGTGGTAACCTACCTCGTATCCGAGCTTATAGGAAACTTCTGCAAGATGAACCTTGTCTTCTTCAGATATCTTCTTGCTTTCTTTATCTCGCTTGAATAGTCCTACCATTGCTAACTACCATTATTCCAGATATCCTTCGACCTTGAGCCCGTTTTCCGAAAAGCTTACCGAACGCATATTACAGTCATGCCTTGTGCCGCGCATCTTGATAAGCTGGATGGCACGTGTCATTGTCTTGTCATACAGGAAGTTGTGCATGAAGATCACACCATGTGCGGCAAACTGTTCAGTGGAATAGGCTGTGGGATCGGTCATTTCAGACAGAAGGACTGTGGTACAGCCCAGTTTTTTAAGGTTTCTGACAAACCTGCTCATCTCTTTTTCCTGGAGAGAGAAGTCGTTTGTGGTAAACCTGATAGCTGACACCGAGTCAATTACAAGGCGCTTAACATCATATTCGGAAACATATGCTGCAATTTCCTTGAAAACCATTGAAGGAGACGGTGCCTCACTTTCAATGGATGTCCTGCCTACATTATAATCAGGAGTGATGAACTCGTTCACCTCGTCCATGTATCCGTACTCCATCCTCGGACCAAGATCTGCAAAGAGGAGCTTCTGAGCTTTTATGAGTGCAGGGATATTCATGGAAAAATTGGACATATCATCGATGATGTTCTGCGGACACTCAAGCAGAGTGCAATACAGACCAACCTCACCTTCTGCTGCCCCGCTTGCAAGGAACTGAACACCAAATGTCGTTTTTCCGCTGCCCGGAGGACCGCTTAAAACATAGACCCTCTCTGAAAGGAGGCCTCCCTGTACAAGCTCATCAAATCCCTCAATTCCTGTAGGTATCCTCATAATACTTCCTCGTGAATAACTAGACTAATATAGTTTTATGTGTATTATAATGTTGCTATATATTTTAATGTATCGGATATTTTTTATAAAATATAGTATAAATAAACATCTATACAAATGTCAGAACCCACAACAAGATTTCAGATAAATAAAAAAGACCTACTATGGTCTGTAAGAACCTTTACTGCATCTCTGCTGGTAGCGCTTGTATTCAGCATGATCCTGTACTCTTTCACAATGACATTATCAGAGCCAGCACCTGTTAATGATGCCATCACTTCCACGGCCTCTGCTGCAACTGCCAAGGTAGTGGTCACTGCCGAGTATATCAGTCCCATGTGGGCGATCTTCATCTTCAACAGCCTGGCCGTGTTCAGCGCTTCGGTTGGAGCAGGTCTGTTCCTGCTGATACATCCGTTACTTGTCAGGGATATCGAAATGAGGAAAGGTAGCAAAGTATACACATTTATTTCCATAAGTTTCGAAAGACTGCTGATGCCGCTAAACAGATTCCTGCAAAAGGTCGTATCATCCAGGGACCCTGATTTTGCTTCCATGCATAAAACAGGCCAAAAAGAAGAGGGAACTATATGGCAGTACTGCGGTTACGGAAAGGATGACTATCGCATGCTGGCCTATATGCTCCCGTACATCGTCCCTGTAATGATACTTGTTGTGAACGGTTTTCTCATGGGTATACTGCTTGCCTTCTTTGTTTTCAACGGAGCACTGACAGGCTTCCAGTTATTCGGAGAAGAGGGTATCATAGTCGGAATGCTGTACAATGTCGCATATTTTGTGATCTCCATCATACCACACGGAGTTATAGAGATCCCTGCCATCCTGCTTGCCGCGGCAGTCGGCCGCAGGTTCGCATATATCCAGTCTCATGAGATAATGAACAAAGGACTCTTTCTAGGAGACAGCATCGAAAGCCTGAAAAAAGACGTATCAAAAGTGATTGGAACAGTCAGGGAATATTTGAATTCCCGATACCTGTGGAAGATGTTTGGGCTAATGGTAGTTATGCTGTTGATTGCGGCATATATCGAGACCTATGTGACCCTTGAGATCGTTGAAAGGGTTATGTCAATGCTTGATGATTTTGTGGAAAAGATGTTGCTCTGATATCACACTTACTTTTTTACTTATTTTCTCTGAAATCTGCAAGACCTGCTGCCACATTCCTCAGCAGCTGTGCAGCCATATTCTGGGATGGCCATGAACCAAGACCACAATCCGGACCCGCATATTTTATCCTGTCGTCAAACATTGAGTATGCCTTCTCGAGTCTTTGTTTTATGACCTGAGGAGTCTCCATCTCTGTTACGATCTCTTCCATATGGGTCCGATCCTTCCAGACATTGGTATTGTACTTCTCGTTGAGTACCGCAACAAGATTGAAGACATCGGTTCTTGCAATACCGACCCTCATGTAGGAATCACTGTCTTCGAGTTCTTTTTTGTCTACCAGATCAAGATATGAGGGAGTTGCTGCTGATTCCACGCCTATGACATTGATATTGTCGGTCTGGCATGCAAGTTTGTAATGCAGGGGAGAGTGCAAATGGACCTCGACATCACAACCTGCCTTTTTCGCAGAATCGCATGCGTTATCCATGGCACCTACAAGGTCACTGTCCGAAAACATCACCTGCGGGTTTATACCTATGCTCGGCTCATCAATGGAAACTGTTCTGATGTTGAAATTCTTTGCACTGGAAAGTGAGTTCTTCACAAAACGGTCAACACTTTCCGCAAGCAGGTTGAGTATATCAACATATTCCGTACCTCCGAAGTCCTTGAGGTATAGCTCAAGGGGACCGGTTACACAGACACGTACATCAAGCTTTTCTCCATGCTCTTCCCTGTAGGCTTTAGCAACGGATTCGATTGCTTCAAGCTCGATAATACGAGCATCGTTAAGTTTTACCTTGAAAGGTTCTTCGGTACAACCGGGATCTCTGATGATGGACAGGAATTGCTCGTTCATATCCTGATACTGGGGATATGTTGCTACCTCCACTCCGGCCTCTACCTTCTTCATGAAAGCATCGTTAATTGTGCTGAACAGCTCTTCATCATTTTGATTCTGAGAGAACCTTTCTGCCATCCAGTCCTTTGATCTGCCTTCAGGAAGAGGAAAACTGCCTATATCATCAAAGATTATCTCTGTCATGCCAGCATAATTATACTGTATTTCACTTATAAGTTTTGAGTTATGAGAATACTGCTTATGTTCATAACTACGAGCATCATTGGATTTCCGTGAATATCTCGTGTATGTTCCCGTCAGGATCCGAGAACAGGGCCGTTCTCTGATTCCATGGCATGTCTGTTGGTTTTTGAACAGGATTACCGCCGTTTGAAATTATATGTTCATAGGAGCTGTTCAGATCATTTACATCCTGACACCTGAATGCCAGTTCAAAGGACTGGGCCGTACTTTGCTTTTTGTATTCGTTACTATATTCATACATGACTTCCCTGGTGCAAATAGCAAATCTTGTTCCCTCATTTTTGAATTCCACATATCTTCCCAGATCGTTTTCTAGCTTAAATCCCAGGACTCTATTGTAGAACTCCTTCATCGGTTCCATATCATCGGTCCATATTGTTATCAGATCTATCCTTGCTTCCATTTAACCACATGTAAAACTACACATCTATTAGCAAATATATGTTCTCAAAAACCAGATCAAATAAAAAGAGCAGAAATGTATCAATAAAAAGAAAAGATATCGGGCAAATGCCCGAGTAAAAATATTTCAGGCTTCTTCAGGTGTTGGCAGGGTCAGAAGAACACCAATATTCTCAAGAGCCTGTGAGACCTGCTTGAAGGCACTGAAGAACTCCTTGACATGTGTTTCTACATCCTCTGCCATTGGCTCGGAGGCAAACCATATCTCTTTTTCAGTATCTCCACGGCTCAGGGAAACACAGGCAAGCATGTCGCCTTTTGTCAGCCTGTAAACCGAGTTGACACCCGTTGGTGTTACCCAGGAAGGATGCAGTGTCTTGAGCTCATCTACAAACCTGTCCCAGTTAACGGTTGCAGATGCTTCAAGGTTCAGCTTGAAGATCGCGCGGTCACCGGTAACTTCCCGCTCCAGACTGCCGATCAGTTTCCTGTACTGTGGGTCGGATTCCTCGATGGTGAACTCTTCCTCTGCAAGCTTCTCAGCCTCATCCTCAAAGAACGGTGCCAGATGGACCGTATCGGATGGCTGGGTTGCAAGGGAAACTCCGAAGAAGGCTATTCCGCTCAAAAACATTCCGATGATGACACCGTGGTTTGCAAGCAGGGGACTGATTGCTGAAAGTGAGCCCATTGCCAGCAGGGGTGTGCTGGAGTAATCGATCACGGTGAAGGATATCTGTGCCAGTGCACCCACAACAAGTCCTGCAAGAGCGCCTTCCTTTGTAGCACGCTTCCAGTACAGACCTCCCATGAGTGGGAAGAAGTATGATGCACTCGCAATGAAGGTCGCGATGTGTATTGCTTCGATGATACCCTGGATATAGAATGACAGGACAGTTGCAGCAGCGATAATGATGAGTACGCTGATCCTGTTGACTGCCATCATTTCCTTCATGGTGGCATCAGGCTTTATATACCTCTGGTAGATGTCACGTGAAAGACATGAACCACCTGATGTTGCAAAGGTGTCGGCTGATGACATTGCAGCAGCAGCCAAACCCACACCTGCAAGACCGATTCCAATAGGTGTCAGAGTCTCTGCTATGAAGACCAGCAATGCAGGTTCTGCCTGTGCCATGGCTCCCATACCGATCTCAGCCATGGAAGCGGGAATTTCAGGGTAGATGTGATTCAGGGAAACGGCAATTACCGTACATACCACACCGAATATCAGGAAGATAAAGAAAGAACCAAGTACCATACCAATTCTTGCGGATTTCTGGTCCTTTGCCGCCCATACCCTCTGCCAGGGATCCTGTTCGGTGACCCATCCAGGTATTATGGCGATCAGGAAGATTATTGCAGCAAAGATACCGAATATGGCAGGATCACCTGCAGGCAGACCGAAGTTGAATACATCCCACCAGTCAGCCGGGACACTGCCAAAGAGTTCGGATGTGCTTATGGCTGCCGTATCTCCAACACCTGATGTAGCTGCATTCACAACCACCACAGCGGTTATTATTGAGAATGTGGCCAGCAGTAAAAACTGTACCATATCGGTCCAGATTACCGCGGAAAAACCTCCAAGGGTAACATACAGTGAAATTGCGATAGCAACTATCGCCGCAGCGTATATCGGATCGAGACCGAAGAATATGCTGAGCACAAGTGAGAAACCTGTGATATCAGCCACTGCAAAAAGAACCATGACAATAGCGATGATGATTGCAACCGGTGCGCGAATGGCGCTGCTGTATCGCTGTTCAAGCAATTCCGGCTGGGTGATGGCGGGCAGGTGTTTAATCTTACCCACGAGCACGGCAATGAGCAATAAAGCCAGGATGTTCGGGGCAACGAACTCCCAGACAGAGCCCATACCAAGCAACATGTACAGACCGATGACCGCAAGGATACCTCCCGCCGTCATCCACGATGATGCTGCTGAAAAACCAATGGCCAACGAGCTTACTTTACGCCCGGCAAGCCAGAAGTCAGTCACAGACTTTTGTTTCTTTGAAAAATACACTCCTATGGCTATCAGTCCAAGCAAATAGACTGCCATCAGTATTATAAAGATCATATAATTTTCCATAACTACAACCTCTCTTATTTCTATCAACCCGTTTTTTTTGTAAAGCGGGCCGAAGCTTTGGATATTATTGATATATTCCTTATATAGGGAACTATATAAGGGTTTTCAGAAAAAGAAGTTTAAACGCGGACAAGTTTATTTGAGCTCCTTCCCGGAAGAGTGTCTATAGGATAATCTGTCCTAAAATTATGTTACAAAAATTAAGTTGATTATGATTTTTCAGAAGTAGATTTATATATACAATGTGAAATATTATTGGCTATTGGCTTTCAAATTGTTTTAATAACACAGACGAAGGTAATTTCCGACCTTTAAAGCAAAATGATATTAGTATAAAGCAACTTTCCCTGATCCATGACCCTTGAACCGGTTCACATAAAAGAGATACACGATCTTGTGACACGCATCGATTCATGCCTCAGCAAGGATGACCCTGAGAACGATGACACGGACAGTGTAACTAATATTCTGAAACTGCTAGGAGAGTTAAGATACGAAGGAAAGACCGTTCTCAAAGCTATCGGAAAGGTGAAACGTGGCAAGGTAAGCATTGAAAGAATGCTCGGATCGAGTGACCCATTTAGTATCAGTTATGCATGTGATAGCGGCAGCACCACAGCAAGGACGTTCGATAATGGCCTTTATGTTGATTTCTGCCATTGCGCCCTGGCATCCAGTCCAACGGACCTGGAGATCCATAATATGCGCACGATAGTTGCTGCAACCTATACCGCAAGCACAAGAGTGACCATAGACACAAGCAGCAACTGGGAGTTCTTTGACGAAGGTGCCGGACGCAAACGTATAATACGTATCCAGCCGGGTATCCTGAATAAAAAGACAAATGATATGCTGCACGATATAGCACTCTATCTCTGTGAATCTGAGCACCTTCTGTGGATGCTTGAGAGGATGCAGGATAAGAGTTTTCTGATCATGGACGGTCCGATCTATCCCAAGCGCCTGATGTACTGGATGGTGGTGGCTTCCGAGGACATACGGATACGTACCGATTCCCATAGTGAGAAGGTGCTCCAGAACTACATCGATATCATGGACCACCATATCAGCAAGCAGAAACCTCTGGTGGGATTTGTGAAGAATCCAGAGGACATGCAGATAATGCAGGCCCTGAAAAAACAGGAAAAGGAGATGGACCTGCCCTGGATACTGGATTCCCAGTTCTTCAAGAATGCACTTTCTCCCGAAAAGGCAGGCATCAGGGGTAAGGCTGCCAGAAAATACATTACATACACAAACTGGTTCCTGCAGCCAAACCAGTTCTATGAGAAGATGATCAGTACCACATCACCGCTTGTCAGGGACAGGCTCACACACGAATTCCCGGCTGAGGATTATGCACTTGCCTTTTTCATGGTGTTCGTGCCTTCAATGAACACAATTTTCAAAATAGAATCACCTTATGGCCTCGTGAAAAATGAGGATATGCGAAACCTGATCACAAGAAAAGTGCTCTATGACATTGCACTAAGCGGCATACCAAAGACACTGGCAAAGGCTGACTCCGTGGCAAAGATACAGCTTTCCGAGAGGCGCCAGATAATTGACAGGTTCAGGAATTCAAGGATAGATACCAGCTATAACGATATCAGATGGGGCGAAATGGATGAGAGATGAGGACATACTTGCCTTTGTTCCGAAAAATGAGGAAACCGGATCAGAAGGCAGCAAAAAGGAAAAAGAAAGACACCTTTCCCTGAAGGATGAATCCGCACAAAAATACCAGCAGGAAGAAAGCGACTTCGAGGACTATGAACCGGAAATGGAAGTTGATGCTCCGGTAATAGAGAACGGATTTGAGAACGCTTTCGGGATCATCACGACAGGTATCGATCCGCTTGAGATCACCGAGGCCGGGGCGAGGATAACAGGATATATAAGCACATCCCGGCGCAGTGATATTCGCCTGGGTACCTATGTGATAGTTCCATACGGGGATGAGGACCTGTTTGCGAGAATCTGGAAGCTGCAATACCTGCAGGAGTACGCCGTGGATGATGCAACCGAGATCCACTCCCGCAGGATGCTGCGCTTCAATCACACCGACGAGGTGGATTATAAGTTCCTGGCATACCTTGACCCTATCTGCATCCTCTATGAGCAGAACACATCCAATGGCAGTTTCCTTTCCAGAAGGATGGGGGACAGAATACCCCGCCCGAACACACCTATTCTCCCTGTTACCGAGAAACTGAAGATACAGACAGGACTCAACATACCTGAAGAGGGCATCTTCCTGGGACACCTGAGTGTCGGCGGAGAGCTTGTAAAGACACATGCTGTACCTCCCACAGTTCCCTATTACCTGAGAAATGACTACTCAATGGGTGATCCCCTGATCTTCAGGCACATGCTGGTCTGCGGAAGCACAGGTACGGGAAAGACCTTCCTGACCAAGAATATCCTGCGCCAGTTCATGAGTGAGGATAACAGATACAACCTGCGCGGCTCACCGGAGAAGAAGAATCCCTGTCTTGTGATAATGGACCCGCAGGACGAGTACTCCCAGCTTTATGAGGACAATCCAGATCTCACATCTGATGACGATTTCAGATTCAGGGCAGAGCAGGTCAATTTCGGAGCCTGCAGAAACACAAAGACCTTTGTTGCAAAGGTGAACGGGGAAACCTATAATGGAAGATCAAGGGCCGAACAGGTAGAATTCACCATACCCTTTGAGATGGTGCGTAACAATTCCTGGCTGATCGCCCCTGTTGGTATGACAGAACTGCAGTACGTGGGTGTGGACCTGCTGCTTGATGATTATTTCAAGAGGAGCGGACAGCATACGTACAGCGGTTTTGTTGATTTCATTGATGACGATGCCGCAAGGGATCACTATGTGGAGAGCGGCAAGATACACGAGTCATCCTATGACGGTATCGTACGCCGCGTAAAGAACCGAGCCCTTGCAAGGGTATTCGACCAGCCTGCAAGACCCATCACCGAGATCCTGGGTCAGATATTCAAATCCGGGCAGGTCAGCGTCTTCCCCACGGAGTATATTACAAGCTCCCGCATACGGGACCTTATAACGCTTACTCTGATGAGCATGATCGTGGACAACAAGCTCAGCACATCCGGAGAGGCGGCCGTCAAGGAAACACCCATAATACTGGGCCTGGACGAAGCCCACCGCTACCTTGCAAAGGCCGGAGGGGAGCACTCAAGGATGCTCATATCCAAGTTCGCAGATGCCGCACGCCAGGGCAGAAAAGAAGGTCTGGGACTCTTCCTTATAACCCAGGATCCCCAGGATATCGACGAGACAGTTTTCAAACAGATCAACACGCGCGTCATCCTCAATCTCAGCAACGATGCGGCCATCAGCGCCATTAAGGTCAAAAAGGAGTTCGAGAAGCGTATCCCGTACCTGAAGAAAGGACAAATGATAATCCAGAGCCCTGATAACAGTGATATGGTAGAGATTGTGGGGCTGTCAAAATGTGTGGTCAAACATATCTGAATACCCTTTCAGATACTTTTTACCGAAATGTATATATGAAGCAATTACGTATGGGAGTCTCGCTCAGTTAATTACTCAACGCGGGCCGGTAGCTTAGCCAGGAAGAGCGACGGACTCTTAATCCGTAGGCCAGGGGTTCAAATCCCTTCCGGCTCGCATAAACTTAATCACTGTTTTGACTCTGTTTTTAATTTCAAACCTCAGGCCATTAGTTTTATCTATACTTTAGCTAATCCACCTAAACCACATTAGCAGGTGAGACCATGCCAAAAGTGAGTGTTGATATACCACAGGAACTCCTCGACGATCTTAACGAGCATGTAGGAGACAACAAGAAATTCGTAACACAGGCCGATGCCATAAGAACAGCTATCCGCAAGCTGCTGGACCAGATGGATAGCATAGACCGCAGGCATGGACGAATTGAAGAGTAAAACAGAGGTTCCATCAAATAACTCTTTCACAGGCTCTGTCAAAGATTCCGGCAAGAACTATCGGTGCACAAAGAACAGCACGACCATCCGCCGTAGGCGGTGCAGTCTGTCGCTGCTGTGTCGGAAAAACTTGAGTTTATTTTGATATTCAGACTGTAGACCATAAAATTTCTATTAGTGGCGACTCTTCTGGATAGATCTGACAGAAGTTCTGCAGAAAAAATATTCTGAAAAGCAGCTTTTAGATGATTTTCGTTCGTATTGACGAGAAACGCCGGCTTTGCCAGCCCTTCGGGATGGTTTGGTTTTTCACAAATCCGGTAGATCGGCTGACAAACTGAAAACAACGTAATGATCGAACTATCGACCCTAAAGTTGCAATTAGCAGGACTCCTACGAAGCGAAAACAAAATAACGTTTCTGCAGGATCAGAGACTCTTCAGATACTCAATGCACTGCCTGCCTTCCTCAAGGTCACCCATCTCCGTGACCATGAGTCCTTTGTAGCCGGACAGATTGTCCATGAGTTTTTTCCAGTCGATATTGCCCTGTCCCAGAGGCAGATGCTCGTCGTATTTGCCGTAGTTATCATGGATATGCATGTGTGAGAGTTTGCTCTTGCACTTCTCCACGAACTCATCCACCAGACCCATGGTGTTAGCATGTCCCACATCAAGGGTCATACCCGCATTCTTCCTGTCAACCTGATCGAGCATGT
This sequence comes from Methanolobus sp. UBA118, assembly GCA_002508635.1. Classification (GTDB taxonomy): domain Archaea; phylum Halobacteriota; class Methanosarcinia; order Methanosarcinales; family Methanosarcinaceae; genus Methanolobus. The sequence continues at coordinate 18,800 of DACO01000131.1, read as the reverse complement.
CAAGCATGTCATCAGGACGCTGACCGAATATTTTCGGGAAATTGGGCATGTTTTCGATGGCTATGGTGATATCCAGATCCTGTGCGAAATCACATAGTGTCTGAGCCGAGGTCACGCTCGTTTCCCAGGATCTTTCCGGCAGTTTCGCACCGTAGGGGGAAAGGTATCCCGGATGCAGTACCGCCACATCCGCAAGACCTGAGGCCATTTGCAAGTAATATTTCATCTGCCGCATGACCTCGTTATGTATCCCTTCATTGAGGCCTGCCAGGTTCATGTCAGAAAAGGGAAGATGGATGCTCATTTTTAGATTTGTTGTTTCCTTTATCTCCTGCACCATTGGAAGATTTTCTTTTGTCAGGCACTGGGAGCCTTCCTGCACGATCTCCCATCCTGAATATCCCATGTCCTCAAGTTCATATGCCCACTCGAAAGATTCCTCTATTACCTCACGTGACGAAAAACTCAGGTTTCTGATCCTCATAAATAAAGCTCCTTAAACGCTATCGATATTGATCTCAAATTCGGGGATACCGTTTTCCGTGGGTGGGGTAAGCCAGTCAAACAGTCGTTGCATCTCTCTTCCGGAATCTGCGAAGATCTCTATGTTTATCGAACCCAGAGCCTCTTCCTGTGCAGGGTAGTTAAGATGGCCGACGGTTGCTACCTGTTTGCTGATAATAAACGAGGTGTATGTGTCATCCTCTGACAACCCTATTCTCAGTGCGGTGCGGGCTGTATCGATGATCTCTTCTTCCCTGATCAGATAATGCATCTGTGTGAGTGAGAATTTATCACCTTCTCCTGAGAATCTTGAGCTGTGCTCCGACAGTTTCTCTTCCTCCAATTTGATATTCGGGAAGATATTATTGATTGCCCCGGAGACTTTCACACCTTCTTCCGTGGGGTTTACTTTCGCAGAAACTATAACCCTGATCATTTCAACTATTCCACAAGTTCTCTTATCTTTTTACTGAACTCTTCAAGGCTTGAATTGTTGGTGATCACTATATCTGCCTTGTCCATAGCCTCGCCCATGCCCCAGCCAAGTTCTCTTTCATCCCTGACCTTAAGGGCATCGATGTCCTGCATATCATCGCTTCTTTTACGTGCCATCACCCGTGCAAAGCGGACCTCGAGGGGGGAGTCAATGGATACAAGAGTAAAATCGTCTCCGAATGCCTCCTTGAAGCATTCTACCTCAGGCACACTCCTGACACCGTCTATTCCTATAAAGTCCGAGTCTGCCTCTTTGATCTTGGGAACACAACGACGTGCAACGGCATCCCTGCCCTCGGTCTCACGTAATTCTGTGCCGACGCCTCCGGTGTTTGCATCGGTGGGTTCAAGGCCTCTGCGGACCACTTCCTCCCTGATGACATCTCCCATATTTATCACTGCGATTCCCTTGCGGCGCAGGACCGCAGAGGCCTCTGACTTACCCGAGGCCGGCATACCTACAAAAGCTAATATTCTGGTCATTGGTCAACCTTTCGTGATTTGTAAAATAATGATACTATAGGTCTTTTTCCATACATTCTACTTATATATTAGTATCCCCATCGGTACGCCAGGTAAATGAGAATAGGCAACGTAAAATTTCCCGGGAACATCCTTCTGGCCCCCATGTCCAATGTAACCAACCTGCCATTCAGGCTGATGTGCAAAAAGTACGGGGCATCTATGACATATTCGGAGATGATAAGTTCTGATGCTGTCATTTATGATAACAGCAAAACCTTCAATCGTGGAAAAAGCTCTGAGGCCGAAAGACCTTTCGGAATACAGGTATTCGGTAAAGATCCGCACGTAATAGCTAAAGCAGCCCTCACCATAGAGGAGAATTATCATCCTGACATCATAGACTTAAATTGCGGCTGCCCTGCAAAACTGCTCACAAAGGATGGTTTTGGCTCAGCACTGCTAAGATCACCCGGACTCATACATTCGATCATCAGCGAACTTTGCGAAACTGTGGCTGTGCCGGTAACTGCAAAGATACGTGTACTTGAAGACATGGAAAAGACCCTTGAGATCGCACGCCTGATAGAGGATGCCGGAGCATCTGCCCTTACAGTTCACGGAAGAACACGACAGCAGCAATATTCCGGAAGGGCCGATATGGAATATGCAAAAAGGATCAGGGAAGAGCTGTCAATACCAGTGATCGTTAACGGGGATATCGTTGACGAAAAATCAGCCGAGCATGCACTAGAATACACATGCTGTGACGGAATAATGATAGGCAGGGCTGCAATGGGAAATCCCTTTCTTTTCAAAAGGATCTCCCACTACCTTGATACAGGAGAGATGCTCGAGTATGATGAATGCATGCAGCGGGTGAAAGATATACGTGAGTACTTCAGGCTTCTGGAAGAGTGCGGACTCATGGAAACAATAAACATAAGAGCTCATGCACAGTGGTTTACCCGCGGAATCCGCAATGGAAGACATATCCGAAACAGGATTGCAGAGGCGCATGATGTGGATGGAATGATCCTGCAGGTTGAGAAAATGTGTGGGGATTGATGGATTTATTCCTCAGACCTTTATTTAGTATAAAATTTCATAAATTTATTTTTAATTTAATTAACAGCGTAAATTACCGAAAGACTAAATAGTAATTAGCCGATTCTACACAATTAAACATTGCATTTTACGGCAGATGACGAAAATTTCATGTGCCTCCGGCAACATGGATACCTTAGAGCTGATTCTGCTGTGATGTAATACTAAAAAATTATCAAAAAAAATACTTTGTTGAATTGATCTGTTGTTATTTCACATGGTTTATGGAGAATTTTAGATGAAAGAAATAAGAATACACGGCCGGGGCGGTCAGGGTTCGGTTACCGCTGCCGAACTTCTGGCTGTTGCTGCTTTTGCAGACAACAAATTCAGCCAGGCATTTCCAGCTTTTGGAGTGGAAAGAAGGGGGGCACCAGTCCAGGCCTTCACCAGGATAGGCGATGTCCCGATCAGACTCAGAAGCCAGGTATACGAGCCGGACTATGTGATCGTCCAGGACCCGACACTGTTAGAGGTTGTCGAAGTTGCAAACGGCCTGAAGGATGACGGTATCCTCATTATAAACAGTGATTTCGATCCTGAGACATTCAAAATTGATACCAAGGCCAGGATCATGACCGTAAACGCTACCAAGATCGCACTTGACATTATCGGAAGACCGATAGTCAACACAGTTTTGCTCGGTGCTTTTGCCGGTGCAACCGGTGAGGTAAAGCCTGAGTCCATCATGGAAGCGGTCAAGGAAAGATTCCCCGGCAAGGTCGGAGAAAGAAACGCAGAAGCCGTTATGGAAGCATACAAGATGATGAGGGATCAGAAATGAAGATAGTACCCGGAGCTGTTTGTGAAGCAGGTACAAGCCGTGCCAACAAGACAGGCGGATGGAGAACCTTCAAGCCTGTTTATGATTATGATAAATGCATAAAATGCAAGTTATGCGAACTGCTCTGCCCTGACAGTGCAGTCAAGCCCAGAGAGGACGGGTACTTCGAGTTTGATTATGATTTCTGCAAAGGATGCGGGATCTGTGCAAACGAATGCCCGAAAGACGCGATAACAATGGAACTGGAGGAGAAATAATGCCACGTGAAACGACAATGGATAAAAGCAAAATGGTGGTTGTGGAAGGTTCCTATGCCGTTGCACACTCTGTAAAGGTATGCAGACCAAATGTAATCTCAGCTTATCCAATTACTCCGCAGACCCATATCGTGGAAGACCTTTCACAGTTCATGGCTGACGGTGAGATACCAAACTGTGAATACATCAACGTGGAATCAGAATTCTCAGCACTCTCAGCACTGGTCGGATCATCAGCAGTGGGAGCAAGGTCCTACTCGGCCACAACATCCCAGGGTCTTGAACTCATGCATGAAGTACTGTTCAACGTTTCAGGAATGAGGCTGCCTATTGTGATGACCGTTGCCAACAGGGCTGTAAGTGCTCCTATCAGCATCTGGAACGACCAGCAGGATTCCATCGCACAGAGAGATACCGGCTGGATACAGCTTTATGCCGAGAACATACAGGAAGCCTCTGACATGACAGCCCAGCTATTCAAGATATCTGAGGACAAGGATATAATGATGCCTTCCATGGCATGTATGGATGGTTTTATCCTTTCACATGTCTACGAACCTGTTGTACTTCTCGAGCAGGACATCACAGATGAGTTCCTGCCACCGTTCAACCCGGAGCGTACACTTGACCCGAGCAACCCTCTGACATTCGGTGCATTCGCAGATCCTAATTATTACACTGAGTTCAGGTACCTGCAGGAGCAGGCAATGCAGACTGCCCTGAAGAAGATAGAGACGGTTGCAGACGAGTTCTCTGACATGTACGGCAGATACTTCGGCGGACTCATAGACGAGTACCAGACCGAGGATGCGGATATCATAATAATGGCTATGGGTTCCATTGTCGGAACCATCAAGGATGTTATCGACCGCCTCAGGGAGAACAATGTCAAGGTAGGACTCCTGAAGGTCAGGGCGTTCAGACCATTCCCTGCAGAAGCTATCAAGAATGTTATCAAGGATGCCAAGGTCGTTGTTGTCCTTGACAAGAACATCTCACTCGGTATGAATGCAGGTGCACTTTTCATTGAGACAAAGTCCGTCCTGTACAACACCGACATCGATGTACCTGTTACAGGTTACATGATCGGTCACGGAGGACGTGACATACCAACAAGCACTATCGATAAGATCATCGATGATGCAAAGGAAATTATGAAATCAGGTATTAAGACAGAGAGTCAGTTTACCGATCTGAAGGAGGAACTGGTATGAATCAGATATCACTTTTAGCACCGGGACACAGCGGATGTGCAGGTTGCTGTGACGCAATGGCTGCTAAGTTCACCCTCATGGGTGCCGGGGACAACTGTATAGTTGTAAGTCCTACCGGTTGCCTTGAGGTTATGACAACACCATATCCTGAGACATCCTGGGACGTACCCTGGATACACTCACTTTTCGAGAATGCAGGTGCTGTAGCTTCAGGAATCGAAGCAGGACTTAAGGCACTGGGCAAGAAGGAAAAAACAAAGGTAATCGCAATGGGCGGAGACGGTGCTACCCTGGATATCGGCCTGCAGGCAATATCCGGTGCCTTTGAAAGAGGACACGATTTCACATATGTATGTATCGACAACGAGGCATACATGAATACCGGTGTGCAGAGAAGTGGTGCTACACCTTACAACGCATCCACTACCACAAGTCCGGCAGGTAAGGTCTCCTTCGGTAACCCAAGACCGAAGAAGAACATGCCTGCAATTATCGCAGCACACGGCTCACCATACGTTGCCACAACATCCCTTGCATATCCGAAAGACATGATCGCAAAGGTGAAGAAGGCCACAGAGATCGAGGGCCCGACCTACATCCACTGCCATGCGCCATGTACCACTGGATGGGGATTCGACACTTCCAAGACAGTAGAAGTTGCCAAGATGGCTGTAAAGACAGGTCTCTGGCCACTCTATGAAATGGAGAACGGTGTTGTTACCAAAGTAAGGAAGATAGGCAAGGTAAAGGCACCTGTTGAGGACTATCTCAAGATGCAGCGCCGTTTCAAGCACCTTTTCACTATGGAAGGCGGCGAGGAAGAGATAGCCAAGATCCAGGATATTGCCAACATGAACATTGAAGAGTACGGATTGTAAAATCCTCTCTTTATTATTCTATTTTTATTTTAATGTGCAGTGGAAATAACCGGGTTTCTGAATATTAGTTACAACCATTCTTCACTAATTATACTCAACATGGCAAAGGAAGTCCCTGCCGTAGCTGATAACACGGCCAATTTCGAGCGTATATTCAAACTGCTGAAGCAGGAATACCCGGATGCAGCACCTGCTCTGCATTTTAAGAATGAACTGGAACTCCTGGTAGCAACGATACTTTCGGCACAGTCCACGGACCGTCAGGTGAACCAGGTCACAAAAACCCTGTTCAAAAAGTACCGCACAGTCGAGGACTACGCAAGTGCGGATATCAGCGAATTCGGAAAGGATATTTACTCCACAGGTTTCTACCGCCAGAAAGCAAAGCATATAATCGGGAGTGCACAGCTCATGCTTACGGAGTTTAACGGGCAGGTACCCGACACCATGCAAGGCCTGCTGCAACTCCACGGCGTCGGACGCAAGACCGCAAACATTGTACTCTCAAGGGCCTTCGGAAAGATAGAGGGAATTGCGGTGGATACCCATGTAAAACGCCTCTCCCGGCGCCTTGGCTTTACACAGGAAACAGACCCCGAAAAGATAGAACTGGACCTGATGTCCATTGCAGAAAGAGAGGAGCTGGAAACCCTCTCAATGACACTGATACTCCACGGCCGTAATGTCTGTATCGCACGCAAACCAAAATGTGAGATCTGTGTGGTCAATAAGCTGTGTCCATCAAGCAGAGTATGAGAATAAGAAATACAGGACTCCGGATTTAACCTAAATTTATCACTTTTCCATAGCCTTGGCCCTCAGATCTTTTGGCATTTTCTCGATGGAATACCTCAGTGCAGTACGTGGCATTACCTTTTTGTTCTTCATGACATAATTGAAGATCTCCTGCTGATGCTGCTTACTGGCTTCCTTGAGCATCCAGCCATATCCCTTCTGCACAAGATCATCTTCATCTGTCAGCAGCATGTCAGCTATCTCCAGCACATCATTTAGGAAATCTCCCCTGCGTGCAGGCAGTATAAGCGTGACAGCAGCGGCACGTCTGTACCAGCGGTTATCAGAAGCCGTCCACTTCTTGAGTGATCCGATGTATTCGGGATACATATCGATGAACGTGCCTATAGTATGATTGCACAGGGTATCGCATTTTGCCCAGTTGTTCACATAATCCCCGACCCATCTCTCAAAAACAGCAAAATCCCCGGGTTCGTACTGTTTTTTCAGATAGTATGACCATTCGAATGCAATAAATGATTCTTCCATGTAATCCGAGCTGAGAAGGTCCTCGCAGAGCGTGAATATCTCGGGCTTGCTCTGGTCAGATATGGCTTTGAAGTACTTCTTTGCTATTTTTTTGACGGCGGCTGTTTTTACGCCGTAAGACTTGACTTCTTCTTTGAAAAAACGAGTTGAGTTGGCTCTTGTTTTTTCGTCGGCGCATTGTTCGAGGTCTTGTTTGATTTTGGGGATTACGTCATCCATAATTATTTTTAAGCCAAATATCTAGATAATGTTATGCATTATTTACTTACTTTTAAGTTGAAAATGAAAAAGTAAAACTATAAATAAATTAATTTTAATGGACGTAATTGAGTTTAATTTTTGAGGAAAGATTCTATGTCAGATTCATCCCATTACACATATAGATTCATTTTTGACAACCGTTTCCGATTAGATGGTAATAGTGTTGCACATTTGTGGTATAATATTTACGATGCTTTCGATGATCACAATGAAATGTACGTAGAAAGAATCGATGGAAAGGAGATGAATCAAAAAGAAATAAGGGATTTAAGGAAAGACCTTTTTGAGGTTATGGACCAAGATGAGTTAATCATTGATAGTCAATATAAATCTAAAAGATTACACTTTTGGAACCGAGGATTCTTTTGGCCTCGTTCACATGAAGAGTATGTGGATTGTATCATAAATTTGTTTGAAGATATGGATTACTATCTAATTGATATCTGTGATCAACCGCATTATGATTTTATCGTCCAATCTGGAAATACAAAAAAGGCTGTTTTGTGGCAAGATTGGAACGAAGATGAAGAAAATGAAAAAGCAGATCAAGAAATGAAAGATTTTTTGCATAATTTCTTAAGTGAAACACACGAAGAGCATCAAAAAGTCATTGTTTCTTTTGAAGATTTCTTTGTTTATTTTAAAGAAACAATCGGTGATAGAGCTGAGTGTATTTCATGGGGCGATATCAGAAACAAAAGAAATTGGTACATTGCCAAAATATTAGACGAAGAAACTCGAGACCCATACTATGTATATGAAGAAAATTATGATGAGCATCTACTGGAACTCTTGCTAAAAACAAAAAAGAGCCAAACAAATAAACAAAAAATGCAAACTATGGAAGATTTAGGTGCTTATGTTTTTGATGGTATAGATGGATTCCATGTTGAAAAAAGAAACTTAAGAGGATTTGCCGAAGAAATTGATTTGCTAATTTCTAACGAAAGAAATGATGTCTTTTTCGAAAAATTAGGTTCTCCTCTTATTGTTGAATGCCGAAATAGAGAAACTCCTTTTTCCGCACCAGACATGAGTGTGTTTATTACTAAAATAAAAGATTTAGGACTCAAATCTGGATTCATCTTGTGTAAGAAAGGTTTAACTGGAACACCTTATTCTGATGCAAAATTGAAGATTCGTGAAAGCTTGAAAGAAGGAATTACCATCATTCCCCTAGAGCTTCAAGATATAAGATACATATCTCAAGGTGCTGACCCAACTCGAATTATCAAAAAGAAATTTTATGACTTGTTTGAGAGGTAAAAGCTGCTTGTCAATTTCCTCACAACTCCACCATCATCCCGCACCCATACTCACCAGTCGGCCGCCTGAAAAAGCCAAACTTCTCATAGAAGCTCTCCATACCCCTTGCACACATCAGGGTTATGTAGGAATATTCCTGCACATTTTCTCTCAGATATGCCATTGTCCTCTCCATAAGTTCGGTGCCGATGCCTGATTCTGGTATTCTGGCAGGACAATCACATCGGTTATGAAGAAGATGAAACTATCGTCTCCCACTATGCGGGACATGCCGATGACCCTGTCGTTCTCAACAGCGCAGATGCAGTAATTTGAATTATTCAGGCTCTTATCTATTGATGCTTTATTGGGGCAGGGCCAGTCTACGGATTTTCGCAGGTGGATGTATTCTTCAACTGATGGGAGTTTCTCCTCGATGCTGTAAATTGTCATACTTTTTTGAAAATTGAATATTGAAGTAAATAAACATGACTGCTGATGATCGGAGATCTCAATCATAGAAAGGATGCTTAAAATAAGAAGCTCTGTAGAAACCCTTGAATTTATGAGATCTAAGATTAAAAATTTCGTGTGCAGTAAACAATATCGAAGATTCCAGTGTACCCACAGATATTGATTCTTTCAAGACTTTCTACAGAGCCGAGTTGTCATATTGGTTTATATGTCAAAAGAATAAACCATTTCCCTTTCTTAATTTTAACATGGCTTTTTAATTTAAATATATCATGGTTAGCAGAAATTATTGTTTTAATAAATGGAAGCTCCAGAGTTCCAATCTGGAAAAAACCCTATTTATTTCCTACTTCGGTACAGAGTAACACTTTGGGGCTTCACCTTTTTTTCTAAATCATTATTTGCAAAATAAAGAGGAAGTATTTCTTACAAAGTAAAAGCTATTCAAATAAATAGTATCAATTGTCGTATCCAAACCAGCATCTGTTCGAGTTCTGCATATACACACATTCATGTCCTATTTTGGGACAAAAGTTAGAGGGAGTTCCGTCATTTATTTTCTGTTCCGGTAAGACGATTTCAGCACACTCACATGTTTTACGTGCTTTATTTTGTATCTTATTAATTCTTACACGTTCTGCTGGATTTATAGCTCTTTGTTCTTGCTTTTTTACCTGTTCCATAGTTATTTGACTTTCTTGAGCTTCTTTGAAAACATTCAATACAGCAAAGACTAAGCTACTAAACAATCCCATTCAAACCACCAATTCTGTAATCCTTCCTAACTTTAAACTAGACAGATTCTCTTCATTTTGATTTTCGATTCTTATCATTATATTCGATACTCTCAATATCCGCAAGTACATCTGTAAGTTATGGAGAATTTAGCAAATAATGCTAAATTGACGCAGCCAATGTATCATTTAATATCAAAATGAAAACAAGCATTGAAGATATGATGTGATATGGCCTCTTTCCCACAAGACCCATATATTATTGAACCAACACCCATTCCCACAAGTGAAGACTTAACATGGACTGCATCGCAGTTATTCGAATAGTATGTTTCCGATTCCCGTGAACACCAGCCAATCGGAATTCCCCCTAATATAACTTGCAGATGCGCTTTTTCTTGGACTTTTCGTAAATAAATTATTGAAGAACTGTAATATAACACTTTCTTCTTTTAATTTTAAAATGCCCTTAAATTCTTAAAGAGCCATTGTAAAATGATATTAATGCAGAAAATGCATGAATATATAACTATCCTAAATCAAAAAAAACAGCATGCTACATGGCATAAATGAAAAACTAAATAACTAAATTTCAGTTATCGGTTTTGCGTCTTTCAGGTAATGATCATAAAGCTCTTTAGCCCACTGACGTCCTTCCGGGCCGTAACATAGGATCTGTTTATTGCTGAATTCATTGTTCTTCAAAAACAACCTCAACAGGAAGCCATTATCACTTACTGTGACCGATGAAATTTCCGGCTCTTTTTCATATATATACATATTAACATTTTCAAGTTCCAGGCTAGATTTACATGCATCATACATCTCATGGATTATTTTCTTAGCAAGCTCTTTGGAAAAAATAATTGAAACTTGGATACCCTTATCAACCAGCTGATCCAGAACGGATTTAGCTCCCGGATGCATGAAGGTATATACAAAATAAACCGCTTTAGATCTTAGACAATCTTCAAGATGATCTGTATTCAATTCAATGGAATTTACATGATCAGGTTCTACAAGAGTAAAACCCCTTATCTCGTTTATTCGCTTCAGTAGATGTTCAGGAATGCCATCTACATTATGTTGTGCGAAATAGTAACTGTTAGCATCAAGAGTTTCAATGGTATCTATGAAGGGCTTCATTGAGTTAGCTATCAGCCTTCCGGTATTTGTCAGTCCGTATGAATCATCCGATTGAAAAATAAGATCCCGTTCTTTCAGTATCTTCATCTGCGGAAGCAATGCCTGCCTTGAAGTATCAAGATTATCGAGCAAGAAATTCATTTCCTGAGGACAGTCTTTCAGCAGCAACATAACATTCTTCCTTTTTTCAGAAGCAAAAAGAATATCGAGTATTGACTTCTTCAAAAATTACCACCCGTTTTATTTGACAACCAACTAAGCCATGGATTAGCATAGCATGTTACAGAAAAAATAAACTCAATCGTATTTAACTAATTTTTCCTTAAAATTTTAAAAAAAATATAGTGAAATAATATTCAAACTTCCCAACTACTCCATTTAATAAAACTTCTCTTTAGTACAAAAAATGCCACCGGAATCAGAGCCACAGAAGCAAGCACAAAGTGAAAGTTCAACTGTGCAAGAAAAATCATTCCCAGTACCACAGGACCGATGACAAGTACATAGCTTGCGAATGTGCCGGCACTGTATAGTGAAAATGTAGTGTTGAGACCTGTCAGGTAGACCGTCACCGAGACAACATACAGGGATACCGCAACAAAGAGCAGAACAATATGAACGATATCATAGAGCCTGCCAGCATAGATTGTAGCTATCAGGACCACTGCAAGGGGAATCACATTCAGGACAGAATAACTGTTCAGTTTACTTCTCAGCACATCGGGAACAGTGAGCGGAAGAAAGGCATAGGAGCTGAACATATCATACTCCACCAGCCAGTTGTACATTGAAGAGGCCATCATTCCCACAACTACCGCAAAGACCACAAGGATATCAAGTCCCGGAACCACTTTCAATAACTGTGGCAGGAAAAACCAGACGAGGATCACAGGCACGAGGAATGAGAAAACTACTTTTCCGGCTCCACCCTCGCTGCGGCTGAAATCCAGATAGTCCTTGACCATGAAATGAGAGTATCCATAGAAACCCAGACGCTCAACAGCCTCTTTGAACTGGTTTCTATAGTGTTTTTGCGATTGCGGATAATCCACTTTGAGGAAGATCAGGGATATGACGGAAGGCAGAATTACAAGAGCAAGAGCGATAATGAATATCTCTGCTGAAGGGTTCGTGTAGAGAACAAGTGGTGGAAGCACATAGAGACGATTGAATCCTGTTCCCTGGAAGAAAACCAGGAACACTACAGGAATAAGGAGAAGCAGGAAAAGTCCCTTCTTTCCAAGATTTGCATATATAGTCGACAACAGGAACACAAAGGACAGGCCGGTACAGAAAGCCAGGAACAATGTAGTAAGAAGTGTGATGAACGGGTAATTCAAGTCTATTAGAAGAGCTCCGGCAACAAATCCTGTAGTAAATGGCAGCACGTACAGGAAAAAGTAATAGATGACATCCTTCACAACGAAATTGGTGAAAATAATTCTTTCAGAAATTGGAAGCGTCCTTGAGGAATAGGCCATCAGGCTTGCCTGTCCGAAACGCCTGTTCATGACCTCCCTGCCAAGCAGACCGAAACCGCCCACCATGGAACCCATGAAAAGAAGCAGGTAGTGAAGTCCCAGCAGCACTTCCGCCTGACTGATAATCCTTCCGAAAATAATCATGGAAAGCGAGAACAACATTGAAATTGCAGCTATGACAAGCGGGAAAAGTGCAAAGCCCCTGTTTCCGAAGAACGAGGAGTGCATACGCCACTCTTCCTTCATCATGCTATTAAACAGTTCGAACATAACCGCACCTCAGTTAACGAGTTCCAGGAAGAAATCTTCCAGCGGTCTCTCACCAATGGCAGGGTCGTCCATGCTTCCCGAGAAGACCAGATTACCCTTGTAAATGATACCCATGCTGCTGCATATTTCCCTGGCAATATCAAGAATATGAGTGGATATGAAAACAGTTCCTCCCTTGCCCGCATAATCCTTAAGAAAATCCTTGACCTTGCGCTGCATGAGAGGGTCGAGGTTAATTAAAGGCTCATCGATTATCACAAGTTCGGGCTCATGCAGAAAAGCCTGTGCCAGCATGAGTTTCTGCCTTGTTCCCCTGGAAAGGTCCTTGCAGAGCACATCCCTCTGGCCTGCAAAATCAAGATACGAGAACCACCATTCGCATTTTTCCTCGAAATCTTCCAGTTTCCTGATCTTCGCAACAAAATACAGGTATTCCTCAGCCGTCAGGAAGCTTGGTGGTGTTTCCTGCTCCGGTATTATTCCAACAAGCTCCTTCACCCTCAGGGGATCTTCAAGCACATTGACACCATGTACGAATATCTCACCTGCGGTTGGTTTTATCTGGCCCGTGAGCATCTTGATCATTGTGGTCTTGCCGGACCCGTTGGGTCCCAGCAGGCCGAAAAGTTCGCCTTTTTTTACTTCAAGATTAACATTATTCACAGCTTTTGTATCGCCAAAATGTTTTGAGAGATCCTTAACGATTATCAAAATATTCACCTGAAAGTGACTTTTTATACAGATGAATATATTCTTGAAAATATAAAAAGAGAGAGGAATGTCAAATTTAACCTGTTAATTAACAGCTATCATCTGAGAACAACTGTTTTGCAAACTCCATCCTCTCTCCCAGACCCGGACCTTCGAAGGTCTCCGAAACCTTTTCAAGTAGTTCTGGTACCGGCAGGTTCTGCGGACATGCATCAACACACTGTCCACACTCTGTACACTGGGATGCAAAATTTGTCTCAGATCCTCTGAGAATACCGCCAAGCTTTGCTGCGTACATCATCATGAGCCTGTCCTCGTCATCGAACATGTGCAGGTTATTATACATCTCAAAGCAGGCCGGGATATCAACACCCTCGGGACAGGGCATACAGTACCTGCATCCGGTACATCCGACTTCCATCAAGTCCTGGTACTTATTCGCTACCCTTTCCACAAGACGTAATTCTTTTTCTGTCAGTGAATCCGGAAGAGCCTCATTAGCAATCCTCAGATTTTCTTCAACATGAGCAGGTTCACTCATTCCGGAAAGCACTACGGTAACTTCGGGACGGTTCCAGACCCAGCGAAGTGCCCACTCCACCGGACTGCGCCTGGCATCTGCCTCGTTCCAGATATCCATAACCTTATCAGGAACCGGGTCTGCTAGGTTCCCGCCTCTCAGGGGCTCCATTATCACAACCCCAAGACCTTTCGATGCAGCATATTCAAGTCCCCTGGTTCCTGCCTGCACATCCTCATCAAGAAAATTATACTGGATCTGGCAGAAATCCCAGTCATATGCATCCACAATGGACTTGAAATCCTCTGGGGCACCGTGATAGGAAAAACCTGCATTGACTATGCGACCGTCAGCTTTAGCTTTATCCAGGAATTCCATGACCCCAAGATCCCTGATATTTTCCCAGCTGCTTTTTACAAGACTGTGTATCAGGTAATAATCAATCTGATCGGTATTCAGTTTCTCAAGTTGGGAATTGAGGAACCTGTCCATGTCCTCATAACTTTTTACCATCCACTGAGGCTGCTTTGTGGCAAGTTTTACTTTCTCCCTGTACCCATCGGCAAGCGCACGTGCAAGGAAAGGCTCACTTTCTCCCATGTGATAGGGCCATGCAGTATCCACATAGTTCACACCATTATCGATTGAATAGCGAACCATATCGGTAGCTACCCTTTCGTCGATACTCCCATCCTCTTTTGTTGGCAGGCGCATGGCTCCAAAACCGAGTATTGAAAGCTCATCCCCGTTTTTTGGCATTTTCCTGTATAACATTGAATTCCTCCCTCATTTTGAATTGTTTTACTTGATCCTGATTGACTACTTATCTACTATTAATCAATCTGTTAACTTTTATGCCCGACTGACCACCAGAAGATGTAACACCTGTCGATAAATGATTTGTAATCGGATATCAATCTACCCAAATTGACTTGATGATTCATAAAACGGCAAATCTGATCGTTCAATAATGTTTTTGATCAGATATCTGCAAAAGGAAATTTAAACTTCCCTTTTTGCCTATAGATTTTTAATTCTCTGACACTTTCTGAGCAAATCTTACTCCAATATCAAAGGCTTTACTGCAATCCTTCGGGAATTCTTTCTTTCGTCTCCTGGCTTTTTCTTCAGGATTGAAAGCGGTTGAAACATATTTGGAGTAATCATCAAACTGGTATGTGTCGGTTACATATAGTGATTCCGAAGAACCGAAAAATCTTGTTAGCAGCATATCCATTTTATTGAAAATAGCCTCATATCCCATCATTTCCATCTGTTGTTCATTCACATTCATGGTGTAGATGAAAGCAGTAGGTATCTTTTTCTGAAATAGTACGGAGTGATCTTTATCGTAGACAAGATACTGGAAGAATAATCTTTCCAGGAAAGACCTCATCTCTCCGGTCACATCACCGAAATAGATAGGCGAACCAAGAATAAGGGCATCAGCTTCTTCTATTTTCTTAAGGACAGGTGTCAGTTCATCTTCCATGGCACATACACCATAGCTTTGACCACCTATTCTCTTGCAGGCAAAGCAGCTTATGCATCCTTTGTAGTTCAGGTCATAGAGGTGAATGAATTCTGTTTCCGCACCTCTGGATTCTGCTCCCCTAAGTGCATGCTCTAGAAGAGTTGCAGTGTTCCAGTTCTTTCTTGGACTTCCGTTTATTGCTATTACTTTCATGTGATCATCTCATTTTGATCTCTAAGGGGATTCTTTTCAGTTAAAAGGGTGTTAGTGGATCCAGTTTGTTTGCTACTTAATTCTATTCTTTTGGAAATGACTGAAGAAAGGTTTTCTTGAAGCCTCTTCCGGCCAAATGATATTTTTGCTTATCCCTCCTTCAGAATTATACCTGCTTGAACATCTCCTTCGACATGGCAACTCTTTGCTCAAGATCAGATCCTTCCAGTTCTCCAACAACAGAACCAAGAACATTTGGTATGTCAATGTGCTGTGGACATTTCTCCAGACATTGTCCACACTGGACGCATTGAGATGCAAACACAGGTTCATCCAGACCAAGAGCGCCACCAACCCGTGCCGCATACATGAACTTTACAGTATCCGGGTCGTCCTCCAGATAAAGATTATTATACAGCTCAAAACAAAGTGGAATATTCACATTAGCCGGACAGGGCATGCAGTACTGACAACCAGTACATTCTACTCTCATCAGTTCACGATACTTACTTTCCACTCTCTTTACAAGCTGCAGTTCTTCTTCTGTCAGAGAATTGGGGTATGCTTCTCCTGCAATCCTGAGATTTTCCTCAACATGAGCCTCCTCGCTCATACCAGAAAGAACCACTGTGACCTCCGGATGGTTCCAGACCCAGCGTAGAGCCCATTCTGCAGGTGATCTTTTTATAGGTGCTTCGTTCCATACCTCTTCTACAGCCTGTGGTACAGTTTTTGTAAGGCTTCCTCCGCGGAGAGGCTCCATTACAATAACACCAAGACCTTTTGAGGCTGCGTACTCCAGACCAGCTTTACCTGCCTGGTTCTTTTCATCCAGATAATTGTACTGGATCTGGCAGAAATCCCAGTCATAAGCATCCACTATGCGGTTGAAATCTTCTGCTGCTCCATGGAAAGAAAAACCTGCATTGATGATACGGCCATCTGCTTTTGCTTTGTCAAGAAAATCAGCTACACCTGATTTTTCAACATTGTCCCACAGATCACCAACAAGGGCGTGTATGAGATAATAATCGATATGGTCAGTTTTCAGTTTTTCAAGTTGAGCGTTCAGATAGTGATCCATATCCTCACGTTTCTCTATAAGCCATGAAGGGAGTTTTGTTGCAACTTTTACCTTTTCACGGTATCCATCGGCAAGTGCACGACCCAGGAATGGCTCGCTTGCACCCATATGGTATGGCCATGCCGTATCAACGTAGTTCACTCCCTGGTCAATTGCATGGCGCACCTGTTTGGTAGCTCTTTCTTCATCGATACTTCCGTCTTCCTTTGAAGCGAGGCGCATGGCTCCAAAACCGAGTATCGAAAGCTCATCCCCGTTCTTTGGCATTTTCCTGTATAACATCTTTAGTTCTCCTTTAATTTTGAATTGTATAAGATAATATCAGCACAGTATGACTGAATAGTCAGTCATAGATTGGATTTTTAGTATATATTCTCTTTGATTGACCAATCACTCCCTATGTTGTGAAAAATTATTTTTATTCAGATGTCGGTGGAACACCTTTTCATTGATCAGACTGGCTATCTCACACATGTTGCTGGAATGAGAAAAAGTACCTATAAGAATTTTCTTTGAGTTTTCATCTAAACATGTACATTCTTTTGTAGTCACTAAAATTGTCCTCTCTACTTAATGTATTTGTTTCCAAACCAATTTCTGGCTTCACTTACACTTTCTCTATGATTATCGTGCCTGACATGTTTTTGATATGTTCGCCGCCCGATACGACATTACCTAACTCGTACAAACCACCTGCAGAGCCGAATTTATCATAGAACATTACCACGTCTCCCCATGGAGCATAATATGCAAGCGTTCCAGATTTTGCATTTGCCATAGGCGTGTTAGCCGTATCGAGTTTTTTGGGCGGATAGAATATTTTTTCATTATTGCTGTAATCTTCAACATCAATCGTTAAAGGTAATTGTTCATAGAGTTCTTTTGCAGCATTTCCATCATTGAGCTCAAAAATTGTTGTTTCCCCATTTGCTTGAACACTGATTCTCATTCTTGTTTCCTCTTCTTCCTGACTAGCTTCATCCTGTTCATCATCTGATTGGTTGCCGATGGCTATTTGATCCATGTCATTTTGTTCAATACATCCAATCGCTAAAAATATCAGTAAAAATACTCCCAAACAAATTAACATCCATTTTTTTCCATCACTATGTTCTGGAGTAATTTTCATTGATAAGGCCTCACTTTCATTCTTAGATGATTCAAGACATCCTGCTGATCGATTCCAACCAGTCTTTCACATCCTTTTTTGCAGCACTTACACGAGAGCCTTGAATAGAGAAGCCTTTCAGAAGTTTCGCTTCCGGACAAAGTTTTGCAATATCGTCCTCACTACGACCCATTCCACCTCCACCATGCGTACAGAATGGAACAATGGTCTTTCCGGAAAAATCATATTCTTCCAGGAAAGTGAATACCGGCATTGGCATTGTTCCTAACCAGTTTGGGTAACCAAGAAATACCACATTATAAGATTCCATGTTCTCCACACGGCTGGCAAGTTCAGGTCTGGTATTTCCATTCAATTCCTTTTTTGCGATGTTGACGGTTGCAGAGTAATCCTTTGGATAAGACTGTACTGTATCAATACTGAAAAGATCGCCACCTGTTCTTTCCCGGATCATGCTGGCTAACAATTTTGTATTACCTACCTGCAAATTCACAATCTTCCCACTGACATTGTTATTGCCAGAGCGTGAAAAATAGGCTATCAGACATTTCTCTTCTTTCAGACTGGACATTTAGTATCCCATGCCTTTTTTTGCTCACTGAAATTATCATCTTTTTATGGTAAAAAAGCAAGGACCTGGTCAGGTCCTATTATAAGGTTGACATGTCAATTACATATCGATAGCGAGCTTCCTTATTTACGACCTTCTCCCATACCTCATTGATCTTTTCAGGTTCGATCATCTGGATTTCCGGATAGATTTTATTTTCCGCACAGTAATCAACAACTTCCTGAGTTTCCGGGATTCCTCCGATAAGTGATCCATTGAAGTTCACTCTGTTGAAGATCATATTGAAGTTGTTAATTGTGAGCTCTCCACCAATTGGTTGTCCTACCTGGGTGAAGTATCCGTATGGTTTTACGCAATCAATGTATGAGGACATTTCGTATGCATACGGAACTGTGGATATCATGTAATCCAGTTTTCCTCTCCATGGTTGCAGGTCTTCCGGTGAGTTAACAACAACGACTTCTTTTGCTCCGAATTCAAGGCAATCCTCTCTTTTGCTTTC
>DACO01000138.1:3516-3650 GCA_002508635.1 Methanolobus sp. UBA118 | reverse complement strand
ATCAAAGAGACCAATTCCCTGGCTGCTGTATGTGGACGGGTCTGTCCGCAGGAAGTGCAGTGTGAGCAGTACTGTGTGCTTGCAAAGAAAGGCGAACCAGTTGCTGTAGGACGACTTGAGCGTTTCTGTGCTGA
>DACO01000138.1:1622-3203 GCA_002508635.1 Methanolobus sp. UBA118 | reverse complement strand
GCCGGACCAGCAGGACTGACAGCAGCAGCTGATCTGGCAAAAGCCGGGCATGCAGTTACTCTCTATGAGGCATTACATGACACCGGTGGAGTGCTCACCTACGGTATACCCGAGTTCAGGCTTCCCAAGGCAATTGTCAGGGAAGAGGTGGACTATATTAAACAGCTCGGTGTGGATGTCAAGGTGGATTATGTCATAGGCAAGATAAAGACCCTTGACGAACTAAGAAATGAATTTGATGCGGTTTTCCTTGGAACAGGAGCAGGCTTGCCAAAGTTTATGGGTATTGAAGGAGAGAATCTAAATGGGGTTTATTCTGCAAATGAGTTTCTCACAAGGGTAAATCTGATGAAAGCATACCGCTTCCCGGACTATGATACTCCTATTAAGAGAGGCAAGCGTGTTATCGTGGTAGGTGGAGGCAATGTCGCCATGGATGCTGCACGCAGTGCTCTCCGGCTTGGAGCAGATGAGGTGAGTATAGTCTATCGCCGTGGTGAGGATGAGCTTCCCGCACGAAAAGAAGAGATTGAGAACGCAAAGGAAGAAGGCGTTGTTTTCAGTTTGCTCACAAACCCTGTGCGTATCCTCGAAGGCGAGAATATGACAGTCAAAGGTGTCGAGTGCATTAAGATGGAACTTGGAGAACCTGATGAGTCCGGCCGCAGAAGACCTGTGCCGGTAGAAGGCTCCGAATTTGTCATTGATGCGGATATTGTGATCATTGCTATAGGCACTTCTCCCAATCCAATGATCCTCTCGGGTTCCGAAGGTCTGGAAGTTGGCTCCCGTGGTACGATAGTTGTGGATGATTCCGGGAACACCTCCCTGAAAAATGTCTGCGCAGGTGGTGACGCAGTTACCGGTGCGGCGACGGTTATCAGTGCAATGGGTGCGGGTAAGCTCGCAGCAAAGACAATCAATGAGTATCTCAAGAATAACTGAACTCCACAAATATTTGCAAACTATATTAAGTCCGGTCCAGCCGGATTTACCCTTGTTTTCATTTGTTTTTAAAGTTTAAACGAAAAAGTAATCGGTATATTTAATGAATCAAAAGAAATCTCATCGACGTTCTATTCATAAAAAAAGCAAATCTTCGACTGAGAAAGCCAGAAACCATGGTCGAGGAAAATCCAGACCAAGGCATGCGGATAATGAAAAGGATTTTATTTTCTGGTGCGATGTATGTAACGTTCCTCTTATCGAAGAAAAATGCTGCACCTGTGATAAAAACGGACGAAAGATTTCCTTATCCCAACCTGCGGATGTAAGGTTTTGCTCTCCTTATGAAAGGCAGGTCCTTCATGAACAACTCCTGAAGTCTTTTTCCTGTGATCCCATTGATGAACGCATTGTGCTATTAAACAAGATTCCCGGAGACGACAAGACCGATGAGGTAATTGTGGATGGTCTGTTCTTTGGAATTCTAAGATTTGACCTGCGGTTAATGGATTACAATTTCGAGCCGATGGTTCAGGGTGCTAAAATACTGCTTGGCCATTGCAGAAATAAGGTCGTGACTATAAAGAAAAGCAGGAAACATCTGAACGGAAAAAAACTCAGTTCTGATATGATCGA
>DACO01000138.1:0-1389 GCA_002508635.1 Methanolobus sp. UBA118 | reverse complement strand
AACATGTCTGCTGGCATAAAAAGCGGAGACTATGTACTTGTTGTTTCTGAAAATCTGACAGGATATGGAGTGGCATACTGCAATGCTGAAGATTTTCAAACCTCTGAAAGTCCGGTCCTGAAGGTTCGGAAACTGGATTCACAGAAAGTTGCTCTTAATTCCAGGGTTTCGACAATGGAAGATGTGGTGGCTGCAAATGTACAATATCTGAGGACCCTTGGAAAAAATGCCATGAACACGATCAAGGGTATAGCAAACCAGAAGCAGTACAGGTCCCTTCCTGTAAATGTTTCTTTCAGTGGTGGCAAGGACAGCCTTGTGATACTGGACCTGGCTACAAGCGCTCTTCGAAAGAGGGATGTTAAGGCTTTTTTCCTGAATACGGGCATCGAATTCCCGGAAACCGTGGATTTTGTACATGAATATTGCAGTAACAATGGTATCGAACTGATTGAAAAAAAAGCATCCACTGGATTCTGGGAGAATGTGGAAACCTTTGGCCCTCCTGCAAAGGATTTCAGATGGTGTTGTAAGATCTGCAAGCTTGCACCTGCGAACGAGGCCATGGAACAGTGTCTGGAAACTGCTCCTGTCTGCCTGACCATTGACGGCAAGAGGAAGTACGAATCTTTCAGCAGGTCAAAGATTGCCACCAGTGAGTACAATCCCTTTGTACCGGGTCAGCTCAATATTTTTCCGATAAAGGACTGGAGAGCAATAGAAATCTGGCTGTACATCCACTGGAGAGGATTGCAGTATAATCCTCTTTATGACCTGGGATTTGAAAGGGTGGGCTGTTACCTGTGTCCGGCTGCACTTTCCGCAGAGTACATGCGTCTGAAGGATCTGCATCCCGAACTCTATGGACGATGGCATTCTTTCCTTCTGGACTGGGCTAAAGAGGCAGGTATGTCTGAAGAGTTTGTAGCTCATGGTATGTGGCGCTGGAAAGAACTCCCTCCCAAGATGATCAAGCTCTGTGAAGATATGGGAATATCCGCCTCTTTTGAGGCACCTGAGAGTTCTTTTGATATCAGTATTACTTCGGGTATTTCTCCCTGCAAGGCCGGTGGTTATACTATCGAGGGAGCTGTCAGTGGTCTTTCCGTGAAAAGGACTGCCAATATCATGAATATCCTGGGAAAAACCAGTCTTTCAGAGGAATTAGGTCTGCTGTTCACCGAAAGGTATTCTTCAACTGTGAAGATATTCTCCTCGGGCAGTATGGTAGTAAATTCGGAGACCAGGGAAAAAGCGGAAGCTCTATTTAAAGAAGCTTCAATACAACTGTTAAGAAATCACAAGTGCACAGAGTGTGGAATATGCATCAATGCCTGTCCACGGGGATTTATCAGCCTTGATGCAGGAAAAGGCATCATCATAGGTGAG
>DACO01000147.1:11104-15115 GCA_002508635.1 Methanolobus sp. UBA118 | reverse complement strand
TAATAGGTGGTATTCTTGGTACACTTCTCGGAATGATTGGGTCTTTTACTGTTGAAACCTATCTCGATATCCCCAGGGTGTTCCCGCCATACCTTATACTTCTGGGTTTTTTCATATCCTTTGTCGTAGGACTTGTGGCAGGTGTGTATCCTGCAAGCAGGGCTTCCAGACTGAATCCTGTGGAAGCTTTGCGACATGAATGATGCTGGGCATCTATAATCTAACTTTTTTTGTCTAACCTGTCGATTTATAGAAATGCTTAAGTACTTATAACAAGTAGTCTAATTTGTCGATAAATAGTCAGGTTTTACGACGAGAACTAGAGGTATATTAATGGTTGGCAGCAGTTTGAATGGTTCGGATTCGGATTCCACATGGAATGTAATTACAATAAATGGTCTGAAAAAGAGTTATCAGCTTGGTGAGATGGAAGTTCCCATTCTCCACGGTATCGATCTCAATGTTAAAAAGGGTGAGTTTGTCGCTATCATGGGTCCTTCCGGCTCAGGCAAAAGTACTCTGATGAACATGATAGGCTGTCTTGACAGACCGACAGACGGCAGTGTACGATTGATGGGAAAGGACACTGCTTCCATATCGGATAATGAGCTTGCTGAACTGCGTGGTTTTGAGATTGGTTTTGTTTTTCAGAACTTCAATCTGATCCCACGCCTGAGTGCATATGAGAATGTGCTTCTCCCCACCTATTCAAACTCGAAGAAGAACATCGATGCAGCACAGAGAGCAAAGGACCTGCTGACACTGGTAGGTCTTGATGACAGGCTGCATCACAAGCCAACCGAACTTTCCGGTGGGCAGCGTCAGAGGGTTGCAATAGCCCGCTCGATGATAAACGATCCTTCCCTGATACTTGCGGATGAGCCCACGGGTAATCTGGACTCGAAAACAAGTGAAGAGATCATGGGGATCTTTTCCGAACTTCACGGTAAGGGTTGTACTATTGTTATGATAACACACGATCCCGAGATGAAAAAATATGTGGACCGGGTCGTGCTGATAAGGGATGGAAAGATCGAAAATAATTGAAGTGGTTGATATGGCTGAAATAAAAGATTCTATTCGGAAGATTATAGGTTCAATACTTTGTATCGGATTGTTATTCTCTGCACTTATGGCCCCTGCATCGGCAGACTCGGCTGCAAATCTCAAGGTGGATATCATAGAATACGATCCGTTCCCTGCACAGATCGGTGAATATGTTGATGTGTCTGTAAAGATCGAGAACATCGGTTATGGTCGTGCGGATGCGGTATCTGTCAAACTTGAGCCTGAATATCCTTTCTCTCTGGACTCAGAAAAGAATGCGATAAAAAAGGTTGGTATTCTTTCACCCGAAGATGCTGCGGTAAAAGAGTATCGCCTCTTCGTGGATGACGGTGCCAGGGTTGGTACAGGCAGCGTTGACATATATTACCAGACCGATGCGGGAGATACCTGGTTCAGGAAAACCTTTGACCTGAAAGTCGGCTCGGCTTCATTTGACAGTAAAGGTACATTACAGCTTGGCTCTGTGACTAGCGATCCTGAAGTTTTCATGCCGGGTGACCGAGGTACCATAAGTTTCACTCTCACCAATACCGCGACAAGCAACTCTGTGACTATAGATGGTGTAGAATATGACACAAATGCCAGGGTGCAGTCTGCAGTGCTGAAAGGTTCTGAGGGTATAGATATCAAAAGCGACAGTTACCAGGGTTCCGGTGTGATAGGTCCTGGTGATTCCATATCTTTAAGTTACAATGTTGAAGTAAGTGAAGAAACCGGGGATGGAACATATTATCTGCAACTCTCAACAGTGGGAAATTCCTATGAGTATAATAGCAACTGGAGAATCCCTATCACAGTTGATTCTTCAGCAATCAAGGTAATACCTTCAAAACCACTGATGATCACGAACGGTGAAGGTAGTTTCGAGTTCGATGTGGCCAACATGCATCCAAACACACTCAACTCGGTAAGTGTAAGATTATATTCTGATGAACTTGATTTCGCTCCTGAGGAGTATTATATAGGTTCAATGGATTCGGATGAACTGTTCACCATTGAGATCAAGGCAACAGGTAATGGTGAAAAGGAATCTTATCCTGTGTCAATTGAGGTTGAGTACAAAAACGGAATCAACGAGCATGTGACTGAAATAGGTAGCCGTGAAGTGAAAACCGTATCAGAAGACGAAGGCGGTAACAATACTGTTGCAGCAGGTCTGGGTATAGCTGTTTTGCTGGGTCTTTCTGCCGTATTCCTGTACAGACGCAGAAAGCAGAATAACTAATGGGAGTTTCAGGGGATTCACTATGCTCAGCCTTACACATTCTGTAAAAATGGCACTGGGAAGTATCGGCAGCTCAAAAATGAGGTCTGCACTTACAACCCTTGGTATTGTTATCGGTGTTGCAGCGGTGATCGCCAATGTTTCTCTGGGAGCGAGTTTCAATGAGTTCTTTACCGAGGAAATAGGTTCGGTGGGTAATAATTTTATTATTGTAGGAGGCAAAAAATCCAATCTCTTCCATGACAGTGAAATGGAACTGATAAAGAACACTCCCGGAATAACCGGTGTCTCTCCTTTAAGTCAGGAGGTAGCCGAGACCAGGTTCATCTCCACGACCAGGCAGATACAGGTACAGGGTGTTTCCCAGGATTATGAGGAAGTCGCGAACATTGAAATGGAGTCCGGAAGTTTTCTTGATGACAATGACAAATACATGGCGGTTCTGGGACATGATGTGGCGTATGAGAAATTCGATAAGAAGATATCTGAAAAGAATACCATTGAGCTGACGTTCACAAGAGCAGACGGCGAGGTTGTGACTCAGAAATTCAAGGTCAAAGGTATAATAAAAGACCCTGATACCACCTTTGTTCAGAGCGGTATCGAGTCCGATGTCAGGATATTCATCCCCGTTTCAACCATGAACGAGATCATGGGAGAAGATTACTATTGGGGATTCTTTGCGGCTGCATCAAGTCTGGAATCCATAGATGATGTTACTGACGAACTTGATAAAAGGCTTGCAAGGGACCTTGGTGTTTCATCCAGGGATATTGATAATGAAGATGCAAAGCCATATGCCCTGATGAACCAGGCCGAAATACTGGAAGAGGTCGATCAGCTATCCGCTGCACTCGGATCTCTGCTTACTTCAGTTGCGCTGATCTCACTGATCGTTGGGTCCATTGGTATCATGAACATCATGCTGGTAACCGTTACTGAAAGGACAAATGAGATAGGTATCATGAAATCCCTTGGCTACAAGAATCATGAAGTACTTTCCCTGTTCATCGTGGAATCAATGGTAGTGGGACTGATCGGAGGTGTACTTGGCACAGGTCTTGGGGTACTCGGTGCCTATCTGGCAGACAGTGCCATGGGACTGCCGTATATCTTCCCTCTTGACCTGATCTTTGTGGGAATGATCGTATCGATCATCGTAGGGCTGCTTGCAGGTGTATATCCTGCCAACAAGGCTGCAAAGATGAATCCTGTGGATGCGTTAAGGCATGAATGAAATTGGAGTTGAGGAGTTAATATGATAGACAGTCTATTTATCGGAATTCCCTTTCTGATGGTCTTTCTATTCTTCGGGATAGGCATAATCGGGACCATTTTCTGGATATGGATGCTCGTAGATTGTGCCATGAAAGAACCATCTCAGGGTAATGATAAGCTGATCTGGGTAATCATAATCCTCTTTACCCATCTCCTGGGTGCTTTACTGTATTTCTTTGTGAGGAGACCACAGAGAATTCAGGAATATGGCAGATAAGGATCGTCTGATTCCTGCCTGAAAAGGCTAGAATGGTCAGATATTTAGAATTGATTCGTAAAAAACATTGGATTTATTTACAGAGAGACAACAATGCGTGAACAAATAGGTGCACTGGCTGGAGTTTCGTGAACGTTGCTTTCAGGAAGCAGACCTACCTGAATATCCTGTATTTGCTGTTCACATTTCCCCTTGGCACCGCTTACTTCGTATTTCTGGTAAG
>DACO01000147.1:0-10808 GCA_002508635.1 Methanolobus sp. UBA118 | reverse complement strand
GCATCCTTTGAACGTCAGCTTGCGATATGGCTTCTGGATGTGAATATATCTCCAATGTCCCGGGGTCCGGCTTCCGATGACAGTATTCTTGGCAAAGGTGTGAAGAGATTGAAGAATCCCGTTACATGGAAATCCCTGCTTTATCTTATCCTGAAATTCCCCATGGGTATCCTGTCCCTTGTGGTTACGGTAGTTCTTATAACATTGACACTGAGTATGGTGCTGTCTCCGGTATTGTATCACTTCAGTCCCATATACATTGGCCCGTTCCTGGTAGACACTCTGTCTGAAGCTCTTGTCACGGCAGTTATAGGCATATTTGTGGGAATTGTTTCACTGCATCTTATGAACCTGCTTGCAGAGTTGGCCGGTCATATGGCAGTGTTGCTGCTTGGAACTTCGCAGGAGAATGGCAGAGATTCTTCTGAGCAGGAAAACTAATCTTTATTTTTTAGAATTTGACAGGTTTAGAAAAAAGTAGTTACTGCTTACCGGCTTTTTCATTAAGCTTCTTATAAAAGTCCAGTATCAGTTGTGTTTTTTCATCCTCAAGATTGAGGCGGAATGTGCGTATCTGCTTTCCCAGAGGTTTCTCGATAACTATCCCGCTTTTAATGAGTGGGGATATAACCCTTGCCACACTGGAATGGGAAAGGCCTGTCTCTTCTGCAATTCCCGAAAGATATGTTGACTCGTCCCGGTGTGAAATCAGGTTTTTCAGAACGGTCATCTGGGCTGTCTTTCCAAAAATCTCTTCCAGCGCATCCATTTTAATCTTTACTAAGATATTCGGTTATGGATTATAAGGTTTTCTTTTATTCGGACAGCCGGTCTAATCAAGATATAAGCTCTTTGATATTTGGAAAGGTTTTAATAGCATCATCAGGGTATTTATATTGATAATTCCAGGTAGTATTATCATGGATACGGAAAACATTGACCCCAAAATCCTTGCACTCATGGAAGAGAATCCCGGTATAAGCACCGCAGAGATTGCCAGCTCTCTTGATCTGGATGAGAGCATAGTGCAACAGAGAATCGATTTCCTCAGTGATACCCGTGAGAAGCTGCTCATAGTTGATGAGGAGCTGGATGCCCTGACCGCACTAAGGGTGGCACTGGAATCTGAGGGCTATAATGTGGTTGTTGCTCTGGATGGCTTTGAGGGACTTGAAAAGGCAAAGACTGAAAACCCCGATGCTATCCTGCTTGACATAATGATGCCAGGAATGGATGGATTTGAAGTCTGTAAGCGTTTGAAGTCAGACCCTTCCACCGGGCACATACCTGTCATCATGCTGACAGCAAAAGGTGAGACCGATGACAAGGTAGAGGGACTTGAACTGGGTGCGGATGACTATGTGACAAAACCTTTCAACCTGAAGGAATTGAAGGCCCGCATAAGGACCGTGCTCAGAAGAACTAAGTTCTGAATCTCTCCTTTAAAAAATAATTATTTCATCCTATGCTGGATAAAAAAAGTAGATGGAACCTTATAGTATTTGCAGTGATAGTACTGCTTCTTATCGGCTCAATCGTCTTTTTCTGGATGCGGGCCAATGTTGAGGTAAGATCCATCGTAGAGGATCAGTATCAGAACCAGCAGTTGATCCTTACACAATATATTTCTTCATCCCTTGAGGAGCTACTCAATGAAAGAGTGCTGCTTCTGGAGGTGATGGCCAGGAACGAGCAGGGGGTACCTGAGGACCTCTTTGTCTCGGATTTCGAAACTATCTATAAGGCGGCTGAAATATATCACGTACTTGAATTCATCAATGCCAATGGTACGGTCGTATCCGGCTACCCTTCGGAAAATGTACCCTACGGTTACAATCTCCATGAGAACAACAATGAATGGGCTTTTGAAGAGGTAAAAAAGACAGGTGAGGTCTATATATCCGAGCCCAGGATGACTATGGAAGGCATCTATGGCTCCTTTGTATGGGTTCCTGTTTTCGAGGATGGTGAGTTCAAGGGTACGATCTTTGGAATTGTATCTGATGAAAACATTATCCGCCAGTTTGATGCAACTTCAAACAGCTCGAACTCTGTTTATCTGCTCAACAGTGAAGGTGAGATAATCTATGATCAGTCTGGCACCTATGAAAAAGGTACTGACTACTTCGATTACATCAGTGGCTATGAAGTAGAGCGTCTGGATATAGTCCAGGCCCAGATAAAGGGTCAGGAAGGAAACGGAAAGTACCCTGATACAAGCTCGGATCAGGGACAGGACATTCTTATTTCATACTCTCCCGTTTCGTGGTACAATAAGAACTGGTCCCTGGGTCTTACAAGTCCGGGCAGTGCTGTTGACAGGCTTATCGTATCTGTTTATGTGAAGCTCTTTACCGTTGCAGGTCTTTCAGTGCTTTTCATACTCTTTCTGGGATCACAGGTTTACTTCATACTGCTCAACTGGAACAGGAGCCTTGAAAATGAAGTGGAGAAAAAGACCCATGAACTCAAACAGTCCAACGAGTCCCTGATAGCCGCAAACCTGAAGCTCAAGGAACTTGACAGGTTGAAGACCGAGTTTTTGTCCATGGTTTCGCATGAGCTGAAGACACCTCTTACGGCAATGAAAACTTCCAGTGAGTTCCTGCTTGAGGAAAAATGCGATCAGGATACAAGAAAGCAGATGCTTGCCCTCATTAACAGAAATGTTGACAGGCAGGCCAGAATGGTGGACGACCTTCTGGATATCTCAAGGATCGAATCCAACCGGATGAATTTCGAGATGGAGAACATCAATCTCAGTGAAGCTCTGGATCATTCCCTGGAGAATATCTCAAAACCTGCACGTGATAAGAACATTGATCTCAAGGTAAACATGCCTGAACCTGCTCCGAAGGTGTATGCAGATAAGGACAAACTCATCCAGGTATTTGTCAATCTGCTCAGTAATGCCGTCAAGTTCACTCCGGTCGGTGGGCAGATAAGCGTATCTGCAAAAGAGCTTGCCGGAATGATTGAGGTAAGTGTGAGTGACAACGGTATTGGAATCGATTCTGAGAATCTTGAACATATATTCGATAAGTTCTACCAGATCGACAGCACCTCTACGCGCAAAGTAGGCGGATGTGGCCTCGGCCTTGCCATAAGCAAAGGAATAGTCGAGGGCATGGGTGGCTCCATAAAAGTTGAAAGTGAAACCGACAAAGGCAGCACATTTGTCTTCACACTTCAGAAAGCGGATCTCGATAAGGATAATAATTATTTGAATAACAGAAACTGAACAAAGGAGGAATACTATGCTGGTAACAACAACAAACGATATAGATGGTAAGGAAGTCGAGATAATAGGTGTGGTTTTCGGGAACACTGTCCGTGCAAAACATCTTGGAAGTGACATTGCCGCAGGCCTGAAGAACCTTGTTGGCGGTGAGCTGAGAGGTTATTCGGATATGCTGGCACAGGCCCGAAAAGAAGCCCTTACCCGGATGATCGATCAAGCAAAGAATATGGATGCGGATGCTGTTGTGAATGTAAGGTTCACCACATCGCAGACAATGGCAGGTGCTGCAGAGTTGCTCGCATACGGGACTGCAGTAAAGATCAAAAATGCCTGATATGCTTCAATAGCGACATATGGGAACTGTGAAACTGAAGGTGCTTCCTTTTCCTGGTTCACTTTTTACGTGCATTTTTCCGCCAAGCATTTCAACAAGTTCATAGGCCAGGGATAATCCAAGTCCCGTTCCGTTATATCTCCTGTTAAGGGATGAATCCGCCTGGCAGAAAGGCCTGAACAATTTCTGCTGCTCTTTTTCTGAGATCCCGATTCCAGTATCAATCACGGATATTCTGATAAAATCCCGGCCAAAGGATGAGACCTTTACAGTCACATCTCCGCCAGAAGGGGTAAATTTAATTGCATTATGGGTGAGATTATAGATTATAGTCCGGACCTTGTCTTCGTCTGAATAGATTTCATCAATACTATAGTTGATGTCAAATTTCAGAGTCACGTTCTTCTTTTTTGCAACAGGCATCAGGAAACTCTCTATCTCACTGACCACAGCAGCAAATGAGAATTCATTTTCCACAATCTCAAGTGTTCCGTTCTCTATCTCACAAAGGCTTATCATGGAATTTACCATTTTGAGCAGCTGGTCTCCACTATCTTCTATTACCTTTGCATACTTTCTTTGTTCTTCTGTCAGTGAACCTGAATGATCTTCGTGCAGAATCTGTGAATACCCTATTATGTGGTTTAGCGGAGTCCTTAGTTCATGGCTGATCGTGGATATGAATTCTTTTTTAGTCCTGTTTGCATTTTCAGCTATGAGCTTGGCCAGTATAAGTGTCTTTTCAGCTTTTTTCCTCTCAGTGATGTCTTCTCCTGACGTCAGAAGGCCTTTTATTTTCCCACTCTCATCCTCTAGAAGGATATTATGCCACTGAAAGGTCCTTATTCCTCTATCCGGTACATAAACGGATGACTCGAAATGCTGGGGTATGTCAATTTCCCTGTTCATCACTTTTCTATATTTCTCAATTTCTTCTTCTCTTGAATACTCCGGGGAATAGATATCGAACCAGTTTTTTGAGAGGGCTTCATCTTCCCTGAAGCCGAGCATCTCGCATCCTTTTTTATTTATGAGGTTGATGTTTCCCTCCCTGTCTATCATAAGTATTGCTACGGCTACGACATCAAGATATTTCTGTGCAATGTCTCTTTCTTCCTTGAGTCTGGACTCGACCTGCTTGAGTTTTTTGATATCCACCATCAATCCGTTTATTCCGACTACTTTTGATTCTTTTATGATTGCACGGGATGTAGTATGCACATAGCCGATATCACCCGATTTTTTGATTATGCGGAACATGTAAGGCTTTTTTTCTCCGGATACTGTCCTTTCAATATCTTTAAGGAGGCCGGGGAGGTCTTCCGGATGGACATGTTTTGTAAATGGTGTTCCGAGAACCTCTTCCCTTTTGTACCCTGTAATGTTTTCAACGGCAGCATTCAGATAGGTGAAAACACCTTTTTCATCCACTGTAAAAAGTACATCATTAAGATTCTCAAGGCGTTCTTCGTAAAAATTGCGGGTAAGCTGCAGCTCCAGTTCCCTCGATTCCAGTTTCCTTTCAAGATCGAGGATATGCTTTTCCAGCAGCTCTTTATCATTATTGCACTTCGGCCTTTCTTCACTACCGGTGCATGAGTATTGAGGTTCCATGTATGAACAAAAATCCTTTTTTATCTTTTTGTTTCTTTAATATTAAAACTATTTATAATTTTGTTAAAACTTTTGTATATGTGTATGTCATAAATCCATAAATGAGCTTCAGGATAGCTTTTTTAAAGAATAATCTTACCTGAATAGAATAAAATATAGTTATATTTATTTAATTATACCAATCGACTGATATTCTATTATTTGTCTTTACCTGAAACAGAGTTAATTTTGAATGGTATTCAATATAGTCTCTGGACAAAAGATGAGATTTTCAGTGTAATTAAGATGAGTTCAGGTTAAATAAGAAAAAATTCTCTTATATGAAATCTGTTTTACCTGACTACTGATAAGAAATAGTGCTAAGAAAAACGCCGAGGTTGGGATTCGAACCCAAGCACTCCTCCCGGAGAAACCGGTCTCGAGCCGGTCGCGTTTGGACTCCGTGACTTTTCCGTCATCGGATTAGTCCGCTCTGCCACCTCGGCACGTTGCTTCTGATAGTTTTTATCTATTATATAAGTATCGAGATTAGAAATCAAAGAGGGAACTCTGGCTCTTTTTATGGTCGTTGCCTTCGTCCTTTTTTTCCTCCGGCATCTCTATCCAGCCGTACTTTCCTCCGCCTCCGGGATGCAGAATTACCTTTTCTTCCCTGAAGGCGGTAATCGCATCTACGATTCTCCTGTCAATAAAATCCATGTTTTCAGGTTCCACATGAAGTAGTACATTCAGCTCATCTCCGAACTTTTCTAGCAGGGCGTTCCATGCACTCTGTACTCCCTTGGTGTTGATGCTCGCATGTCCGAGTGCCATCATTATTATTTCCGAAAGCGGCATCAGATGGATATATGATGGCCTGTGGTCCGGATGTTGCGGTTCTGAGAGATCGGCAAGCTCGTTCACCCGGTCCACCACTCCTTTTTTGATACGTCCTCCGCAGACATTGCATTTCCATCTGTTTGCTATGCTGTCTTCAAAGGAGTAGTGGGTAAAACACTTGATGCATGCGGATTCGTTGTACTTGCCCTCCTGCGGATAGAACCCGATGTTCATTGTGACTCCGTAATTATCCTCCCTTAGAATCGCCTTTTTCAGGCCTTCAAATGTAACTTCGGGAAGCTCTATCCGGTTGAATTCCCTTGCAAGCTTGTTGGAATAGGGGGAATGTGCATCGGAGTTAGTGAGAAATGTAAGCCCGTGAAGCTCACTTATGCGGTCTGCGTAATCGCTGTCTGCGCTCAGACCCAGCTCGAGAAAAGAAACATAATCTTTCATGTCTCCATAGCAGCTTTCAAGGGAATCATGGTATGCATACATTGCCGTCCAGGGGGTGAATGCATGACAGGGTCCGATGAGTGCTCCAATGTCCTTTGCTATCTCTGCTATCTCACTGCCGTCAAGGCGAACAGTGGGACGGCCGTCTGTTGAGAGATTACCGTATTTTGCTATTGATTCAGCCAATTCCTGTGCCTTTGATACGGATGGCAGTATCAGCAGGTGATGCACACGGTTCTTGTCCTCTATCTCAGTTGTTATTGAAAAAGTAGTATTTTCGATGACGACATTGTCATCATCGATGGCATGACTTCTGATCTCCTTCATCCATTGGGGATGGGTGCAGTCGCCAGTGGCGACCAGGTCAATGCCTTTTTTTGAAGCCTCTCTTGCAATTGTCGGCAGGTCCATTTTGCCGGAACATGCCATTGAATATTTAGAATGTATGTGCAGATCGGCGTTTATTTTCATCGGACACCTTCAGCCTATGTATCTGAGGTCATCATCCTTGATATTGGCATCCGATATTCCCTGTTGCTGCTGTTCTACCTCTTTGAGCCTGGCAACGATCTTTTCCATTTCCTTTGCACGCTCTTCAAGAGGACCTTCATCGATTTCGATATCGAATATCCCGCATATGACCTTCAACAGCGACTGGGCACTTTTCGGATCTACAAGGTATCCTGAGGTAAGTCCCATCAGACATGCTGCATCGATATTCCTGAATTTACTTAGACCCAGTATAAGTCCGGAAGCACCAACGATTCCTCCTCCGGGCTCGTTCTCCTTGAAAACAACACCTGTTTCTTTGAGCTCGTCAATGAGTTCCTGGTTATTTACAGCTCCAAGTACCTCATCTGAATAGGTTAGCTGTCCGGTGGGGAAACCTCCGAGGGTATAGATTCTCTGGATCCCGAATTCCTCTGCAATGTCCAGGTACAGGTCACAGAGTTCATAGTGTCCTTCTCCGGTGGAACTCTGGTGGTCTCCGACAAGTACCAGAATATCGCACTTTTCAATGGAACAGATATACATCTCATTATTGACAGTATGGATCTCACTGTTCTCGTCCACCAGTACCTGTGGTGGGAAATGGTGTGAATAGATCTCGAGGATCTTCTCGGCATCCAGTTCTTCGATCAGGTGCTCTGCAACAAGTTTTCCGACATGTCCTACGCCTGGAAGCCCTACAAGAAAAACAGGATTATTAAGCTGAACTTCCTCTCTTAATCGAATTACTTTTGTCCCCTTCATAGATCATTCTCCTTTATGGCTAATCTGCGATATTTCCCATATGGGTCCTCGGGGGAAAATTTAGCCGGTCTGGGATCCACTGTAAGTGATCCGCATACCGGGCATTTTTCTTCAAGTGTGTATCTGCCGCAGTTCTTACACCTGTAGATCTTCAACCCCAAAGATACATCACGCCTTTACAGCATCATTATGTCTGTGGAATTCGCCTTTTCCACCAAGTTCTTCGATAGTATCAACGGCAATATCTGCTGATTTCTTCAGCACGGATTCCGCCTTTTTATAATCCGGGGCTATGACCTTTATTCTGTATCTTGGTGCACCGGTGTAACTGATGTCGATACGCACGTCATCTTCGTCATCGACCTTATTGGCTGCTTCAAGGGCAGTCCTTATTACTTCGATTCCCTCAGGAAGATTGCATGTCAGATCGACATAACCTGCGATGTCCACAAAGGGCAGTTTGATGTTGTTCTGAGCGACCTCGGCAATGCTGCTGGCAATTTTCTTCTTGAGCTTGATGTCGCTGAAGGCATTGACTCCGGTCATGGCAGCTTCTTCGAATGCGGCATACTGGCTTCCGAAGTTCTCAACCAGTTTCTGGCTGACCTTCTGCATCTCCTCTTTATCGGTCTTTGTCTCTTCTGCCACGAACTGAAGCCACTTGGCAGCTTTTTGCTCGTTCTTCCATTCCTGGATCTTGGCACGCTTCTGATGCTCGTTAACATCTTTTAGTGACAGGTCTATATGCCTTCTGGATGAATCCACGTTAAGTACTTTACAGACGATCTTCTGTCCTTCACGTACGTGGTCCCTGACATATTTGACCCATCCGGCCTTGATTTCGGAGATATGGATGAATCCTTCTTTTCCATCATACTCCTCGAGTGTTGTGTATGCACCGAAGTCGGTTACGTCCTTTACGGTACAGACAACAAAATCTCCGCTTTCTGGCCAATTGTTTCTATCCATTATAAATCACTTTAATCAAGAACTTCAAGAATATGTGTTGTGATTGTTGATTTTCCGCCGGTTGGTTCTGCGAGTGTCCTTCCGCATACAAGACATGTTACCTTCTCGCTTGCGCTTCCGAAAATGACCTGTTCGTTCTCACAGTCATTACATTTGACACGCAGGAATCTGCTCTTTGGTTTGTTCATTCACATCACTCCGCAAATTCGAACTTCTTTGCTCTGAAACAGGGTCTCTGGTGGGACTTGTTGCACTCTGTGCACTTGTACCTCAGCCATACTCTCTTGGTGGGTTTGTCTCCTCCAGGCACCTTTGAGAATTTACCGCTGTTGCCGATTCCTGTCTGGCGTTTCTTCTGTCTTGAGATATGTGTTAATGACGATGCTTTACCCTTCCTCACTCTTTCCGCGACGACTTCTGTGTGCTTCTTGCATGAAGGGCAATATGTTTTGAATCTCTTCGGGATCTTCATTTCTACACCTTAAATAAGTTTTAGGTCAATTAGTAGTGATCATCTGTGCCACGTTGCGTTTGACTAGTCCTTTTGCATTCAGGGCCGGTAAAACAACAACATCTTCAGCACGCAATGTATAATTTCGATTATCCATAGCCTTGAAAGTAGGCAGGTCCTCCAGTATTCGCACAACAACGAATTCTTCATTTATATTACTTTTGCCTATTGCCTCTTTTTCCTGCCTGTCCATGACAGTTTCCGGCGAAGCACCTGTTTCTCCCTGACCTGAATTTTCAGCTATTGTATTTTTCCCGTCACTCTCTCCAGTTATACTTGGCTTCCTGTCCTCTTTAACTTTACTGCCGGCATGCGGGTCGAGTATCGGTTGAAGTAATTCCTGTCTGGCCGTGTTTATGGTTGACAGGACAGCATCATATACTCTTCTTTCTTCGGGGAGCAGTTTATGTATGTCCTGCGGAGGTCTGTTGGAAAAGGCAGTTGTTGTGGCTGTCACTATTGTTTTTTTAAGCCGGCGGATGAATATGACCTCCACATCCGTCATGGCGCTCTGCAGCTCATCCTCCAGCATCTTCGATTCAACTGATCTGGGGTTGTTGATCTTGTCGATCTCTTCCTCAAGCTCCTTCACATATTCCGCTACTTCCTCGAAAAAGTCCGGATGGATTCCTTTTATTGAAGAGCTGCCCTCTTCACGGAGTGTGTTCTTAAGCTCAGTGCGATCCATATTCTGCTGCACCTCTGCACATGAAGTAGATTGCGGCGTATTCGGGGAGTTCCTGAACGCCCTCCTCCAGTACAAAGTCCTTTTCTTTCATCTGAACTGCAAATGGTTTTATAACTTTTATCTTTACCGTTCTGTCGCCAAACACAATAGCATCGTTCAAGGGTTCGAAATCTTCAAGTTCATCGATGCCCAATGCCGTTACCTTCATTCCGGACTTCCCGTGAAGTGAACCGGGCAGACGGATGAGTCGCTTGATATCTGCGGTTACAGGCTCGTCCACCTGGGTGCTGCCGAAATTGACCTTTGACCTTTCAGCGGCTTGTTTTATTAACAGGCTGACCACGTCCTGGAAATCATCGATGTGTCCGAAATCCAGCCTTCCATGGTCGACTATGTTCCTGAGCACTTCCGGCTTCTTTGATATTTTCTTAAGCTCCTGGAATCTTTTTGCATTACTTCTTCCAAAACCCTTGAGTTCTCTGAGTTCCCGGAACATGTTCTTGTCTTCTTTGACGGACTCGGCTATAAGATACTGTACTATATAATGTGCAATCCTTTTGCCCCAGCCGCTGTCATAGTTCTTTAACGCATACTTGTAGGGCACAGCGGTCTTACCCTTGAAGGTATCAGTACCGCTTCCGTGCTCTCCGACAAGCCACTCTTTACTGTAATGCATCTCAGGATTGAGCTTCCCGCTTATATAGTCCACGATCTCACGTCTTTCCGGGCTTCCCAGCGAGAGGACTGACGGGTCACTGATGTGGAAATGGTATCCTCTGCCACCGGAAAACACTGCATGGACATCGTTCTCGTCAAAACCAAAATCACTTACAAGGAAATCCAGCAGCCTTAGTGTTTCCCGCTTTCCTTTCTCAAGCATTTCCCCGTATGAGTTGATCTTTCCCGGCAGGTGGTCCGAGTC
>DACO01000027.1:7679-9758 GCA_002508635.1 Methanolobus sp. UBA118 | reverse complement strand
TGTTCAAGCTTGAGCACATCCTCTCTGTCAACCATTATGGTTCCATTCTGTGGCATGAGGATGGTGTTCATACATTTCAAAAGCGTTGTTTTCCCGACTCCGTTTGGTCCGAGTATTGAAAGTATTTCATTCTTCTCCAGATGGAATCCAATATCTTTGAGTACTTCCTTGCTTTTGTACCGGAATTCAATCCCGTTTACTTCTAGTATCAAATTCTTCTCCCCTTCAGTATTATATAGATAAATGCAGGTGCTCCCAGGAATGATGTGAGGACAGCTACCGGAAGCTGATATGGCTGGATAATGGTTCTTGCGACAGTGTCAGCAGAAAGCAGAAGCAACGATCCCGTCACAATACTTCCGATTATAAGGAATCTATGATCATCACCAATCATCCTGCGTGCCATATGCGGGCAGATCAATCCCACAAATCCGATCACTCCCAGAAAGGCAACGATCATTGCGGTTACAAAGGAAGCACACATCATTCCCCGAAGCCTTACCTTCTCAACATCTACTCCCAATCCTTTTGCAGTTTCATCACCGGCGTCGATTGCATTGTATTTCCAGCGGTTGAGTGTGAAGTAGATCGTTGAGACTATTACTATTATAGTTATAATTCCAAGCTCTTCCCAGCTTGCACGGGAAGTGTCTCCGAATGTCCAGAATACCACGGATGCAAGCTGAACATCATCGGCAAAGTATTGCAGGAACATGGTTCCGGCGGTGAATAATGAACCCATTGCGACTCCGACAAGTATCATGACCTCGGGACTTGTGCTTCTGAGTCTTGAGAATGCCAGGATGATGACTGTGACCAGCATGGCAAACAGGAATGCTACTGCCGTGGTGGTATACGGGTTATTGATGGTTACCGCATCTCCTACACTGCTGCTGGTACTGCCTGCTTCCAGTATGATTATGGAGAATGCCGCCCCGAATGCTGCTGCATTTGAGATGCCCAGTGTGAAAGGAGATCCAAGGGAATTGCGGAGGATGGACTGCATCACAACCCCTGTAACAGCCAGGCCGGCACCTGCAACGATTGCAGTGAGTACCTGAGGCAGTCTTACGTTCCATATGATACTGTCCCACGTGCTTGAAATGCTATTTCCGGCAAGGGTCATAACCACTTCTGAAGGAGGGATGTCCACAGATCCTGTTGAGATCGACAGGATAGTGATAATTATCAGGAGCAAGATGCCAGCCAGGATGTAGCTTATCTTCCTGCCGGTGTGCTCCCTGTATCTCCGGCTGATTTCGCCTTTTTCACTGTACATTCTCATACATCCATTTTTGTGAATGCAGGGACTGAGAAGACATTTATCATATTCTCGTAGACTTCCCGTCCCTTCTGCTCATCGCCTCCTGCCACCAGGAATGTATAGATCTCTATTGTCTTTTCCTCAAGGTCAACATCCTCGAACTTGTCGGGATATAGTAGCTTGCCTGCGAAATAAGCGTCTGCGAGTACGGATCCGTGGTTCTGTGTGTACCAGTTGTATGGCAGCACTCCGTAGACCTCGCCGCTTTTGACCGCGCTTAACTGCTGGTATGATTCATCATGTCGAAGCTGGTAGAGGGCACTTGACTGGTCTTCCAGCTGTACGGTGGACAGGTCGACAAAAATTATCTCCGGGTCCCATCCGAGTATACTTTCTCTGGAGACCTCTACGGTGCTGAGGTTTGAATTATATGCAACATTGTTTGCGTTGGTGAACAGGAAAGGAGGATAACTTGGCTCGGTAGACTGGAATCCGTGGGGACCCGATCTGGCTATGCCACCTACGTAACATGTGGTCTTATTTTCCTCTGCAACTTCTCTGGTACGTTCATTGAGATCAGCGATACTTGCATCGAAGAATGAAATTACCTCTTCTGCACGTTCTTCTTTGCCCATAACTTCTCCCATTATGCGGAGGCTCTGGTACATTTCATCTCTGTTATTGACCATATCTCCGTAATTGAGGACTACTACGGGAATTCCTGTCTTTTCCTGTAACTCCTCCGGGTCATATCCTGAAGCTGAATAGGTCTTGAAAATTATCTGTGGCTGCGGGTCCAGTGTCAGTATCTTCTC
>DACO01000027.1:5303-7343 GCA_002508635.1 Methanolobus sp. UBA118 | reverse complement strand
CTGATTCCCTTGTCTCTATGCTATCTACGGCAACGATCCTGTCCTGCGCCTCAAGATATGTAAGGTATCTCAGGCATCCCGAACCAGAACAGATCACATATTCGGGGGATTCCGGTACTTCCACTGTCTTTCCCATCGCATCGGTGATGCTTATCGTATCGGCAGTACGGTTGGTTGTATCTGTATCCTGGGTGTCGGATGAGTTTCCCATGCAGCCGGACAATAATGAAAAAAGAGCCAGTAGCGTTAAAACGAGTATAACTTGTTTCTTTTTATTCTGCTTCATTTGCCTTCTCCAAAAGTCTTACTTTTACACATTTTATGTTAATTAAATATTAAAAATTTATTGCTTATTCATACTAGGTATGACAAAAAACAAGCAAAATAATAAACATACAGCATTTGCACCTAGGATAATTTCAGAAATCACTTTCATGAAGAGTTTTGATTGGCAAAAGTAAAACGTCGGATACTTTTGCCTTAAATAGATTCAGTATGTTTAATTAATAAAAAGAAAAAGAAGCAGATATGTATTGGAAAAATGAACGCAGGTTTTGTAGGATTTAATTTGCTCTTTACCAGCCTCTTGTGTATTCTTCATAACACGGGATACAGACAAATTCTCTATTCTGCACCCTTGCTCTGGATTCAGCCATCATCTCCCCGCACTTTGAACATTTGACTGAGTTGAATATCCTTGCTTTCTGTGGAATCTCCACCTCCACGAACTTAATGTCGAACATTTCCTTTACGGGAGTTTCTCTCATGGTCCTGGATATTCCGTCCATGCGCTTTCTGTATTCTTGTGTTTCCTTCTCGGTGGCTGTACCTGCCATCACTTTTGGTCGGAGTTCACTGACTTCGGGGTCGATGTCATCAATATTGAAGCTCGCTCTCAGTGCCACTCTGACGGCTTTGCCACTGTCTCTGCAAATGAATGTGAAGACCTGCTTTGCATGGTCACGGTAGATAAGATTACCTTTTCCGATTGTGCATCCGGTGAGGGCCTGCACCGCATCCACTCCGCATGCATCGTTCTCCACGATTGTGACAAGCTCCTCATCGATGTCTCTTTCACTTTTTAGTTTTTCAATTCCCGCTTTAGCTGCAATATAACCAATGGTCAGTCCGGGACAGACATGACCGTGGAACTTCGCAGTTTCTTCGAAGCCGGGTATTTTTCGGTTTTTGTTTTCTGTTGAGAATTCAGTCATAGTTATCATGGAAGTTTAAAGCTGGTAATACTTTTAATATCTTTTGTATGATTAATTGCTATTATATATTCCAAAATGCCATTTGTTGGAGCCAGGATAAAAATAATTGGTGTTCGGCTCCGTGCATATCCTGATTTGTCCGGATCCTAGATTCAAATGTCCGGATTAAACACTAAAGACGCAGATCTGCCGGGATAATGGCTGCAGTTATTGCAATTGCCGGACCTATGAATACTCCTGACCATGTAAAAAGACCTGCTATACCAATAAAGAGCATCAATGATCTTTCTTTAGTTCCTATTGTGTCTTTTAATGACAGCTTCAAGAGAAGGATTCCAAGTGTTGCAGAAACGATAATAAAAGCAGTAGTTAGGGCTATTGAAGGGCCAGCACTGGTTCCTTCCATTGCGATCATCATCTGATAAAGCTTCATTGCTGCACTTCCAATATAGAATAGTCCTGCTATTATGCCTGCAATTGCAAAATAAGAAAG
Organism: Methanolobus sp. UBA118; assembly: GCA_002508635.1. Classification (GTDB taxonomy): domain Archaea; phylum Halobacteriota; class Methanosarcinia; order Methanosarcinales; family Methanosarcinaceae; genus Methanolobus. The sequence goes on along the minus strand of DACO01000027.1, from coordinate 5,636 downwards.
ATTCTTTTGTCTTTTGAATGCTATCACAAGTCCTGCAAGCAATGTGGCAATCAGTGGTGCGAAGATCGAAAAGACGGATTGCCCTTCCCACAGGTGTATTTTTATGGTATAGGCCGGTACTGTTATCCATTCTGTCAGTTTGAATGACTCTGTATATCCGATTCCCAATGCATATTCTCCTCCGGTCGTTGTGGAATGGACTGCAACGTAATACTGGCCGGTCGCAGGCGCAGTAGTATCGATGTCCAGTAATGTGTAATGTTTTGAAGGGGTAAAGGCTTCATAAGAAGCTCTTTCAGGCATTTTTCCTTCAATGGACCATGCACCGCTATT
>DACO01000027.1:4116-5056 GCA_002508635.1 Methanolobus sp. UBA118 | reverse complement strand
TCGGGAACATCCTCTTTTTCATCAATACCCGGACCTGTCAGGACAACACTGGGAACAAAATCTCCTCTCTGTGGTGTTAAAAGTGATAATTTGATTCTGTCTCCTTTCTGCATTTGAAATGTATAGTATTGCACGGTGCTGTTATCCGGAAGTTGAGAATAGAATACCCATGATTTGAGCGGGTCTTCGACTTTTATTGCAGAATCGATGGAATATCCGCCGTCTGCAAACCGGGGGACATGAGCTGAAGTGACCTGGCTGGACAACAGGACTATGAATATGGCTAATAGGAAAAAGGACTTTATCCTCATCTTTTCTTACCCTGACCTAGTACTTAAAATGCATTAACCTTTGCTATAGGCGGATTCAGAGCAAATGGGTGTACCACCAGTGATTTCGGCAGAGTTCCAGATATGATCTGTATCTTACTGTAATGTTTAAGTCGTTTCGGATTAAATATTAAGATGGTGATCAGAGTGGGTAAAGAGCAGAATGATAAAGAGTCTGAAGCTAAGCCACAAGTAGAATCTGGTAAAAAGAAAGCACAATCCCCTATCAGAAAAAGTGAACATGGACCAATGGATGCTATCAAGTCACAAAACGGATTGGAAGATCCGGACAATGTATTCTTTGGTGATATTGGGTCTGACCTGTATGTAGTTGAACCTGGTGATGCAAGACCAAGACGGATAGATCGTGTGGAACCGCCTGAAAAGCCGAGAGAAGGAGCTTTGTATCTTGGGGAAGCCCGCAAATATCTGAGAAGAAAGGGTAGTGATAGAGTATAACAGTAGCATTTGCTAACGTTTAATTCTCAAAAAATGTGTTGTTCCGGGAAATCCAACAAGACAGCTGCAGAAAGTTCGGAAAGATTTGCAGAAAACAAAATTTGCCTTTTTGGGTTATTCTGGATATCTGGGTTACAGGCTGCATACTTCAT
>DACO01000027.1:1055-3929 GCA_002508635.1 Methanolobus sp. UBA118 | reverse complement strand
GTTACAGGCTGCATACTTCATCATCTGGGCCGCTAATTGTTTGGATATTTTTCAAGCTGGTAAGCTAGCCAGATTTGAATGTTCTTTTGCTGCTGTGTATTGTTTCTTTAATTCACAGATAAAGGAAATAACAAAGATTATGCAATATAAACGTGAAATGAACCGTTCAAACTTTTAACTATTAATTATTATTTAATTCATACTGGAGAATCTCTATATGAACACTTGGAAGCAGCTATTTTTAATAAGCATTTTATTTACATTAACAAAATGGGGAGCACTATATGCGGCTATGACAAGTCATTATTATTATGCTTTTGCACTACTTGGTTTTTTTATACTTATGATTATTTATCTTGTGTTTTTGTTCTTTAAAGAGATACTTAGCTATGAATATGATTGGACAGATAAAGAAATTGCCAAAATGAATGAAGACACAGAGAACTCCAAGTAAAGGAAATCTTCCAACAGCATTTTAAAAAACGTTTATTTCTTAATAAACAAAATCTGTTTTTTCACTTTCTAATAATGGCCTTGGAAAGATTCTTCCGGTTGTGATGACTAATCGGAAACATGGAGAGGTCACTGATTGCATACTCCCAGGGAGCCGGCCTTCAGGCCGGCTCCCCTATGCTCCTTATACCGAAGGATTGTTCGACGTATGGAGTAGGAGTAAAAGCTGATCACCTTTGAGATTGCTGGATAACTTCAAATTTACAAAACCTTAAATATGTGATTTACTGCTGCTAAAGAAATTAGAATGCTACTGTATGTAAAAAGACCGCTACTGATGTTTTTTCAAAAATGAAAAATGCGTCTTTTTTTCGACGCAAAACTTTATATATTATCGTTTACTTACTTTGTAGTACAAAGTAAGCCAGCAGACATAACCAGTTACCACAATAACTGATGTGCTGTTGTGTATATTATATCAATTAACCATGCAGTCAGTGAGGTGAACACTGCTGTATAGAATATTGTGTGTATATCTCTCTTAGATATATTATCGCCCTCCTTACGATGTTGGTTAGTCATAGCGATGTATGTATGGATGGCACTCTATAAATAAGTTACTGCAAGTTGTGTTTTTTAATATGTTCTGTGCTTTGCAGTCTTTGTTGCATAAAATTAGATAAGGAATCTTGGGACACGTAATAAATACTCTTCCCTGACCAGTTCCGGATCAAACTCTAGATAATGATTAGCCCATGTCTTCTTTTTCAATGAATCTCCTCGAAGCCATTTTATATAGATTTCGTCCATACCTGCCCTTTGCATATATGTTGTAAAGAAACCCCTGAAACAATGGCATGTTAAACGCTTGTATAATGGCCCTCCTGGCTCATGCAGGCCCAGAGGTTCAGCGTAGTAAGCTATTACTTCATTCGAGTAATCCTTGTGAATCCTGTAGCCATTATCACTGATCCAGAGATAGTCTGTATGTGCCTTGACAGTAGATCTCCATTGTAAGTATTCTTCGAGTACATCGTGTAATTCAGGATCTATGAACCCTAACCTTACCTTTCTCTTTTTCTTGTTGGCCCAGTAGATCTCATTCCTTTTCAGGTTGATATCATCCAGGGTAAGGTCCAGGTATTCTCCTCTTCTGCTTGCCGTCTTGGCAAGTGTCATAAGCATTGCTTTCTCTCTGATCACAGAGTCGTCCTGGTCCTTCTCGTACTCAATGGATCTGAATATCTCCCTGACATCCCGGATATCCGGGATAAAACGTCTTTCCGGATCTTCGCATTGATCAAGATATCTGGTCCTGATCTGCAAAATGGGATTCTTGTGTGTTCTCTCCATGAAAATAAGATAGTCATACAGGCCGGAGATTGCAGAAAAATCTCTTTGAATTGTGCTGTTTTTCTTTCCCTTGTCCTTCAAATACTGCAAATATTCCAGTATTTCCATCTTGCCAACTTTCTCAGGTTCAGGGTAAAACTGTAAGAACTCCAATGAACTGCTTTTATAACTTTCAATTGTGCGCGACGTACGTCCTCGAAGCTTCAAGTCATTCAAATATTCCTGTAATAACTCCATTTTGGCACCTTTTTGGGTGTATCTGGAGTTTTCTAAGGAATAAGTGGTTTTTAAGCTTACTGACTATAGTTTCTATATAGAAATTATGCAGAATTGAATCTATATAAAATTATAATGAGTGTTTAAAACAATTAAAGAAAAGTTAGGAAGGTGCTCCGATGGGGATTCGAACCCCAGTCGCAGGAGTGAGAGTCCTACATGATTGGCCGTGCTACACTATCGGAGCAATTGGTTTTGGCTTAACAGCATCTTGAAAGTAACTTAATGCATATTAAACTTTCGTTCAAAAAATATGGGTATATTTGCTTATGCAAACATACCGTGTGGCGTACTTGTATCTTCCTCTGTGACAACCTTCTCGTAGGCTTCCATGAGGTCTTTCATTGTTATCTTGTCGCCGCGTCTTCTGAGGACAAACATTCCGGCTTCCTTTGTGACGACCTTCAGGTCGGCACCGCTTAAGCCGTCTGTCAGCCTTGCGAGTTTCTCAAAGTCGACATCGGTGTCAAGATTCATCTTGCGGGTGTGTATCTTGAGGATCTCTGCGCGACCCTTCTCATCGGGTATCGGCACCTCGATCACACGGTCAAAACGTCCCGGGCGGAGCAATGCCGGATCAAGCAGGTCTATCCTGTTGGTTGCGGCAATGATCTTAACATCTCTTGTTGCGTCAAAACCGTCCATCTCCGCAAGTAACTGGAGCATTGTCCTGTTGACTTCCGCGGAACCTGTGGTTCCATCGTGGGTACGCATACCTCCCACGGCATCGATCTCGTCGATGAACAGAATCGAGGGAGCCTTGTCTCTTGCCATCTGGAACACGTCCTTTAC
>DACO01000027.1:0-786 GCA_002508635.1 Methanolobus sp. UBA118 | reverse complement strand
ACGAAAGTTGCCTGTGCGCGGGACGCAACAGCCTTTGCGATAAGTGTCTTTCCGGTACCGGGGGCACCGTGGAGCAGTACTCCTGTCGGTGGTTCAATACCTATGTTCTCAAAGAGTTCCGGCTCTGTAAGCGGTAATTCCACGGATTCTATAACTTCTGTGAGGACATCATCAAGTCCTCCTATCATATCATAGTCTATTCCGGGTGAATTGATAAGTTCCATTACCTGAGCGCGCACATCGGCTGCCCTGCTGATAATGGAAATTATAGAGAATGCAGCATTCACGCAGACCCTCATTCCAGGCTGGATCTCTCCCTGGAAATTCGCAGGTATCTTTGTGACAACCTCCTGGTTGTTACCATGCTGTCTTATAACTGCCATGTCATTTTCCACTTCCATCACACTGGCAATGAATAGTGGTGGCCTTGTAAGTTGTTCTATCTGTTTTTTGAGTTTATTTGCTTCTTCCAGATAGCTGTTGGCCAGCATACTTGATTCAAGTAGCTTTGCCCGCATGTTCTCATTATTCACTTTCAGGACTTCTATCTCCTTGAGAAGTGAATCAACATCCTTGTTCTCAGAATCTTCTGACTCTATATTTGTTCCCATATTCGGGTTTTCAGTGTCAACCGGCGACTCAGCACTACTGTTTGACATAGGGGCATACTATGGTATCATCAGATATAAATCAACTGCAAGCATATTTAGGGCAACCTTTCTTTTATCAGGCATGTTCTCGCATTCTGCACGTATTTTTAGCTTTCACAAAAAACAGCCTGTTTTC